>JAFRNH010000003.1 GCA_017430235.1 Paludibacteraceae bacterium | reverse complement strand
TGAAACAGAGAGAGTGGCTTCTCCTCCGGAACATATTGAGGTGTCGTTTGATACTGTGAATACAGGTAAAGGATAAACCTCCACATTGACGCTGTCTGCGTTTTTACATCCTTTGTCTGATGTGGCTCTCACAACGAACTTTCGGTCGTTTTGAAGTGCTTGCGTAATAGACTTGGCATTGTTGACGGAACCTCTTCCGTTGCTGTCATCCCATGACCATTGATATTGGGTGGTTGGAACATAGACATTCTCTTTTATGCTTACAGCGTTAGACTGGCCAGCACAAGCCTTTGTATAATCAAACTCTATAGCAGGTTTGTTGTTTACCTTCACATCGAAGACAGCTGTACTAGAACAGTAGTCGTTGTATCCTGTTACTCTATAGATTGTCCTTTGTGATGCATTTGCAATGGTATGCTCTGTCTTGTTTGCACTTACCTCATATAGAGTGTTGTAGCTAGCATTGTCATCTAACTTGGACTCCCATTTATATTGGTCTGCACGTGATCCTGTTGAACCACTTGCGGTCAATTTGAATGAAGCGTCTTGACAAATCTCTTCACTTCCATTTGTCTTTTCGTTGATTGTGATGATTGGATTAGGGTTGACAGTTACATTGAACGTGTTTTCCGATTCACAACCACTTTCTGTTGCTTGTGCATGTGCAATATATGCGAAGGAACCTGTCGTTTGAGGTTTTACTGTTATTGTTTCGGTATTTGTTGCACCAGTGTTCCAACGTGTTATGCTTGCATTCTCTGCGACAGCTTCGATGCTTACTTGTTCATTCAAACAAATGCTGATTTCTTTCTTGTTTGTCTCTGTAACACCGTCTCTTGTGACATTGAAAGTGATGCTTGGAACTCGGTTAATCTTAATTCGAATCGTAGTGTCTTTCGAACAACCATTATAATAAGCCTTGATATCATATTCGGCATATTGATGATCGTTGGTTGTAGGAAGAACGTTCGTCAATGTACGGGTGGCACCAGTTAAGACGTCTTCTCTTTCCCAATATACGGATGTTGCTCCGTTGATTGTTAATTGGAGACTTTGACCCTCACAAACTTCTGGTGTGCCCCAACTTGGATTGACAGAGTTCTTTACCGTTACGACATGTTCTACAGGAAGGCTTTCACATTCGTTTTTGAATCCTACTACCTTATAAGTTGTAGTAGTGGTTAAACTATCCGTATATGAAGCACCTGTTGTGTCTTTTAAGACGTTGTTCAGTGTCCATCTGTATGTGTCTGCACCAGATGCAGTAATTTGAACTTTTTCGTTTTGACAGATTGTAGCAGGACCTTTTAATGTGACATTCGGACGCTCTTTTACTGATATATTGACAACGGCCGTAGATTGACATGTCAGATCATTGTGATTGGTTCTGTCATTATTATATGTCAGAGATGAAGATACGGAATATTTCTGAAGTCCGACCGTAGATGCACTAATAGTGACATTTGGATCTGTGTTTGATGATGGATTCCATGTGTATTCTGTACCTGTACCTGATGCTTTTAATAATGCGTTATCTTGATAACACAATGTGATTGTGTCATTTTCGTAATCAAAATTAACATCGTCTTTTTTCACCACAATGGTTGGATTGTTCATCACATAGGCATTTGCCGTTTGGTAATTTGTCGTACAACCATTCTTTGTTCCTCTGATTTTGTATGTGCGATCTGCATTGAGAATTTCAGAATATATAGAACCAGAAGCGGTTTCTTCGTTGCCCGATGCGTTAGTCCAACTCCACTCGTAGAAGTCGGCATCACCTACAGCTTTCATGGTGGATGTCAATCCTTGACAAGAGAATGTGTCGTTGACAGTGAATGTAGGGTACGGCTTAGTCTTTATGGTTAATTGAGCCCGTCCGATACAACCATAGGTTGGTAATACACCTTCTATGCTATATATCGTTTGGCTGGCAATGTTATCAGATGTTAGGTTGCTGGATGTGTTTCCATCTATCTCTGTATTGCCTTTATACCATGTGAATTCAGTTATGTTTTGCTCTGAAGAGGCTTTTAAAGGTATGGAATTGCCTTGACAGATGATTGTGTCACCATTCGTATGTCCATTAATGTAAAGAATTGGATTTTCAATGATTGAAATATCTTTTTCTGCTTTATGAGTACATGAATTGACATCGATAACCGTTACGATACATTTGGTTGAATTACTTGTTGGACGAATCGTAATGGATTGACTGTTATCATTTGAAATGTTCCACTGGTATTGTTGTATGTTCGCTTCATCGGAAGCTTTTGTGACGTTCGCGGTTAATGTTAAACCTTGATTGTCATCACGGCAGATGTAATTTTTACCTTCAATAGTGACGGTAGGATTGCCATATACGGAGACATTCAATGTGTCATTGGCTGTACATCCATTAGCTGTTACGCTAGCAATAAATTGATGAGTTCTTTTCTCTGTGAGTGTGACTCTTCGTATTGAATCATTTGCATTGGCATTGTTGTTTGCTTCTGAGTCGATCCATTGGATGGTTCCATTAGATGAAGAGGATGCAGTTAATTCAATGGTGCTATTCTGACATGCGTGATCAACACCAGTGATGGTGATGTCTGGCATTTCATTAATGACAATTTCATGTATTTCAGGAAGAGAAACACAACCGAATGTGTCTTCTGCAATTACCTGATAAGTGGTTGTTTTTTGTAGGACTGGAATGTCAAATTGTTTAGGATTGACGTTGCCTTCAGTAGAGTCTATAGAAGTTCCATCGCTGTTATTCCAAATCCAACTTTTTATTGCTCCAGCCTCTTTGTTGGCTGTTGCGATCATAGTGATATCATTGATTCCAGCACAGTTGTTTCCTTCGTGAGTTACTGTTACTGTAGGCTTGTTGATCCATTGAACAACAAAAGGATCTGAACTAGCTGCACATCCGTTAGGATCTTTGATGTTGAGTCGGAATGTTGTGGTTCCAGACAAACTCATTTCGGTAGTTTCCGCATCGTTACCTCCTTGTGGCAACCATGAGAATTCCTGAACGTTATTACTGCTGACGAGCGCGTTTTCATTGTCATACACTTTTGATGACAATTGGATCGTTCCGTCTTCACACACATAATCTTTTCCTACTATTTCTACGGTGTGACGTGGATGAACGTTGACAATGAACGTGTCAGATCCTAGACAGTTGTAAGTTGAGGTGGCAACAGCAACGAAGTACTTTTGACTGTTAGTTAGAGTACCAGTGTTATGATAACTCTTTGTGTTGTTAGTTGTGGTTATGTTGTTGACTGCCGTACCTTCTAACCACTCCCAAGATTTGATGATGGCATCAGATGTGTCGGATGCTGTTAGGTTTGTTGAACTACCGTTACATACCTGATTGTTTCCTTCAATAACAACCTTAGGGCGAGGATGGGCCGTGATGAAAATTTCAGCAGAACTTTTGCAGACTGCAACCTCGTTGTTTATGGTATGGTTTTGTGTACCCGATACGATATATTTTGTGCTCTCTTCTGTTGTTGGATGTATCTCATCACAATCCCCAGCAGAACAAGCATTGTCCTTAGGATTTCGGTATTCCTTGCCAGTGGTCTCTTCTCCTACATACCATTGATATGTTAAAGCTCCTGTGTTGTTTCTGTCTTTGGCGGTTAAAGTATAATCTTGACCACTACATATACTGTTCGGACCATCTATGAAAATACTAGGTGGTATGACAACTGTAAAATTGTGAGCCTTCTCTGCTGTACAACCATTCTTGTCTGTCGCGATTACGCTGACGGAGTTGACGGAACCGGTGGCAATTGTCCTCAATGTTTTTTCAATACTTCCCGTACTCCATTGGTAGAGAGAATCGTTGCCTGTAGTGGCTGTAAGTTTGATGGCGTCTCCTTGACAGAAGATGTGTGGACCTGTGATGGTGATTGTAGGGTTCTCGTTGATTTTGAATTTGACAAGAGTCGTGTCTACACAACCGTTTTCTTTTCCTTCAACATAGATTTCGTATTCAGTTGCGTCAGAGTAGGAGTTGTCTGTGAATCGAGTGGATGTCGATAAGACTCTTCCTGTTTTGTCTAACCATCTGTATGATGCTGCACCATCTGCAGAAATGCTTATCTGATCACCTCTACAAATGTCTTTGGCATCTGTTGTGACTTCCGGTTTCTGATAAACAATAATCGTTTTTTCCTTAGTAGAGTAGCATTGATTTTTATCGTATGCTTTTGCAGTGAAGGTCGTGGTTCCCATTAAAGGAGTCTTTAAGGTAATTTTGTTTGGACCATAAGTAATCCAATTGTTTTCTAATGTTCCCTCGGAAACAAAACTCCACGCGCAACTGTCTAGTTCAGATTGGGATGTGGCAGTCAGCCTGATGGTGTCTTTTGAACAAATAGGACCATTGTCTTCTATGGTTATGATTGGAGGTTCGTTTACTTTTACAGTGAAACTTGCATGTCCATCACAACCTCCTGATGCTGCTTTTCCTACTACATAATAGGTTTGCTCAGTGATTGGAGTGACACTTATAGTATTTGTGGTGACACCCATACCCGTCCAACTCCAATTACTAATCGTCGTTCCTGTACTTTTAGCTTTAAGGGTAGCAACACCTTGACCTTTACATATGAAACTGTCTCCTTCTATTATAATTTTAGGTTGTTCCTTGATTGAGATATTAAATGAGTGACTGTTTCTACACCCATCTTTTGTACCCCATACGGTGTAGGTGACAGATCCACATCCATTACAGTCGGGATAATCTACAAGAGTACCTGTAACATTTGGTATTTCTGTTTCTGTACCATTGCTATATTTATATGACCATGAATATAGGTTCGACTCTCCACCTGTTGGTGCAACTGTGATTTGAGAACCTTCGCATATTTCATTTGGACCAATGTGGTTGATGTTAGGTAAAGGCTTAACTGTCACTTGTGTTTTTGCTTCTCCTTCACAACCGTTTGCGTCTTTTACCTTTACATATATATCAATGTCATTATTGATTTGTAGGTCAAGTTTGTTTGGATCCATGCCTGCACTTGGCGTGAACCATATTGTATCATTGACAGATCTTAGAGAGAACCATCTGTATGACGCAAAGCCTGGTTCTGCTACGATGGTGTCCATGTCGCCCGGACATACTCTTGGGTATATAGGAGCAGCACCGAAAATAGGTCTTTCGTACACATCAACCGACTTTGCTGCAGAATTGCTACAAGTACCGTTGTTCCAATTAATTGTATATGTTGAACTGGCTACTGGTGTTGTTGTTAATGTAGCTGATTGTGTGCTATTTACATCATTCCATTTGTAAGTTGGATTGGTCGGTCTATTAGGATAGTTGCTATAGTCTGCGGTATCTGTTGCTACGAATGTGACGGATTGACCTTTACATATTCCATCAGGACCTGTAATTTTAATTTCAGGGATCTTGTAGACAGTGATATTGATGTCTTGTTCTTTGGTACAGAATGTGTCAGTATAGAAGACATAAGTTTTCAACTTGTATACAGAAGATTTAGGCTGTTCGTTGATGGAACTTTCTGATGGTACGTGTAACATCTCTCCATAAACGTTGCCGCCATCTTTTATCCACTGACAAGAGTCGACGTTGTATACGTTGATGATAACGTTTTTGTTCTCGCAGACAGGTGAAGGAGCTGGCACGTTAGGATTTGGATTGGCTCTAACTGTCAATTGTTTTTGCGTAGAGTCGGTACAACCCAAACGGTTGGTTCCCTTCAATGTATAATAATAATATCCTGGAGTGGAGTAGGATAGATTTATCGTCTTTGATGTACTAATTTGACTGTTATCTTTAAACCATTTATAAGTGTTCTCTTCGTCGCTATCCAATCCTTGCGCAGTCCATTCTGTGGTGGTGTTCTGACAGATGGCAGCAGGACCGTCGACGGAGAGTTGAGGCAATGGTTTCACGTTTACCCATATACTATCGGATACGTTACATCCGCATATGGCTGTCACCAAATATTCAGTAGTGTCGGTAGGACCGACGGTGATTTTTTTGCCATTCTGGGTGTTACTCCATGTGTATACTGGGACAGTGTTTTGTGAATCGTCGATTTCAAGGTCTACTGTTTCTCCTTTACAGATATCCACCTGATATCTTCCATTGATTTTTTGTGCGTTTTTGAATTTGAAAGTAGGAATGTTTTTGATTTTAACTTCAAAGTTTTTGTGATAGGTACATTGTTGGCTACCAATCACAACGTTTCCTTCCAACAAATCCTCATTACGAATGATTTCCACACAATATTTTCCAGCATTGCTCGAAATACCTTCTATGTCTAAAAAGGCACTGTTTGTCGCTGCTGAGGAATCTTGAATTAAAGCGCCTTCGCATCTGTCAGTAGGACAATCACCGTTACATTTTTTCCAAACATAACGGTTGTTAGGATCGTTGTAGTTGGTGACTTGCAGTTGTGAACTTGTGTTTATACAAATGTCGGTTACACCGGCCAATTGAATTTCTGGTTGAGGTTGTACTTTAAACGGTTTGACGATGGATAGTGTACATCCTTTGGCTGTTTCGACAGTCAAGGTCATGTCATACTTTCCTTGGTTGGCGTCTGTCCATCTGAATTCGCCGTGAGGATTTTTAAGACTTTCATCGTTTTCAACTTGTTCTTTTGTGTAAGTTGCCAAATTCCCTGATATTCCATGGTGATCATCGTAATCCCATGACCATTTCAAAATAGTATCAGGTTCAATGTAAGTTCCGTTCTGTAATATCTTTGAAATGTATGTTTTGTCGTTGAATGTTATGTAGTTGTAACAAGCATTACTGCTAATGAAATCCATTACAATAGGGTCTTTGGCAATACGTGTGGATATGGATATGCCTGGACAATCAGGATTGGTTCCCTTTATCGAACAGATGTAATCTACATCTTGAATCTCTGCACGTTTAACGTAGGCGAAATTTTCATCGTATGGTATTCCGTATTCATCAATCAAACTGACACCGTCGGAAGTTTTCCATACATAATTGCCTTTGCCAAATCCTTCAGGAACGGTTATTTTCACTCTGTCGTTAGGATCGTTGGGGTTAGGACAGTTTTCCACGTCTATTCTTAACTCTGTGGTTTCTCCTGTCATGTAACCATACGCGGTGTGACCTCCTGCCATTACACATTTTCTCACAGTTACGTTTTTGGTTCTACAATAATCACATTGATTAAGTACCAACCTTCCATTTCCGTAATCTGTGACTCCGTTGTCTGATGGGTGACATGTGTTACATTGGTTACAAATGTACAACTCAAGCAAACAGTCGTGTACATAGCCTTCGATAACAACTTCAGAACCGACAAATTCTCTTAAGTCATAAATGTTTGTTGTCCATGGCTTGTATGTTAGATTGTTACGTCCGGCATCGGAGTAACATGAACCATCGGTGTTTTTTGATAATGCGACAAGTGTGTTATCATTACTACTTGCATCTCCACAATATTCACCGCATGGGAGAACTCGGGTTCCATTGTCAGCTGTTACGTTCAAACACATTCCTGGGTGCTCGTCTCCAAAGTGTGCTCCTGCATCTGTATTAGGCTCAAACAATACACTTGCAAAACAAAGTTTCAACAGCGTACTCTTGTTGGTGACACGGAAACGATAAACCAATTTCTCAGCCATGGCTCTTCGCATCCATTTGTCTGGAGATGAATAGTCGTATATAATCTCTGTGTTGGTTGATGTGGTTCCTACAATACCTGCAGCACTAAAGTTGTCAGGGAGCCTCTTTAATGCACGGTCGCAGGTCGACATGTTAACGTCTCTTCCTTGTGTCGTGGTTACGCTAAATGTTCCGTGTATTTCGTGCTTTCCATAATAAGATCTACTTTCCCATAGATATGAATCTCCATCTCCGTTTTTCATTGTCCATACCTCCGTATTGTTTACCGATGGTGCGTATGGTGAATTCGTGTATATGTTTGGACTGTTGAAATCACTGAAATCCACCGGACCAAAGTATGCATAGTACCTTTCCCAGTTGGCAAATGATCCAAACGAGAAGTCTAGATTTGGAGTGTCCTCATTCTTTGCGTTAAGGTTTCCTGCGCAGAATAAAGATAATATGGCGACAAAAATACATCTATGTATTTTCTTTTCTAAGTTTGCTTGTTTCATAATCTTCTATCTTTTAATAGGTTAGATGCTATTAACCCTATTATGGATTTTAACTATAAAGGTAGCTTTTTTTTCTATCTTATCCTAATATTTGTTAAGGATTGTAAATTTTTCTTAGTGTTTGTGATAAAACACACAAAATATTGATATTAATCAATTTTTGGAGTGCTTTTGCTTTTTGGAATTCGGATGGATAATATTACTTCATGTGTGTTGCTTGGTAGTGTGCTGTTGCTTCCTAATCCGCATTCGTATACATATCCAAATCTAAATATTTGATACTCAAATCCTAGCATAGCTGATAAATAGGAGGGATTACATCCATTCACAAGGTCTGGTCTCCATGACATACCACCCCAAAATAGCCGATGATAGAATGCCAAAAGACCTAAATCGACTAAGTGAACTTTATTGCGATTCATATATCCTAAATCAATCATCAAATCCCAATTTGTGTTGATTTTTTGTGTTCGAATGGCATACCCGTAAAAATGCCTGTCGGACGAGTAGGAGGTAGACTTGTTGTTCTGTATGTGGGTACATGATACTCCAAATGTCCAGTTCATGGAGTTGAGCTCGAATCCTATATTGAAATCGGGTGATAATACTTGCTCTTTCTCTGTTGGCAGATCGATATGCTTCCTTTCTCCCTCATTTTCCAACGTGTTGGCCATCGGGTCGTATATGCCTAGAAAGATTCCTGCGGATACTCCCATGGAGAGAATCCATCGTGGATTTAAGTCTATTTGGTAGGAGTATTCTCCTTTCACTTCTGTGGTGCTGTGCCCGATACCAATGGCATCGTGAGAGACCGTTAATCCAATGCCTGATTGAATCTTCTGGAAGTAATTTGTCGCATTGAATAAGACTGTGTGGGGTGCGTTGTCTACCCCTAACCATTGTAATCGTCCAAATAAAAATAAATCTACATCCCCCGTGTTTCCTACTCCTGCTGGATTGATGTTTCCCCTGGAGAAGGTCTGTTGCGTGAAAAAGAAATCTTGTTGTGCTGTTGCGGAGAACAGACAACTAAGGACAAACAGTATGGTCACTAATCTCTTTTTCATTCTTGACGTACTTTTATTTCCACTCTTCTGTTCAACAAATGTTCTCTCTCATTCTTTGCATGTGGAATGGCTAATTCTAATTCGCTGCGTCCAATCATCTTCATGCGTCTTGGATCTACGCCACGACGCACCAAAACATCGTACACCTTCTTTGACCTGCGTTCTGATAACTTCTGATTGTAGGCTACCGTTCCTCTTTCATCCGTATGCCCAATCACATCAAAGTTTTTCCCTTTGTGATAATCGATGAATTGCATGATGGTGTCAAACTCTGCACTGTAATCGGTGATGAAATTGTCTTGGTCGAAGATGAAATAGACTATGCAGGTGTTGATGTCGGGTAACTCTACCCTTGGACCATCATTCGGTAACGCAACATTCATTGAATCTCTCTTCGTGTTGTCGTCCGGACTCTCTGTCAGTTCTTGTGGATGACGAACCAGTGTGTCAATTTGCTGATTTAACGAATCGAGAAGTGGTGGTAGCGAATCGACCATGAGTGTGTCCGTTTTTTCCCTTATGGTAGGTAGTGAGTCTGATGATAGGGTGTCTTTCTCTACTTCTTTTTCTTTCCCATCGGTAACGACGGGGTATCTCCAACTTCGATAGAAGAGGGAGGAGCCTTGCTCAGTCACGCGTTGCTTCTCTTTGGCAAATACTTGTGCGGATAAGCTCAGTAAGATAAGTAGTGAAAGTATGTGTTTCATAAACCCAAGAATCCTATTTTTTCTTTTTCGTTTTCTTTGAATGTGTGAATTTTAAAGAGTTGTTCGAAACGCATATAGATGCCGGCCGATATGTCTGTGGATGCTTCGTCGGTATCATAATAGAGTTGGAACTCTCCGCCAAAAGAGAATTTCTTGTAATGATAAATGTAGGAAACTTTTCCTGTGATCAGGTGTCTATATTGTCGTTCGAATGCCTCGTCAAAGTATGATCTCGATTGGAAAAGGTAACTGCCTCTTCCTGATATGAATTTATTGCCATACCAATATCCTGCATTGACCTTCCAATGATGCTTTAATCTTCTGTTTTGTACGCATAGCTGTGGATAGATACCGTAACCGTTTTTATAGTGGGTATGAATATGTTCTTCATTGGAACGATTTGAGAAAAAGAAGAATGGTATGTCGGGGGTGATTATAATCTTATTTTTTATCGTTATATCTGCATTGATCCCTGTTGCTATATTCATTAGCGTTTCAATGCAGGTGTCTTCCACTGCATCGATTTGCCCACCTCTGTGGTTCATCATGAGATGGAAGGGTATGTCGATTTGTGCTTTATGCGCTCTCTTAGGTGTATGAAAGTCGTTTTTCCATCCGAAGGTGAATCGTTCTTGAAAATCAGATCCTGGGATAATGAAGTCCTCCCAGTTGCACCACATATCTGAAAACCAATATTTTGTGATGGCCTTTGCGGATAATCCCATCTCTTGATTGTCGTAGAAGAAGCGATCGAAATCATACATGGGTTCGTATAAAAAATGATATATGCCGGGATCTAGCGTCCCTCCTGTCAGTGTCAACCATTTGACGGGTTGAAATGTCAGGGATAGAATGGGGGATACATTCCGAATGGTTTTGTGGTCGCCAGCGAATGCCATGAGGTGAATACCTGCTCGGATGCTTGCTTTTTCGTTTATTTTGTAAAGAAATGAAGGATCGAAAATAAATCCCAATGCGGTATATCCTTTGGTGTAGGGTAGAAAGTATTCCGCATCTCTTACAAACGTTGTTGTATTTGGAGAAAAATAGAGTGTTCTGTTTTCTGCTCTTTCATAGTCATAATGCAAAGGAAGTGTTTTTTGTGGAGCCAACTTTAGGTATATATGTATATTTTCACACAAATCCGTACTGACAGATTGAGTCGACTCTAATGATGTAGGTTCATACAATGACCTTACTCCCGCATGTGATAACAGCGTGGATAGAAATAGGATAGAAAACAAAAAACTTCTTTTCATGGTATATTCGAAAAAGAAAGCGTTGGAACAGTCTGCTCCAACGCTTTGTGATATGAAAATTAATATGATCTTGCAAATAACACTCTGCATTTGGATGGCTTGCCAGTCACCATGCACTTGCCTGGCTCTTTGTCATCGTCCAAATAGGTGTCGAAAGGAACACAACGGATGGTTGCCTTTGTCTCTTCTTTGATCTTAGCTTCTGTTTCTGGTGTTCCATCCCAGTGAGCTAAAATGAAGCCACCTTTTTCGATTTCTGTCTTGAACTCATCATAGCTATCCACTTTCTTAATCATGGAATTACGATAGTTCAAAGCCTTTTGGAAGATGTTCTTTTGAATCTCAGACAAGAGGTTCTTTACATATTCTGCGATTCCGTCCATGCTGACATTCTCTTTCGTAAGTGTGTCGCGACGTGCCACCTCGATGGTGTTGTTTTCGAAATCACGAGGACCTACGGTCAAGCGGACAGGCACACCTTTCAATTCGTATTCGGCGAATTTCCATCCTGGTGTCTTAGTATCGTCAGAATCATATTTGACAGAGATGCCCAATGCTTTCAAATTGGCAATCATCGCATCGATTTTTGCTTTCATCTCATCGGTCAACTTCTTGAAGGCAATAGGGATGATGACCACTTGGATAGGAGCTAAGTTTGGTGGCAATACTAATCCATTGTCATCGGAGTGAGTCATGATGAGCGCACCCATCAAACGGGTGGATACACCCCATGAGGTAGCCCATACGTAATCGAGTTTGCCTTCACGTGTTTGGAATTGAACATCGAAGGCTTTTGCAAAGTTCTGACCTAAGAAGTGGGATGTACCTGATTGAAGTGCTTTTCCATCTTGCATCAATGCTTCGATGGTGTAGGTGTCAACAGCTCCGGCAAAACGCTCGGTTTCGGATTTCACTCCTTTGATGACTGGCACTGCCATGAAGTTTTCCACAAAATCGCCATATACATTCAGCATCTTTTGTGCTTCTGCTTCTGCCTCCTCATAGGTTTCGTGTGCGGTGTGACCTTCTTGCCACAAGAACTCTGCTGTACGAAGGAACAAACGTGTACGCATTTCCCAACGAACAACGTTAGCCCATTGATTACATAGAATAGGAAGATCACGGTAGGACTGAATCCAATTTTTGTAAGTGTTCCAAATGATAGTCTCTGAGGTAGGACGAACGATCAGTTCCTCTTCCAATTTGGCATCTGGATCAACTACCACACCACTGCCATCTGGGTTGGTTTTCAATCTGTAGTGAGTGACGACAGCACACTCTTTTGCGAATCCTTCCACATGATCAGCTTCCTTGCTTAAGAAGGATTTTGGAATGAACAACGGGAAGTATGCGTTGACGTGGCCCGTCTCTTTGAACATGCGATCCAACTCGTTATGCATCTTTTCCCAAATCGCATAACCGTATGGCTTGATGACCATACAACCTCTAACTGCGGATGTTTCAGCTAAATCCGCTTTGATAACTAAGTCGTTATACCATTGTGAGTAATCCTCACTGCGTGGTGTTAATTCTTTTGCCATTTTATATGTTTGTATATTATCTTCAATGAACGTGCAAAGATAGGAAAAACAATTAAGAATTAAGAGTTAAGCGGTAAGAATTAAGTCTGTTTGGAAAGAAAGAGAATGAGGAAGGTGTAATAGATTTTTTTTCAGATTTGATAATTACAAAACAAATAAATGATTGTACTTTTGTGAATTGTAAATTACAAATGATTATGATATTAAGTTTCCTTAAAAGAATATTTCTGAGCAACAAGGTTATCTATGGTTTCATTTTAATCAATGCAATTTCAATCTATTTTCAGGAGTGCAGTAGCAAATGGGCATGGATGGAGGTGATTGAGTTCGTTTGTGCCATTGTCTTCTTGATTGAGATGATAGTGAAGATATCTCATTATGGAATGCGAGAATATTTGAAATCTGGGTGGAATCGATTGGATTTTGTTTTGGTGCTTTTGAGTATTCCATTCATTATACAGTTTGTATATCCAGTTAAGATGGTAAATCTTTCCGTTTTGTTCGTACTTCGATTGATGAGAATCCTTCGTTTGTTACGAACCATTCATCTTTTTCCAGGAATTGCAAAACTGGTCTCTGGCTTTAAATTGGCCATCCGACAGTCGTATGTCTTGTTGCTAAGTTATTTTATCTTAGTTGTTATTTTCGGTTTGGTTAGTTGTGACCTCTTTGGTCAGATTGCCCCAGAATATTTTGATACGCCGACGAATTCTGTTTATACAATCTTCCGAATGTGCACGATAGAGGGTTGGTATGAGATTCCTAATCGTATTGCCGCTGTTTCAACTCCATTTATTGGGCGTCTGTCTACTATCTATTTCTGTGGAATCTTGATTATGGGTGGTATTGTTGGAATGTCTTTTATCAACTCCGTCTTTGTTGATGCAATGGTTAGCGACAACAATGATGATTTGAAAAGACAGTTAGATAGGGTGGAAGAGCAATTGAAAGAATTGAAGAGTTTGTTGGAAGAAAAGGAAAAATTGAAATAATTAAAAGATACTTAAATGAATGAAAAAGAAGAGATAGACGAGATTAAAAAAATGGAGGAAAGTCTTGGTCCGAATTTTCGTCCCTCAGAACCAGTATATTATTTTTACAAGGAGATTGTCGAAATTATAACTTATAGATGTGGCGTGAGGGTTAATAATGTTGATGATCTTGAAAACTTACAAGTTAAATTAGAGAATAATTATGTTGATTTTATAAGTCAACCGCATGGAGAACGTATTCCTCCCGTGATGTGTATTAGTGCGTCTGAAATCATAAAGGAGGATGCCGTATGTCCTGATTTTTATGAAGATGTTGTGCGAAAGTCCCTTTCTTTGGGGTATTACCCGATGTCTATGGAAAAAGCAATAGAAACTATAACGGAGCGGGATAAATATGAGAGACTATATTCAACTGTAAAACGTGATGATAGTGGAAAAATCACTTTCTTGGCTCGTTATTTTATGACGATACGACATCATGAGAAAAAAATGATAATTGATTTTGACAATTTCAGATTTCCTAAGAAGACTCGAAGGTATGTGAAGCAAACCTTTGCTGATTATACTCTGACATTCAACCGAAATTTTGATTTGTGTGCGGAACAAATCATTAGACATTATGAGGCTGAGGGAACCTGGCTTGTCCCTCCGTTGCTTGATGTTTTCCGGAACATCCATAACAATCCAGATTCCGAAGTGAGTGTGGATAGTGTGGAACTATGGCATGGTGACGAGTTGGTAGCTGGCGAATTGGGTTTCATCACACACAATGCATACGCAAGTTTATGTGGATTTCATACGGAAAACAATAGCGGAACCGTTCAGATGGCTGCATTAGGTACGTGGTTGAAAGAAAACGGGTTCGCATACTGGGATCTCGGCATGGAGATGTCCTACAAATACATCTATGGTGCTATTAGCATGAATCGGGAGAAACAGAAACAATATTTCGAGAAGTTGGGTCCAGACAGATTATCTTTGCCCAAAGAACCCATCCGAATAGGTGATTTGTTTCATCTGTAATGACCGTTCATTTGGTTGAGGATCATCCAATAAAATAGTAGATGACACTTCCTAAAACCATAATGATGGTGGCAACGCCACAGAATCTGCAGAATGATTTGAACTCTTTCAGTGCCAACGTGTATTGACTCTCCATTCCGCTCTTTAAATAGGATTTAAGCATTCGACAGGTCTTGAACAACTGATATGTTGGAATGAGAAATATGATACCCAAGGCTATGATGACCAAACCATACAATATGTTGTGTTTCAGAAGCACAGAAATGAAAATACGTGTTGGGTTGAAGAAGGAGCGGTCGATCATTAAGAAAATTCCTGCTCCTATATAGTTTATGCAACTGATTAAACTGCAGACAGAAAAGAGAACCAACCAATTGGAGATGGATTTCAAATGTGCTTTGTTTTGCTCTCCGTTCTGAGAGAGTAGAGTTTCAGTCTCTTGTATATTCATTTCTTGATTGTCGATTGTATCCATAATTCTTGTGTGATTTTATATTGGTTTTGACAATTCGTTTTTTTTATTTTACACTTTCAATGTCAATTTTTTCTATGATGGAAAGGTCTTCTTTGGAAAGGTTCTCAATGCTATCCTTTGCCAATCTGTTTGCTTGACATGTGATACTTTTTTCATACAAATTACGTGCGTATCTGGCGTTCCCAAAATGACGGTCTTTGTTGGCAACGGCCTTTTCCATGCGACTCAAAAGGTATTGGTCGGCTTCCTCTGTTAGACGGTATCCTCCTTTTTGGGCTCTTTGTATGTAGATGTCGTGCAATTCCTGAGCAGAATAGTCGGGAAATTGAATGTAACGGTTGAAACGAGATTGCAGTCCTGGGTTGGATTCAATGAAATGTTTCATCTCATCGGTGTAACCTGCTACAATGACCACCAAACTGTCTCGGTCATCTTCCATGCGTTTGAGTAGTGTGGCAATGGCTTCTCCTCCATAGTCTTGTTCACCTCCAGTTGTGAGTGCGTATGCTTCGTCAATGAAAAGAACCCCATTGATGGCGGAGTCGATTACTGCGTTTGTCTTTATAGCCGTCTGTCCCACATATTCGGCAATGAGTCCCGAACGGTCGGTTTCTACCAAGTGACCTTTTTTCAGAATGCCTAAGTCCTTGTATATACGTGCCATGATACGGGCTACTGAGGTTTTTCCTGTACCTGGATTCCCTGTGAAAACTAGATGGTACGAGACTTGTGTCTCTTGTAATCCTTTGTTTTTTCTCGCTTGTTGTACTTTGATGAAGTTGGTGAGTGACTTGACCTCCTCTTTCACAGGGGCTAACCCAATTAGTGATTCTAATTCTTTGTACGGATCCTCGGATGAGGCTTGTGTAATAGTGATATGACTGTTGACTTGAGTAGAGTCCTTAGAACTTGTCTTTTCTGTTCTTGGTTCTGTGTTAGAATCGTTTGATTCGTCATCAAGAAGAGCACTCGCTATTGTGAATATTCCGCATAGGAGAAATAAAACGATGACCACAAGCCAAATGATATATTTTTTTTTGTTCAGATTGAATTCCATAGAAAAACCATTTATTGTAATGCAAATTTATGTAATTTATCTTGTTTGACAAATCTTTCTTATGCCCAAGAATAAAAGATATGGAAGTAGGTATAAGATAAGGTCCATGCTGTCGTAATGACCTGGTAAAACATGAACTGCCTGCAAGAGTTCAGATGCGACTCCCGCCATTGGTATGACGCATGAGCGGAGCGCGATTGTGCGGAAATTGACGTGTGGAAATAATCCATCAATAATAAAAATATAGGCGGTGCTCCATAACCCTCCTGGCAGGTTATAGATGATAAAATCGGTAGGACGATGTGTGTTTTGTCGTATGAGCGAGAGGCAATCGCACAGGAGTGTGTTGCATAATTTATAAAGTAGAGTGTGCTCTCTGTAGAGAATGTATATGAATCCACCCAGACTTAGTATGAGTATGCCTGCGATTATTTTTTGCTTTTGTATGTCCCACTTTTCTGCCATATAGTGCAAAGATAAAATTTTTGCGGTAGTCTGTGTTAATCGTAGATAAAGCTTTATTTTTGTAAATAAAAAATGATTCGTATGGCATGTAGTGTTGAATATATTGAATATGTTTGTCAGCAATTGTCAGAAGTGGGAAATGTACGTTCCCGAAAGATGATGGGTGACTATATTATTTATTTGGATGAAAAACCAGTTATTACGGCTTGTGACAATCTCTGTTACGTGAAAAAAATTCCAGTATTGGAATCGATCATGGCGGATGCGGAATGTGGATGTCCGTATCCTGGAGCAAAAGAACATTATATATTGGATATTGATCATAAAAAGGAAGCATTGAATGTTGTGAAAATTTTGTGGAAAGAACTTCCTTTTCCTAAAAAGAAGAAATGACAAGTTTGATTGTCTATGTCACTTTATACATTTTCATATTGGAATCCATGGCATGGATGCACGAAGATTAGTGCGGGATGTATGTATTGTTACGTATATCGCCAAGATGAGATGTATGGTAGTATGACGGCAAGCAATGAATGTCGGAAAACCTTGGCCTTCAATCTCCCTGTGAAGAAGAAAAGGGACCATAGCTATAAAGTGTCATCGGGTAGCCTTGTTTTGACCTGTTTTACTTCAGATTTCCTTCTGAAGGATGCCGATGAATGGCGTCTGGATTGTTGGAAGATGATGCGAGAGCGGAGTGATTGTCTTTTCTACTTTTTTACGAAACGAATAGATCGTTTTATGGAGTGCATTCCCTTGGATTGGGGTGATGGCTATGATAATGTCATGGTGGGGTGTACCATTGAAAATCAGAAAATGGCAGATTATCGTCTGCCGATATTTTCATCTCTGCCGATTAAGCACAAGACATTGACCATAGCTCCTCTTTTGGAACGAATTGACATTTCAAATTATTTGAATGAGACGATAGAGGAGGTCTCTGTTGGAGGGGAGTCGGGAGAACATGCTCGACCTTGCGATTACGAATGGATCTTAGATATTCGACGTCAGTGTGTGGAGAAGAATGTCTCCTTTCGTTTCCATCAAACGGGTGCACTTTTTATCAAAGATGGTAAAACCTATCGCATTAAGAGATGTCATCAAATAACGCAGGCGGATAAAGCCAATATCAATTTCAATGTGGAAGATTATTATGTGCCAGAAAGTCTCATGAACCACACTCCATATTAGTTACTGCTTGAATGGTGATTTGAAAAACTCTCTTATACGATTTGTTTGAATTTTGAAAAAACGGGATGCTTGAGATAATTCTCTTTTGTGTCGGCAGGAACATGTAGGGTGCATCGGTCATAGAGCGTGCGCTCAAATGCCTCTTTGCCTAATTTTAGAGTGCTTGGATCTTCTTGAAATATATATAGACTGGATAGTTTCCTACACTCGTTAAATGCCCAATCTTCTATCTCTTTTAGGTCGGTGGGTAGGTCAATTGTTTCCAATTGTGGGCATTGCCATAGTATCCATTTCTTGAGTTGCTCCAGATGTTTGGGTAGGGTGATAGTGGCTAATGATCCACATTGACAGAAGGCCCAGCTCTCAATTTGAGTGATGGTGTTGGGAAGTGTTATGTCGGTTAATGAAGAACAACCGCCGAAAGCCCATTGTCCAATGGAATAGACAGCTGGAGGGAAATCAATGTAGAATAGTTTTTTACACTCTTTGAAGGTCGCATTGCGGATTTCTTTGATTCGTGGAGGTATGGCGATGCTCAACAAACTTTCACAACATTCGAAGGCGGAAAGTCCTATTGATTGAATGCTTTGTGGTAATTCGATTTCCGATAAGGAGGTACAATGAGAGAATGCCCAATCTTTTATTAGAGTAGTTTTTGGGGATAGCTCGACGTGAGACAAGGCTGAGCAATGAGTAAAGGCACTTTCTCCAATAGTGGTGATACTAGATGGTATGACAATGGATTTTAGTGCGGTGCACTGCTCGAAACAGCCATTCTCGATGGTCGTTAATGTATTAGGGAGAATGATGTTCGTAAGTGATGTGCAGTTTTTAAACGCCCATTTGCCAAGTGAATATAGCTGAGCGGGAATGCTAATCTCTGATAGTGATACGCAATCTTCAAAAGCCCAGTTGCCAATGGAAACGACACCATCTGGCAATATGATGCTTTGTAGTGCACAGCAGTCAGAAAAAGCCAAGTCACCAATGATAGAAATCTCTTTTGGCAGGAAGATATTTTTTATCTGATGACAATGCGAAAATGCGTTGCATCCGATGTGCGTCACTGTCGACGGCACGGTGAATGCCGATTTGTCTTTGTTGACGAAAAGAACAAGCTTCTTTACTTCTTTGTCGTATAAAACGCCATCGATAGAGGTGTAGTATGAATTTTTATCATCAACGTTGATGTCACGCAGATTGCAATTTTTTTCAAACGCATTGGGGTGAATGGCAATGACGGATGAAGAGATGAAAATCTCCCTGAGGTGAGCACATCCTTTGAATGCTTTATCTGCAATTTCGGTTGTGTTGGATAGAATATAAAACGAATTGTCTTGTTTCTCTATTGGGTATTTAAAAAGAACGTTTTTGGACTTTTCGTATAAGACTCCATTGATTGAGTAATAGACTTCATTTTGTGGGTCCACTTCGTACCATTCAATGCATTTGCAACCATCGAATGCGGAATTGTCGATGTTGGTTACTGAGGCAGGAATCTCAATTCGTCGTGTTGCCTGATTGCTTTGAAAAGCACCTTTGGCTATTTTTTCAGTGCCATTTTTAATGCGATAAATTACTTCGTTGCATTGCGCAACACCAATCAGTACTTTGCCATCTTGTGCGTATATGGGTCTTGTTAAGATTATTTTCCCGTTGTCATCGCTTACTTGAATTTCATCAGATTCTTCGACATTAATTCTCTCACTCTTTTGCGTCCGTTCAGTTAAAATCTTTTTATACTTGTAGAAATCTTCAAAATCGGACATCAACTTTTCCCGCTTGTTTGTAAGCGATTCGTCTATAATACCCAATGATACATAGAGGACAATGCCGAGTATGAAAAAGAAAAACTCCATTGAGGAAATGTCTGATAAAATTATTATCTGTTTGCTTATTGGCTTTTCCGTTCTTCCATTTTTGCTTCGTTCCAATAACGATCCATCTCTTCTAATGACATGTCTTTTAGATCAATGTTGTTCTCTTTTGATTTCTGTTCGACATAATTGAAACGACGAATGAACTTCTGATTGCATTTCTCCAAAGCATTTTCAGGATTGATTTTGTAAAGGCGGGCAGCATTGATCATACTGAACATTAGGTCGCCAAACTCTTCCTCCATTTTCTCTGCATCTTGGTTGTTCACCTCCACCTGCAGTTCATTGAGTTCCTCTTTTACTTTGTTCCAAACCTGTTCCTTTTCATGCCAATCAAACCCTACGTTACGAGCTTTGTCTTGTATGCGGTAGGCCTTGATGAGTGCAGGAAGAGCTTCGGGTACACCTGACAGAACCGTCTTGTTACCATCTTTCTCTTTCCGTTTGATTTGCTCCCATGTCTGTTCCACTTCGCCTGCCGTTTTTGCTGCTCCTTCTCCAAAGACATGAGGATGACGGAAGATGAGCTTATCACATAGAGAGTTGCATACGTCGGCAATATCAAACTCCTCGGTTTCAGAGGCAATCTTTGAATAGAAAACGATATGAAGTAAGACATCTCCCAATTCCTTTCGTATCTCTTTCATGTCTTTTTTCATGATAGCATCGCATAGTTCGTACGTCTCCTCTATGGTGTTGGCACGAAGCGATTCGAAAGTTTGTTTCTTATCCCATGGACACTTCAAACGAAGTTCATCCATTACATCTAATAATCGTTGGAATGCCTTAAGTTTATCTTCTATCGTATTCATGATCTGTTTGTTTAAAATCTTCGATTATCGCCAAATGGCATCTTCTTTAGTTCCAAATTTCCCGAATGTGATGATGTGAAGGGAAATCAAAGGTAACAATATGTCGAAGAATGGAATGGAGAGTGCGAAAGATTTCTCTCCAAGTATAGCTGAAGTTTTCCGTATGATGTTTAATTGTACAAGGAAACGAATGAGGAAAAACAAGAAGGTGATTCCTGCTAGTATCCATTCTTGTTTAATTAAGAAGAATACGAGAAGGGCTGCAAAAACGCCATAAAACAATAATCGACTGCTGTTCTCTATGAAAATGCTGGAGAGAATCGATTTCTTATATTTCCATAATGTTTTTAGCAGAAGTCCTTTTTGATACATGAAAGATTTTTTTGTTTCTTCTCTATGCGTGATTGTCTGTGATTGCTGCGTAAATTCCACTCTCGTGTTTTGTGGTGTTGCCACTTCTTGCAAGAAGAGGTTGTCGTCACCTAATATAAGGTTAAGGTGAGACGAGAAACCTTTGTTTTTGAAAAATAACTCTTTCTTGTAACTGAGGTTTTGGGCTGTTCCTCGATATGGTTTCCCTTGAATGGCAAATCCTAGGTACCTCATGGCAGAGGTGATAGAGTCGTAGCGAATGATTTTGCTCAGGAAACTGTCATCTCCCTCCACTTTGCTATAGCCCAACACAATTTCAGCGCCATCTTCGTAGTTGCTCATAATGGATCTTACCCAGTTCTTTCCTGCAGGTTGACAGTCTGCGTCCAATAGTAATAAATGATCGTATTTCGCTGCTTTGATACCCACTGTCAAACACATTTTTTTTCGACTTGTATATTTTGCATCCATGGGTAGGAATGTATGATACAAGTGAGGATACTTTTTGTCCATCTCCTCCAATAAATCGCAACTTTGGTCGGTTGAACCGTCGTTGACAACAATCACTTCGTATTTGGGGTAGTCTTGCGTAAGAATGGAAGGAAGGAATTTCTTTAAATTCTCAGCCTCGTTCTGTGCACAGATGATGACAGATACGGGTGGCGTCTTGGTGGAGTATCGAACAAGCCCATCCTTTGCTTTCTTCGCGTAGCGAATGATTCGATTGTAATACTTGAAATAGTAATACAACTGTATGATGAGTAGTAGAAGAAATCCCCCTATGGCTATCCAATAGGTAGGGGAAATCTCATTTAATAGATGATTGATATAATCTTCCATTTCTGTTTTTTTTTATTACTTAGGTGGGTTCTGTCAATTGATTTCGTTTGGTTTACGCTCTTGTTTTACTTACAACTCGGTTGAAAGGTAACCAAGAGGTAATTTTCTTAGATTGTAGTTCGATGCCATGATTTCTCCATACGCTCCTGCAGAACGAATGGCAAGGTAGTCGCCTCGTTGGGTTTTGTTTAGTTCCACGTCTTTGTCGAACACATCAGAGGATTCGCAGATAGGACCTACGACATCGTATTTCTCCACCTCTAAATCGGAACTGATGTTTTCAATTCTATGATACGCATCATAGAGAGCAGGACGAATTAGATCGGTCATTCCTGCATCCACAATGGCGAATTGTTTGTTTGCACCCTTCTTTACGTATGTCACCTTGGTGATCAAACTTCCACATTGAGCTACCAACGAACGTCCTGGCTCGCAATGCAACTTCTGTCCGTCTCTCAACTTTAGATGTTTTGCGAAAACGCGGAAGTAGGATTCGAAGTCGGCGATAGGAATGTGATTAGGATGCTCATAGTTAATTCCTAATCCACCTCCGACATTGATGTTCTCAATCTTAATGCCCCATGAATCAAACTCTTCTTGCAGTTCGTTGATTCTGACACAAAGACTTTCGTATGCGTTCAAATCTGTGATTTGAGAACCAATATGGAAATGCAGACCGATTAACTTCAAGTTGGATGCTTTGTCAATAAACTGACATGCAGATTGAAGATCCTCCATGTTGAAACCAAATTTGTTTTCATTTAGTCCTGTGGTAATCTTCTTATGAGTGTGCGCATCAATGTTAGGATTCACACGTAGTTCGATGTTGGCCGTTTTGCCCTTTGCTTTTGCCAATTCGTTGATTACTTCCAATTCAGGAAATGATTCTGCATTGAAACAGAAAATGTCATTGTCCAGTGCTAAGTTAATCTCTTTGTCTGTTTTACCTACTCCGGCAAAAACAATCTTGTCGGCAGGGAAACCTGCATTAATGGCTGCTTGTACCTCATTGCCACTCACGCAGTCGGCACCCATTCCGGTTTTAGCAATTAGACTCAAAACTTTTTTGTTGGCATTTGCCTTGATGGCATAATGAACTATTGCATTGTGTTCCGTTGAACATTTTTTTACTAATTCTAGTGTTTTGTTCAACAATTCAACGTCGTAGTAGTAAAATGGAGTTTCAATATTCTTGAATTTCTCAATGGGGAAATTTCCTTTTATCATAATGTAATTAGTTAAAAAAGTTGTTTGTCTAATGCTTTTAATGCTTCTGCTTTATCTCTCGTGCGGATGAGGAATGAAATGTTGTGAGCGCTTCCACCGTATGAAATCATGCGGATTGGCAGTTCCTTAAGCGCGGAGAGTATGTTGGCTTGGAATCCGATGTTGTTTTCTGGTAGGTCGCCAATCACACTGACGATGGTCATCTCTTTGTGAATGGAAACGGTTCCGAATTTCTTCAAATCATCCACGATTTCATCCAAGTGCTTATTGTTGTCAATGGTGATGGAGACACCAATCTCGGATGTGGTAATCATATCGATTGGAGTCTTGTAACTTTCAAATATTTCGAAGATGCGACGTAAGAAACCATGAGCAAACAACATCCTGCTAGATTTGATTAAGATAGCGGTGATGCCATCTTTGGATGCTATGGCCTCTATCTTGCCAGTGTTGAATTGCGTTGATATGAGTGTTCCCTGTTTGTCTTTTTGGTTGATGTTGCGAAGACGTACGGGTACATTAGCCAACTTAGCTGGCAATATGCAGGTTGGATGTATAATGCGTGTTAGGAAGTAAGATAACTCGGCAGCCTCATCGAAACTAAGTCTTTCGACAGGTTTTGCACTTGGTACAATGTTAGGATTGTTGTTGTAGATACCGATGGAATCACTCCAGAACTCAATCTCTTCAGCTTGTACGGATGATCCGATCAGTGCTGCAGTATAGTCGTTTCCTCCTAATCCTAGATGATCTACTTCGTTATAGGCGTTTTGACAGATGGCACCTTCCGTAAGGAACAAGTTTTTACTCTCGTTCTCTGCAAGCAGTGCGTTTAGTTCCTCTTTGATGAAGTTGACGTCTGGCTCTTCGTTTTTATCAATCTTCATGAATGATAGTGCGGGTAGAACGACGGAGTCCACTTTCTTGGATGAAAGATACTCTTGCATAAGATAAGAGCAGAGTTGACCGCCTTGTGCGATGATTCTCTTCTCTTCGAACAATGTGAAGATGTCTTTTGAATAGTCGCGGATGGCATCAAACTTGGCAGTGATGTTTTTCTTTATGTCCTGCTCTTTTGCATTTTTCCCAAATAACTCATCTGCTAGCTTTATGTATTTTTGCTCTAATGCACTAATAAGTTCCTTTGCTCCGTCAGGATTCTTTTTGTATAAATAATCGGCAATCTCAACCAACTCTTCTGTTGTCCCATCCATAGCAGATAGAACCACGATTCTTTTACCGTTTACCTTGCTGATTAGTTCGGCAACTTCTTCAAATTGTTTGGCGGAAGCTAATGCTGAACTTCCAAATTTCAGTACTTTCATATTTTGTCCTCCTAAATTTCAATCTTGTAGGCATTATACATTCTGATGACGCTCTTTTGGGGGTGAAATATTCGATTGATGAGAGTTCCGTGCGACTCGGCAATATCATTCATGAATTTCACTTCCTTCGGATATCTCAAAAGTGCTTTTTGATCCTCCTTTCTGGGTGCTATCATTCGCTTTGACATATTCCTATAGTTGCATTCTGAGTCTCAATTTCCCCCAAAATTTCCGTCGTCCCAAAGTTAGTGATTTTTTTCCTCTTATCGTGAATTTTTTTATAAAGATTTGTTGAGGAATTTTCCATTAATTGCGTTATGGTGAATTCTATAAAATCATTGGTTTAAATAAATGGTGTGAATCGTGGGTAGAGACGCAATGCATTGCGTCTCTATCTTTATTCGTCAGAGAATTTCACAAGTAATTCACGATAGGAATTAAATATTTTGGATTTGGAAACGTATCCTACATATTTGTTGTTTTCGTCAAAGACGGGAAGGTTCCATGCCTTTGTTTTTTCAAACTGATACATGACTTTTTCCATTGAATCATTCAGCGACACAAAGGCTGGGGGAGAAATCATTAGCTCGGACACTCGGAATCGTTTGTATAATTCGGGACGGAACATAATGTTTCGAATCTCGTCAAGACTGATAAGACCTACCATCCTTTTGCGAGAGTCCAAAACTGGGAATATGTTTCTATTGGATTGCGCAATCAGTTTTATGACGTCACCCAGATACATGTTAGGACGTAACGTCTGAAGATCGGTTTCAATGACGTTCTCCGTTTTTAGTAGGGTGAGAATGTTTTTATCTGTATTGTGGGTGAGCAGTTCTCCTTTTTTAGCCAAACGCATAGCATACAAACTATGAGGCTCGAAGGCTAAAATGGTGATGTAGGAGATGGTGGAGGTGATCATCAAACTTAGAAACATGCCATATCCACCTGTCAATTCCGCGATAAGGAACGTACCTGTTAGTGGCGCATGCATGACACCTGCCATCAAACCCGCCATACCCGCAAGGGCAAAGTCTTTTTCTGTTAGGTCTACAATGTGAAAGTAGTTTAAGAAAAATGCCATGAAATAGCCTGTGATACATCCCATGAACAGACTGGGTGCGAAGATTCCTCCCGTTCCTCCACTACCATTGGTTGCTGCAGATGCGAAAATCTTAAAGAATAGGATGAGAAACATGAATAACGACATCATAGCAAAATTGCCACGGAAATTGTAAAACACACTGTTTTGTGTGATGGCCTCCACATTTCCGTCGAGCAAATAGATGATGGTGTCATAGCCTTCTCCGTATAGTGGTGGAATAAAGAAAATCAATACGCTAAGGATGAGTCCGCCAACGATGAGTTTGTTCGTCGGACTCTTAATGCTTCCGAAAAAGCTTTCAAGCTTGTTCATTCCTCGTGTAAAGTAGAGAGAAACAAATCCGCATAAAATACCTAAGACCACGTAATATGGAATGGTTTCCATCTTTAGTGGCTCGTTCAGCGTGAAACTGAAAAGATAGTCAGAGTTGCTGAAAAAGTAGGTGAAAACACATGCTGTTGAGGCTGAAATCAGTAAGGGCACAATGGATGCCATGGTCAAATCGAGCATCAGCACTTCCAGTGTGAAGACAACACCTGCGATGGGGGCTTTGAAGATTCCTGCTACTGCACCTGCTGCGCCACATCCGACTAATAGCATCAGGTTCTTTTGCTCCATCCTAAACAAATGTCCAAGGTTAGATCCAATGGCCGAACCTGTCAGTACAATTGGTGCCTCGGCTCCGACGGATCCACCGAAACCGATGGTAAGCGAACTGGCAATGATAGACGACCACATGTTATGGCGTTTGATTCTCGCTTTTCGTTGTGATATGGCAAACATAATCTTCGTTACTCCATGACTGATGTCATCTTTTACGAAATATTTGACATATAAACTGGCTAAAAGCACTCCTATGATAGGGGTTGCCAAATATAAATAGTTCAGATTTCCCTCTTCAAAATGACTCTTTACCAATAGGTGAAGAACATTGATGAGGTATTTCAGTATATGAGCAGCTAGCGCACAGAAAAATCCAACGATTAAGCTTAAGAAGATGACGAAATGCTTCTCGCTTATGTGATTTTCTCGCCAACGAAGGAATTTTATGAATGTATCTTCGAGTTTTATAAATAGTTCTTTCATCTTAATTTTTCATCTGTCAAAAAATGAAATGCGAATTTACAACAAAAAATGTTCTGCCAAAGTATCATTTCGATTTTTTTTTGTCTTATTTTCCATTGTTCCCCTTTCCGTTACAATTTTTTTTATGGAAAGATTATCGAATGATTGTTGATTGTGCGATGCTGTTTTTAATGTATTGAGAGTGAATGCGTTGTGTTGTGCTGTGAGCGCTTTTTACTTTGTTGAGAATGTGTCGATTAGAAAAAAATATTAATTAGTTGCAAATTTTTTTAGAAGTTCATTGATATTTTTTTTATCTTTACAAATTGCAAGTGTCGGTGGCTGTACGGGCACTTTTTCGGAAAGAAAAAAATAAAAAATAAATATATAATGGTTAACAGATGGAATTATATTCCTTTGTCGGCCGAACAAGAAGAACAAAAGAGGAAAATGTCTGAGGATTTAGGCATAAGTCCTGTTTTGTGTCAGTTGTTAGTCCAACGGGGAATAACTAATTTTGAACAAGCGAAGAGTTTCTTTCGTCCCCAACTGTCTGACCTTCATGATCCTTTCTTGATGAATGATATGATGAAGGCAGTAGACCGTCTGAACCAAGCGCTTCGAGATAAGAAGCAGAAAATATTGGTGTATGGGGACTATGACGTGGATGGTATAACAGCAGTTGCGCTGGTATACAAGTTTTTAACAAATAATTATGCGAATGTCGATTTTTACATTCCAGACCGGTATACGGAAGGATACGGCATTTCCATCAAGGGCATTGATTATGCAGCAGAGAATAATTTCAATCTGATTATTGCTTTGGACTGTGGTATTAAGGCTGTTGAGAGGGTGGCGTATGCAAAGGAGAAAGGTGTAGATTTCATTATTTGTGATCATCACACTCCAGAGGATGTGCTTCCTGATGCGGTGGCCGTTTTGGACCCTAAACGGTTTGATTCTACCTATCCAGATTCTAATTTATCGGGTTGTGGTGTTGGATTTAAGTTCATGCAAGCTTTTGCTATAAGCAATGGCATTGAATTCAAGACGCTAATGCCTCTTTTGGATTTGTTGGCGGTGAGTATTGCTTCCGATATTGTTCCTGTCAATGGTGAAAATAGAATTTTGGCATATTATGGACTCAAACAGTTGAATTCCAACCCAAGTTTGGGTATGAAGAGCATCATTGACGTGTGCGGACTGACGGGTAAGGAGATCACTATGAGCGATATCGTATTCAAAATAGGTCCTCGCCTGAATGCATCGGGTCGTTTGCAGTCTGCCAGTGAAGCAGTGGAACTGCTAATCTCAAAAGATTTGGCAAAAGCCAACGAGAAAAGTAATTGCATTGATCAATGTAACAAGGAGCGAAAAGATTTGGATAAAAGCACGACTGATGAAGCAAATCGTGAACTGGAATCCATTGAAGGAGTCGGTAATAACGCTTCTATCGTGATATATAATCCAACTTGGCATAAGGGTGTTATAGGTATTGTTGCTTCTCGTTTGACCGAGAAATATTATAAACCGACTATCGTTCTGACGCGTTCCAATGGATTCGCAACTGGTTCAGGTCGATCGGTTCAAGGATTCGATGTCTATAAGGCGATAGAATCGTGCCGTGATTTGTTAGAGAACTTTGGCGGTCATACGTATGCCGTGGGATTGACTTTGAAAGAGGAAAACTTAAAAGAGTTTCAACGCAGATTCGAAAAATATGTCTCTGAAAATATAACCGAAGAACAATGTATGCCACAAATCGATATTGATGCCTTTATCGATTTTAAGGAGATTACTCCTAAGTTCTTCCGTTTGCTTAAAGAGTTCAATCCATTTGGACCGGAAAATGCGAAACCCGTATTCGCCACTCGTCGTACGTTTGATTATGGTACTAGTCGTGTGGTTGGTAAGGATCAGGAACATTTGAAACTTGAATTGATAGATTCTAAGTCAGAATGTATCATGAATGGTATCGCTTTTGGACAATCAGAGTTTAACGATTATATCAAAGCCTTAAATCCGGTGGATATTTGTTATACGATTGAAGAAAACAATTTTAATGGTAATTCATCTATCCAATTGGTGATTAAAGATATTCAGAAGAGCAAGTGACCACAATGAGTGATAGCGAAAAATATCATTCTGTATTACAGAAATACTGGGGGTATTCCTCCTTTAGACCTTTACAGGAAGATATTATCGATGCTGCATATCGAGGGTTGGATGTGCTCGGACTGATGCCTACGGGCGGAGGTAAAAGCATTACGTTTCAGGTGCCTGCCTTATGTAAGGAGGGCACCTGTTTAGTTGTAACCCCACTGATCGCTTTGATGAAAGATCAGGTGGATAACCTTCGTGCTAAGGGAATACGTGCACTAACAGTCTATTCGGGTATGTCGCATAATGAGATACTGCAGGCCTACGACAATTGCATTTTAGGTGATTATAAATTCTTATATATTTCACCAGAACGATTGGCTACGGAACTTTTTTTGGAAAAAGTGCGCCGTATGAATGTCAGCATGCTCGTCGTGGATGAGTCTCATTGCATTTCGCAGTGGGGCTATGACTTTCGTCCTTCTTATCTGAAAATTGCGGAGATTCGTTCTGTGCTTCCTCCTGATGTTCCTGTTTTGGCTTTAACTGCCACTGCTACACCTGAGGTGGTGGAGGATATTCAAAATCAGTTGAAGTTTAGACAACATCTTGTTTATAAGAAAAGTTTTGCTCGTAAAAACATCGCATACGTCGTTCGTAAAACCGATGATAAGGTGGGGCAGATGTTGCACATTTTGAATTCTGTACCGGGCACCTCTATCGTTTACGTTCGTAATCGTAAAAAGACAAAGGAGGTGGCTGACCTGTTGCGTAATGAGGGGTTCTCTGCAGATCATTTTCATGCGGGACTTTCTCAAGAATCAAAAGATAAAAAACAGGAGGCATGGAAATCAGGCGAATGTAGAGTTATTGTGGCTACCAATGCCTTCGGTATGGGAATCGACAAACCTGATGTGCGTACGGTCATTCATCTCGATTTGCCAGATACGCTGGAAGCCTATTTCCAAGAGGCGGGTCGCGCAGGTCGTGATGAGAAAACGGCGTATGCCATCCTTCTATACAACAATTCGGATATCTCAAAACTGAAAAAAAGAGTGTCGGATAATTTCCCTGATCGTGAATTTATCGTTCAGGTATATCGGGAACTTTCATGTTACTTTGAAATTGGCGTGGAAGAGGGCGATGGCTTTATGCATAGCTTTAGTCTGATGGACTTTTGCACAGTCTTTAAACTACCAATGTTGCAGACATTCAGTGCATTGAAGATTTTGCAACAGGCTGGTTATATCGAATTGACGGATGAGATAAACCAGCAGTCGAAGGTGATGTTCGTGATGACAAAAGAGGATCTCTATCATCAATCGTTGGATTATGACCCTAAGTTGGATGAAATAATTAATCTGTTGTTGAGAAGCTATACTGGCCTCTTTGCAGAATATGCGTTGATAGACGAGGTGATGATGTCTAATCGTTTGGGATTAACGAGAGACGAGTTGTATCATAAATTGTCATCGCTCTCAAAATTAGGAATCATCAGTTACATTCCTGGTAAGAAGTCACCATACATCATCTATACAAGACGTCGGGTGGATGATAAATATGTGAAGATTGGTCGGGATCTCTATGAAACACGCCTTGAAAGGTTCCAAGAACGCATACAGAAAGTGATTGCTTATGTGATGGATGAGGAACATTGCCGCAGTAGAATGTTGCTTCAGTATTTTGGAGAGATGAAGTCAACAAACTGTGGTATGTGTGACTATTGCTTGGCGAAAAAGGATGAGGGCGTCACTAATCATGAATATGAACGGTTGCGAGAACTTGTACACTCTCTTTTGCAATCTGGTCCGGTAGAATATCGCTCTATTATCTCATCTATGGCTTGTGAAGAGTCTCATGCTGTTTATGTGTTACGTTACATGCAGGACGAACGAGAGATAGAACTGACAGAAGAAGGGTTCTATCGTTTGATTCATTGACCCTGGAAACTATGGAATTCGCCATCGAATCAATCCCTTTATCATACTTGATTTGTTCCCTTTTATCTGTTCGTTGGAACTGCCAATCTCGGTGCGACCATCCGTGTACACATACATGCCATAATTAATGTATAGTTGAACAAGTGTGTTGAAATCCCATTTGAAATTGAAATCAATCCTATGGCCCTCCCCATATAGTTGTGGCATGGAGAAGGCATTCAAAATATCTCGTTCGTATAGATAAAAACGATTGTTATATTCTTTTGCGGAAAAATAGGCATAATGTAGATTCATTGTGGCTTTCCGTCTTTGAAAACGGATGTCTTCTGAGACGACCCATCCGTAGCTCTCTTTGGATGTTGCGTTTGCTCGGTTGACTTCAATAAGACTTTGTGTTTCTGTTCTCTTGATTTTAAGATGGTTAATATACCTGATGCTTTGCTTGTTATAACCTTGGTCGATGTAATCTTTGTATTTATACTTCAATTGCATGTTCATCCTTTTGTTCGTGTTGTATTGTAGGTGGACCATGAATTCTTCTCCTTTAGAGGTGTAGTTGATGTTGTATTTCGCCCAAGGGAAAATAAACACGTCTGAGTAGATAGATAATTCGATTTTTTTGACGGGCAAAAGTTTTGCACCTAAGTACCATCCTTTCTCATTTTCTGTTTTGGAGTTTTCCCCGAAAGCGTTGGAGTAATTGGCTTGGTATTTGGGTTGATACCATCGTTGTATGGCTAAAATACCAATTCGCGATGTTGGCATGATGCTTATGCCGTTGAGCGTCGCCACTCCTCCATTGGCATCAATCGCATCTTCTCCGAAAAAGGACATCCTCCGAAAATAGTATTTGTAATTTATTCCTATGTTAAAATGTCTGTCGGTCTCTTTTAGTTTGAAGTGGGTGTATATTTTGTCGGTGGGAGCCAGACTGTCAGAATAATGATAGGCTAAGAAAGTGCAACCTAATTGTAAACTCTTTTTTGAGTAAGTCAGATTCCATCCGATGATATTCTCTGTTGCATTCCGTCTTTTGCTGAGCTCGCTTTCTGTGCGGTGCAAACCGTCTGTCTTCATTGAAGTTATGCGTGAACCATTTAGATTCGCATCTATCTTTTTATGTGATATGAAAAATGTTGTTTCACAATTGCGCACGACGAATGTTGCACCAGCTCCTCTGAAAAAACTACTTTCGTTGCTTGAGGTATATCTTTTTAACCCTTCTTGTTGTTGAAACGTATTGAGTGTATTGCTCGATTTTCCGAACAGACAACTAGTTCCTATTACCAATCCTTGTCCGAAGTTCGCTTTGTAATCGCCTATGTTTATGCGTTTGAATCTCCATGCATTTTCAAGTTGTAGATGTGCGGATTTGAAGTCAAATACTTCGTTGCGTCTTGCTCTAAACAGTTCTCCTGCATCCCTTTCTCCCAGCCAACCAAAGGATATTTTTTCAATTGTTCGAAATTGATATTTCAAATAATATCGACAAGGGATGCCGACATATTTCGTCTTGCCTAGGCTGTCGGACAAGTAACCTTTCTTCTTTTCTATAACTTGCTGATACTGATTATAGATGAAGTGCTTCCCACTTTTCAGTTCTTCTTTCCAACTTCTTTTTCGAGACTCTTGTTCTATGGTGATTAGTGGTAGAATACGATAAATCTTTTGCAAATCGAAGTCGGGTATATTTTTCAGTTCATATAAAGTTTGAAAATTTCCATAACGTTCTCTGTGTCGGATAATGTTCTGAACGTCGAATTCTGTAAGATAGGGTAATTCGGACAGTTGTTCCTTGTCGGCTGTGTTGAGGTTGATTTTGTTGGTGAGCTTTGATTCCATGTCGCTCAGCATCTCTTCGAAATCAATTTTGGAAGACTCCTCTTCCATCAGATCTTCCATATAATCTGCAAGTTGCGATTGAAACTCTTCTTCTTGAGAATGTCCAACAAGATAGAATAAGACGAATAAAGAGAACAGCGCGTATTTTTTCATGATTTTCTAATGGTTAAATGATAACAGATGTCTATTGAAAAAGATTGTCCTAAGGCAGGTAGCCAGGAAACAGAGAAACATCCTTTCCATTGTTCCTTTATGTACCCTAATCCGCACGAGGGAATTAGGGGGAGACCTTTTGCTCCCAAACGAATCATAAAAGAGGTGAATTCGTATTCAAATCCTATGTGGTATTTAAGTCGGTTGTAGTCCCACAGGTTTAGTCCGGTAGTCCATTCTATGTTGTTGAGGCTTAATATATAACCGATAGAAATCCAGTCCTTCTCTTGATTGATTAGCTGATGGGTTAAAAAAAGATGGAAGATTTTGCCATAAATTCTGTGTTGCTCGTTCAGATTCCATAGACAATCAATATGAGTGCCTATGGAAAAAATGGGGGAGGTAGAGCCGGTATAGTTGTATATTGAATAATTCAATGAACATCCCATTATCAAGCAGTTGGTTAGTTGTTTGGCGGTGGCAGAAGACAATGTGTATCTCCTGTAATGATGATAACCCCAATAGTTGAATTGTAGACTTAGTGGTAGAGGGTGAAACGGAAAGAGACAATCCAAATAAACATTGTTTAATTTTTTTGTACAATAAAGATTCTCATGGTGAAATGTTAATTCTATGTTTTCTTTTCCCAGAGCAGATGGAGAAAACAGGGTGTGTCCAGCAGATGGAAGAGTCTCTCCTTTGGCAATACTTTCCGCACTTCTTTGCCCATAAGAGAGGTTTGTGTAAAGAAGGAAAAGTAGTAGGAAAACAGGACGATATAATACCGTAATACTCTTCTTTGAGGTGTTTTTTTTCAAAAAATGCATATTAAAATTTATTAAATTGAAGTTATTGACAAGTTTATTGTGTTATATTTGTGGGTATCATTTATTAAATAAATGTTTTGTGACATGAAACTAATGAAGTTTATAAAATATATAATACCGTTATTCCTTGTTCAACCGGCCTTTTCGACCGATGATGTTGAAGTGGGGAAACGGGTACCTGCCTACATAGATGAGTCAGGTGATACCATACCAAATATTTGGTTGCAACCGGTCTATGTGTTTCCAAAACTTGTTTTCAAGAATGAAAAGCAAGAGAAGTTCTATTGGAGAACAGTTCGTGATGTGAAGAAAACATTGCCATACGCAAAGATTATAGGTGGATTGGTGAATGAATGTGATAGTGTTATGGCAACACTGAAAACAGAAAAAGAGAGAACAGAGTATATGAAGAAGAAGGAGGATGAGCTTGTTGCTATCTATAAGCCTATCTTCAGAAAGATGACTTTGTCACAGGGAAAGATGATGATTCGTTTGGTTGATCGTCAATGTGAAAAGACTTCCTATGCATTGGTGAAACAGTTTCGTGGAGGTTTCCGAGCTGCATTTTGGCAAGGCTTTGCTAAAATGTTGGGTGCCGATTTGAAGGTCTCCTACGATCCCAATGATGAGAATGATCGCATAGTGGAGCGAGTCATCATTTTGGTGGAAGCAGGACAGCTTTAATGTTCTTGACAATCTCTTTCACGATGACTGAACCTGCTATGTGACAAGTGGTAAGGTAGAATACACATCCAATGCTTATTTGCAATATTATTTTTATCCAAATGCTGTTGATGGGTAGGTAATTAATTGAATAGACAATGATTGCCATAACCAAAGCTATCACGCCATAGGGCAGTATGTCTTTTATCTGCTCGATAATCTTATAGTTGATAACTTTACGGATGAAGAACAAATCCACGCAATAGGATAATATGTTTGCAATTGTGAAACTCCACAACATCCATATAATATTGTCATGGAAGAAGAACAACGGAGTGACAATCAGAATATTACGTATAAGCTCCAACGCGAAGTTTCTTACAGGATATCCTTTTAACGTTAAAAATCCCAAGTAGAGTGCATGGAAAGGTACGGTAATACCTGCAATGGCTAAGATTTGAAAATAAGGAATGATGTTCTTCCATTTTTCTGTCAGTATGGCTATCGTTAGATTGTCAAAACAAGCCATGGCACCTAACATGATAGGGAAGATGCCAAAAGCCGCCATTCGAACCATTTTCCTCAGATAGTTGGTTTGCCGATTCTCGTCGTTATTCAGTTTGGACAACACAGGATAAGCAACTCCGCAGATTGTACTGCTGATGATGTTGCTGGGTAAAAAATAGAATTTATATGCTTCTGAATAATAACCCAACTGCTCTTCTCCAAATTTCTTTCCTATAATCGGATTGTATATGTACCTTACAAAGGTGTTTAGCAAGGAGGAGAGAATCAGTGAAAAACTAAAAACTGCAATCTTTTTGATGATGGAGAAATCCGCCGATGCTTTAGGCCTCCATTTGCTGAAAATCCATAGCATGATGCATTTGATTGCCGCTTGTAACAGAATCTGCCACGCTAACGCCCAGTATGTGTAACCATTTAATATCAAGATGATTGTAACAACGCCAGATACAATTGCTGCACATATATTGGAAGTTGACAACTTCTTGAATGATAATTCTTTTGTCAGAATAATGGATTGAACAATACTGAAGGAGTTAAAGAGTATGCTCAGAAAAATGAATCGTGATAAATCGACCAATTCTGGCATTTTAAAGTATTCGGCAATTAACTCTGCGGAAAAATAGAGGTTGACATAAAAGAACAGACTTAAAAACACATTGAAACATAATATGGCAGTGTATTCATTGTCTGTATTGTTTTCCCTCCTGACCATGGCAGATGTGAATCCGCTTTCCACTAATATGTTGGATAAGGCTGTGAATATGGCTAATGCTCCGATTAAGCCAAAGTCTCTTGGGCTTAACAATCTTAGTGTGACTAGTCCTATGATAAATGCAATGACCTGAAAACCAATTTTGTCAAAGGCATTCCATAATAGGGAAAATATCGTTTGTTGCTTTAGTTTCTTCTCTTTCTCCATAAACGTCGTGAGTCATTACAGTTGCTTCTCTCGTCGCTTGCTTATTACATCATCTGAGATGTGTCGACACTGTTCCTCATGCATTTACAAAAATACAAATCCTATTTGGGTTTCACAAACTTTTGTTGTCTGCTTCTCTCTTTTGTGGGGTGAACCTGTGGCGGATCTCTTCTCTTCTTTACGGATAAGTTTTCTTCTTTCATAATTTTTTCTTTTTAGATGGAACAATCGTAAATGTTCTTTGAATATTCAGTAGAATTTTTACGATGACAAAATTAAAGAAATTTTTAATGGTTGGAAATATTTTGTGAATTATTTATGCTTGTTTGAGTCGAATGTGCTAAATTTGTAAGAATGATAATATGATTGGGTTCTTTATTCCCTTATGATATATGATTAAGAAAGTTTGTGTTTATTGTGCTTCCAGTTCAAAGGTGGCTGAAGAATATAAAAAACAAGCCTATCACTTGGGCGAGTTGTTGGCTGAGGCTGGTATCGAAACGAAGTTTGGCTCTGGAAGTGTTGGACTGATGGGCGCGCTGGCTGAAGGTGTGTTGAGTAAGAAGGGTGTCATCGTTGGCGTGATTCCACAATTTATGGTGGATGAAGGGTGGGGAAATGACTCCGTTACACGTCAAATCGTCACCGACACCATGCATACTAGAAAGAAAACAATGGCAGAGGATATTGATGCTGCTATTGCTCTTCCGGGCGGTTGTGGCACTATGGAGGAACTTTTGGAAATCATTACGTGGAAACAATTAGGACTCTTCAATAAACCTATTATCATTTTAAACGTTAATCATTATTATGACCACTTGCTTCGTATGATGGACCATGTCGTGGAAGAAAATTTCATGAGAAAGGAACATTTGTCGATGTGGAGTGTCGTCACTGATGCTCAACAGGTGATCCCTGCAATAGAATCCGCACCAGCATGGCGTTGCAATGCTCGTGATATAGCGGCTATTTGAATCTAATCTTATTCACGAAATTCGTTAATAGAGTGGGTGTTAATCATTCTTGGTTCGACCAATTACAGAAAAAAAGACGCGTACTTGCAGAGCAATTAAAAGACCCTGCAGCAGTGGGCTTATGGAAGTCTGTTATCGATAAATATTCAGACAATGCTCATTTCGTGTACGAACTTCTGCAAAATTCTGACGATGCGGAAGCTTCTGAAGTGCGTGTCTTTCTCTACTCTGACAAAATAGAATATATCCACAATGGGAAAATCGCATTCTCCCTTTCTGACCCAACCCTTGAAGGCGTTGATGATTCATGCTCTTTGGGTCATATCAATTCCATCACATCGATTGGATCAAGTAATAAAAAGGGAGAAAACAAAATAGGAAAATTTGGAGTGGGCTTTAAGTCTGTCTTCAAATATACGGATAAACCTCATGTTGAAGATGATAATTACTCGTTCGACTTGGTTGACTATATCGTCCCAGTTGAGTCGACAAGAGTCTCTTCTCATCGAAAAAAGAATGAGACGGCATTCCTTTTCCCTATCTTAGATTATAACCATAACATTCCCATCATAAAAGAACGATTCCAAACTCTTCATTATCCATTGTTGTTTCTCGACCATTTGAAAAAAATTATGGTTTATGAAGAGGAAAAATTGCTTTTTGCTTTTCAAAAAAATCTGTTGGATGAATGGTCTTGTGATGGTGTGAATTGTCGATTCGTTCAATTGTCTGCTCCTCAAGGATCTGCTTGGTTTTATACTTTTTCACAACCAATCGGTGATGAGGACTTGATGGATTCTTGTGCACTGTTCGCAGATGAAGAGGGTGGTTTGGATCTCTCTCTGCACGATGAACCACTTTATTGTTACTTCCCAACTCGGGAATATCTCGGACTGAATTATATCGTACATGCTCCGTTTATACTGACAGAAAACAGGGAGAGCATCAAAACACAACAGGAGTGGAATGATCGATTGTTGTATGAAACAGGTCATTTGTTTCTGAAATCTATTAGCGCTCTGACTCAGCAAAAAACAAGAAAAGGAGATCTCGTGGTTGATGATTCGTCTTTCTGCTTGTTCCCTATTAATGCATTGTTGGGGAAACGAAATAATCTACATTTAGATAGACATATATCCGCGTATAAGGATTATATGGCAGAAACGAAAATATTCCTCGCCTCCGATCATACATACGTGAATGGAACTCAAACCTTGTATGCGGATGACAAGGAACTGGCTAACTTGTTTTCGAATACTGAAATACAAAGCATGATTTCTAATACAGATGGACATAAGTGGTGCTTTTTAAACATGTCAGGAAATGATTGTGTCTCTCAATCAGATATGGTCAGGTTTTTGGATATGACGCACGCCATTCATTGCCATGTGGATACTTTGTCCGTATTGAAATCACTCTCTCCATCCCTCTTGCAAGGGAAAACTATTCAGTGGTTGAAAGATTTTTATTCATTTCTTTCCAATAAGAAAACGTTGTGGAAGACTAATGATGCGTTGTTGAAGTGTCTTCCGATATTCTATTGTGAAGATGGCTTGTTTCATGCTGCATATAGTCAAGCGAATGACCCTCAGCCTTCAATCTATTTGACCTCAGGATCTGAACATCACTTTGATGCGATTCATCCCTCATTGTTGGAATATCCAAAATGTAAAAACTTCTTTGAGTTCGTGGGATTGAAGGAGCCAGGTGCATTGGCGGAGATACTTGAAAATATTCTGCCTCTTTATACGAATCGTATGATGTCGGTGGATAATCTACAACAAGTGGCTCGCCATTTATCTCTTATATCTGATTATTATCACTCTTTGCCATTTTTGTCGGATGAACGAAAGGCTTTCCTACAAACTGTTGCGGATGTTCCTTTCTTGTTGGTTAAGTGTGCGGATGGAAGTCGATCATTTCAACCAATAAAAAATTGTTATCTGAAAAATTCATTGCTCTCATCTTTTTTGAGGGATAATCGGAATGTATACTTTTTCGAGAATGAGTTTGTTGAGAATGAAATACTGCCAGAAAAAAGAGATGCCGTATATACGTTCCTGTCGGCCGCAGGTTTGCATTTCGGATTGAACGTGTTGGAGGTTCAACGTCAACCTTCTCCGTGGGTGTTGGAGTCTCTGAATCTTCATCCATCTTCTTTGCGTCAGGTGGATAATGGTGCACAAATCATTAAGGATAAGATGTTTGTCGGAATGGATGAAATGTTGAGTGACCCGACCAAAGAACGATCTGCCGCATTCTTTAAACTGCTGGTTTCGGAGATAAAAAACCAAACAGCCTTCATGTTTAGAAAATCATTGGAGGGATATTATCAATATTATGAAAAGGGAAAACGTACAGCAACAGAAGAGGTGATTCGGCAGACTACTGCAATGAATACTTTATTCCATGCTAAATGGTTATACTCTTCGTCTGGTACATTGGTCTCGGCTTCTGAAGTGACGGAAACTTCTCAGTTGGCTTCTTTTTATGATTTCTCATCTCCTGATTTGCTGATTTTCTTACAGATAAAACTATCTGATGATCTAAAGAATTTGTCTCAATCTCAACGAGAAGCAGTTGAATTTGTCTCTTATTATCAGTCCAAGGGTATATCGGTTGAGCAAATGAAGCAGATTATGGAATCTTATTTGACTAAACATTCATCCGATGCCACAGAGTAGAAGAGAACGTTGCTTGAAAATTGCGGACCTCTTGGAAAAAGAGTATGGAGCATCGCATTGTCCGCTAATTTTTCATTCTCCGTTTCAACTATTGATTGCCTTGATTCTTTCAGCTCGGACGCAAGATGAGTGTGTGAATCGAGTAGTCCGTACATTGTTTGAGAAATACCCTAACGCTCATGCATTAAGCCTTTCCGACGAAGATGATTTGTTGCAGATTATCAAAGATGTAACCTATTCGGAGGTGAAGGTGAAGAACCTTCGGAAAACTGCACAGATAATCGATCAACGATATGGCGGTGAGGTTCCTTCAGATCGAATGACGTTACTTTCGCTTCCTGGCGTTGGCAGTAAATCAGTCAACATGCTCTCTGTTGAGGCTTTTGGACTAAATGCGTTTCCTGTGGACACGCATGTTCAGCGATTATCTTATCGGACTGGGATTTCGTTGTCGACAGATGTGTTGGAAACGGAGAAAACCTTGTGCCAGTTTGTCCCTGCGAATCGGATGAAAGCACTTTATCGTCAGATGATAGAACATGGGAAAAAGTGTTGCACATCCAATTCTCCAAGATGTGAAGGATGTTGTATACGCCTATATTGTGAAACATGCACTCCCACACAAAAGGAAGAACAATATTTTTGGAGTTTTTAGGCTTTTGTTGTATCTTTGATTTTTATTTTAATAATATATGACAGACGAGGAGTATATGCGCAAGTGCCTTCAATTGGCAGAAAAAGGGTTTGGAGAGGTTTCGCCTAATCCAATGGTCGGTGCTGTGATTGTGTGTGGTGATGAGGTGATAGGAGAAGGATATCATCAAAAATATGGAGGACCTCATGCTGAAGTGCATGCAATATCTTCAGTTTCAGATGAATCACTTCTTCGTAAATCGACGATGTATGTTAGCTTAGAACCGTGCTGTCATTATGGCAAAACACCTCCGTGTGCAGATTTGATAATTGAGAAAGGAATTCCTAATGTGGTGATATGTAATCGAGATCCATTCCCTGCAGTAGATGGAAAGGGTATCGAGAAATTACGCGCAGCAGGAGTAAATGTTCAATATGGTGTGTTGAATGAGCAGGGTAGATGGTTGAACAGACGTTTCTTTACATATCATGAACAAAAAAGACCTTATGTGTTCTTGAAATGGGCGATGACTCATGATGGATATGTAGATCGGTTGAGACGGAGCTCCTCGGAATCACCTCTTCGAATATCATCGGATGAGACGTTGATTGAAATGCATAAATTTCGTGCTGGGGAGTCAGCTATACTTGTTGGAACCAATACAGCATTGATGGATGACCCATCATTGACCGTTCGTTATGTGCAAGGAAAACAACCGATACGTCTTCTTTTGGATAGAGAACTGAAAGTGCCTCAAAATGCGAAATTATACGATCGAACCTGTATGACGTATGTCATTACAAAACAGAAGCCTGCATCTTCCTTTCCTAATGTTGAATATTTGGAGTGCGAGTTTAAGGGCGATGGACGGGTGAATCTAAATTCAATGTTGAATGTTTTGTATGAAAAAGGAATTGAGTCGTTGATAGTCGAAGGTGGTAAGATGTTCCTTCAGTCCTTTATTGATGAAGAATTATGGGATGAGGTTCGTATTGAATGTAATCATTCTTTGCTGATAGGAGAGGGAGTGAAAGCGCCTTCTTTTGATGTGGATAGTCCCAATATACAGAAATATAGTTACCAAATTATGGGAGATAATGACATTTCTTTTTTTCGGAAATGTAAATAAGATGGTAGTAAAAGAAAGTAAAAAGGAAGATAGATGATTATTTGGGAAATAGCATACATTGTACTATTGGTGGTATATTTTTATACCATCTTTACGACAATACTCTTTTTGTTGATGGAGAATAGAAATCCGGTAAAGTCGATTGCTTGGATTTTTGTCCTCCTTTTTGTCCCAGTCATTGGATTCCTTTTTTACCTGCTTGTTGGAAAAAAATTCAGAAAGAAAAGAATCATCTCCAAGCGAAGTTTTCATCTTTTGAAAAATTATGAGGTGGTGACTTCTCACGACCTTTCTAATTTGTCACTTACAGACAGTCAATTAGCCATAGCTGAGGTGGCAGCTTCTAATGCGGATTCTCCATTGTTTGAGCATAATACCATTTCTGTATATACGGATGCAATCGCATTGTATGAGTCTATCTTTCAGGACATAAAGAAAGCAAAACATCATATCAATTTGGAATATTATATTTTTATTCCAGATAAGTTGGGTACTCGCATGATGGAGGCCTTGAAGGAGAAGGCAAGAGAGGGTGTGAAGGTACGTGTGATTATTGATGATGTGGGAAGTTGGCGATTTAAGAAACGTCACATGGAGGAGTTGCGTGCGGAAGGTATTGAGGTGGAAAGCTTTTTGGAGGTGCGTTTGCCATACATTAGTAGTCACGTGAATTATCGAAATCATCGTAAAATCTTGGTGATAGATGGTATGATTGCTTATACAGGAGGTATTAATATTGCAGATCGTTATTTGGAAGGTTTGTCTTGGGGAAAATGGCGCGACACTCATGCTCGTTTGGAAGGTGGTGTGGTGCTGGGACTTCAAAAGACCTTTTTCGAGGATTGGTACTTTGTTAAGCAATCTTTGGTGGAAGATAGTGAATATTATCCTCAACCAGAGGCAAAGGGCGATGTGATGATTCAAACTGTGATAAGTGGTCCGGATATGCAATGGGAATCTATTATGCAGATTTATGTAAAGGCCTTCGCATTGGCAAAGAAGAGAATCTTCATCGAGACTCCCTATTTTATTCCTCCGGAAAGTTTGATTACATCTTTACAGATAGCTTCGCTGTCGGGAGTTGACGTACGCTTGATCTTGCCGAAAAAATCGGATGCCAAGGTTACGTTGTATAGCTCTTACTCTTTCCTTGACCAGATGTTTAAAGCTGGCATTAAGGTTTATCTCTATCAACCAGGCTTTATCCATAGTAAGATGACAATTGTGGATGACGACATCTCCTTTATCGGAAGTGCTAATATGGATTTTAGAAGTTTCGAGCAAAATTTTGAATTAAATACCATAGTGTATGACCAAAATACCACCACAAATCTCATATCGATTTTTGAAGAGGATTTGAGAAATTCGGTGAAGATTGATGAAAAAGAGTGGATGGAGAGACCATCTCGCAAGAAAATAAAAGAGTCGTTGGCTCGGTTGTTCAGTCCATTGTTGTAAGAATCGAAAAAGATGGTACGTTTGTTTCATGTTGATGATAATTGTGGTATTTGAGAGATTTCATTTTAAACGTAAATACGATTTGTTATGAATGAGTTTTTAGAATTAGAAGAAAAGATAGTTTCAGTCTTGAAGACCGTGTATGATCCAGAAATCCCTGTTGATATATACGAACTCGGATTGGTTTATAACATTGATGTAAAAGAGGATGGAACCGTTACGATTGATATGACGTTGACTGCGCCTAACTGTCCTGCTGCTGATTTCATATTGGAAGATGTGAAGCAGAAAGTGGAGGGAATAGAAGGTGTAAAATCGGCTGTTGTCAATTTGGTTTTTGAACCAGAGTGGACGAAAGACAGAATGTCGGAAGAGGCATTGTTGGAATTAGGATTGTTATAAGAGATGGATTCTACAGGGAAGATAGTATATTTTGCGTCTGATGCTCATTTGGGATTAAATGTGTATGAAGATCCCATTGAAAGCGAAAAGCGATTGGTGCGTTGGCTCAACCAAATCAAACCGACGGCAAAGGCGCTCTATTTGGTGGGCGATATGTTCGATTATTGGTTTGAATATAAAAATGTTGTTCCAAAGGGATTCGTCCGCTTCATAGGTAAAATGGCTGAGTTTGTGGATGATGGTATCCCTGTATATATGTTTATAGGTAATCATGACACATGGCTGTTCGACTATTTCCCCAAAGAGATTGGTGCTACCGTTTATACGGATAGCGTTGAAATAGAATTGGATGGCAAACATTTTTATGTAGCTCATGGCGATGGATTGGGAGATCCAAGTCTGTCATTCCGATTTATGAGAAAGTTTTTCAGAAACAAGTTCTGCCAGGCTTTGTATAAGACCATTCATCCTCGACTGACAGTCCCATTTGGATATGCATGGTCAAGATATAATAGAAAAAAGAAACAAGGATCGGCAGGAGAACAATACCTTGGAGAAGATAAGGAATATTTGGTAAAGTTTGCTAAAGAGTATTCGAAGACGCATAATTATATTGATTATTTCATTTTTGGACATCGTCATATCCTGTTGGATTTGACAATTCCGAATGACAAAAGAGTCTTGATTTTAGGCGACTGGATTACCCATTTCAGTTATGCAACGTGGAATGGGGAAGAACTTTCCTTACATACTTTTGAAGAATAGTTGTTTGTGCGTGATGTGTCTTTGCGAAAATATTGACATTTGAGTGTTTTTTCGATCGGCTTTATGTTGCATAACATATAACCTATTTCTGCGGAAAGAATACAATACGAAAAATTCAAAAAAAGTACTAAATTGAGTTAATTTTTTTTTGGAATTGACAAATCTTTTATTTAGGTTTGCATATATTAGAATGAAATGGTACTTTCAGTATCACCTAATCTGATAACTTAGAAAAATAAATTTTAATACGAATAGATATGAGAAAAGAAATTTTATTCATTGCTTCTTTGCTTTGTGCAGGATTGATGAGCAGTTGTAGTAATGGCGATCAGGGCGGGAATAATAGTGACAAGAAGGGCTGTTGCCTCGTTCCTCAGTTAACAAGTATGAAGTGTGAGTTTGTTCCAGATGGTGGAAAGGCTATCATTTACGGAAAAAATTTAACAGGAGCGATCATTACATTCCCTGACGTTGAAACCCCTGCCGAGATTGTTTCTCAAAACGATACTATGGTTGAAGTCATTGTGCCAGAAGGTACAAAAGACGGACGTATTAGAGTTAGCTCTCCTAACGGTAAATCATTATCAAAATTCTTCTTCAGAGACAACCGTAATACGATTGTTAACTTTGACAAGTATTTGCCAACTTGGGGTGGATGGAGCCCTATGGATGAAGAGGGAGAACTTATCACAGGTACTCTTGAAATGGGTGATTCAATCACTCCATTCCCTAATGGCGCTAAATTGCCAGAACCTTGTAGCAAGGATTATGGATTCCTCTATGCAAAATATTCTAATGCATGGTCTATGAACCAAACAGTATGGATCCAATATGTGGCTAACCCTCTTGAAGGTGGTCGTGGCCCTGTCTCTGTAGCAGGTAATGTGTTTGAAAAATATGAATTGGAAGAGTTGGCTTTGAAATTTGAAGTTTTCGTTCCTAAAGAAATCCCTTACAAAGGAATCAGAACTGAAATCTTCTTTGGCCCAATCAATTCGCCTGATAAACACGGACGTGATTTCTCTCCAATCTGTTTCTGGAAACCTTACGAGAATACACCAGATGGTTTCTATACTGACTCTTGGACTACAATCACAATTCCTTTGACTGAATTCTGTCACAATACGTCAAGTGATGAGCCTGTTGATGGCTACAACTATAAAGACAAGTTGAAACAAGCAACAAACTTCAGTTTCCTTCAATTCGGAAATCCTGAAGGCGAACCTCAAATCTTTATGTGTGTCGATAACTTCCGTATCGTTCCTATAGAGAAATAAAAAAAGCGAATTATAATGCTTAATATATAAAAAACCGAAGTAGCTCGTCTGCTTCGGTTTTTTTTGTTGATAGTGACATCCGATTTGTACACCAGAAAAATTGCTGAACAAATGAGAAGTTTCTGTAAATGTAAATATATTTGCAAAAAAACTTCCTATGCCCTTTGCCAGTTATGTGACTGACAAATGCGAAGCTTTGTCAGGATGTGAAGAATAGGAATGTTTTGCCTTTGAAGTGTCTGAGGGTGTTATTTCACTCGTTCTTTTATGTGTTACGGAAATAAGAAGATGAACAAATTAGTATTTATAGTTATCACCGTTGTGTCTATTCTATTCATCTCATGCAATAGTCATACGGGAGGAGAGACGGGTTACAACGATAGTGATACAACCTGTGCAAATGATAGTGTTGTGGATGATAACGTTGAGATTTCATTACATAAATCCAACGATGGTGTGTGGTATAAGGAATATAGAAACAAGTTGAGTGGACACATCATTCGTCGAAAATATGCACCTACGTCAGATGAGATAGAGGCTTATTATGCAGCTCTCGAAGAAGAAAATCTTGAGGAAATGCAGCCCGATGAATCAGAAGATATAGATGATACAGATGAGGTAGAAGAAGAGGATGAGGAGGATATGGAAAATCATCGTTGCTTTGCGGGAGTCTATAAAATTACAGAAAATAACGACTCAGTTAAATATAAATTATATCACGCTTGTGTCTTTTCCGACCCCTTTATAATAAAATTCGACACACGTGATGATCCAGCTAATCTTGCAGTATGGTATGGCTATAAGCCTATTTGGCTGGACGGCTATAAGGTTGAAAATCTGCAAGATGGCAAATGCCGTTTGCGTCTTATGTCAAATAAGGAAGATAGCCGTATTACAGATAGCATTATTTCAGAAAATCCTGATATCCATATGATATTGTCTAGTCATAGTGATAATCACTATGGTTTAAAACCATTTTTAGGGAAGAGTGTTGATGCTCGTATTGACACCACTTATTTGCCGGATTCCCTGTTCATCTACTTTAAGAAGAAGACGTTAAAACTTGACAGAATAGTTCCACGCAAAATACAAATTGGAGAAAAAGTCAATGTGGATTTTTTGCATCATAAGAATCTGTTATTGAATAAAGATGATATTTTTATCCATAGATATTATTTGTCTAGGGACACGTTTGCCTACTATATCACCTCCATGTTGTCAAATGATGGACGAATAATTCACAAAAAAAATGAATTCAAGTGGGATGGATCTATATTAGCGATACCTAAAAAAGGCTCTAAATATGGAAAACTTTTTTCTCAGGATCGTGATTTTCTCCCCATGGAAGATTTATTCGCAAATAACGACTCCTGTGTAGCAAATTTTGATTTATACATTTATTACATACCTGTTGACAATTTATATTTGGACATGTTGGCTGATGCTGATGCTGAAGGAAATCCGATGCCAGTGTACTATTTAAAAAAAGATGGGAAAATATCTATTCTCAAGTATGAAAACAATACTTGGGTAAAAAAAGGAGAGACTTGGACAGATGGTGGTAATTGGGAAGGCCATTCCATGAAATATGCAGAAAAAATTCTGTCAGAAATGTATGGGAACCAGTAGCTTTATGTACACTAAAGAAATAAATCAATGAACAAATTAGTATTTATAGTTATCACCGTTGTGTCTATTCTATTCATCTCATGCAATAGTCATACGGGAGGAGAGACGGGTTACAACGATAGTGATACAACCTGTGCAAATGATAGTG
>JAFRNH010000016.1 GCA_017430235.1 Paludibacteraceae bacterium | reverse complement strand
ATTACACCAATCACAAAAGGAAATACCTCTTGAAGATGGTGTCGAGTTTCACTACAAAATCAAACTAGATAGAGAATTTGAAATGGAACTGCTTAAAATGGGATCCGACATCGAAATCATACAGCCGGAGACCCTGAAGGATTCTATTATAAAGAATGCTATAGAGACATTAAAATTATACAATGAGATAGGAGAGGAGTACATCCGCAAAGAATAGGGTAGCATCTTAACAAAATTTCTTAATTTACTACTTTCTTATAAATTTATCCATACCTTTGTCTCTATTAAAAATTTTCAAAACTGTATGAATGAATATATAAATCCATCAGAGGACGAGAAAATCATCTTTGTCAATATAAAGAACTCTTATAACTGCAAAGATAGGTCCAGTGAACTTTATCGTCCATCTTTATATGAAGCCACAAGAAAGTATTGGAGGTTGTCGCTAGCAAAAGCCCAAAAAGCAACGTTATTGATCGGACATGTGAATGGAATTGTAAAAGAAGTCATAAGACCAACGAATTGTTACAAATCTAAGGAACTCCGATATACACAAAGGGTTGAATTTGAAGGAGAAGAGGTGTTCGATTCTATTTTTATAGGAAAATCAATAACCAACAAGGTGAAAATTGGTCAAAATCCTGTCAATTACTTGAATATCGAATAAAACATCATCTGTGTAGTTTTCTGTTTAGTTTTTCTGTGTAGTTTTCTGTGTAGGTCACATCATCGCCTCAAATCTCTATTTAACATAATATAAATTATATAACAATTATGTAATTCAAAATAATGCCATCTCGATTTACAAATGTCGTTCGGTATTCGCACCGTAGAGACGCAATGCATTGCGTCTCTACACGGACGTGCGTTTCAACAACGCAAATTCACCAAGACGCAAATTATTGCGTCTCTACAAAACATTCTCATTTTTATTTATTTATATTTGCAATCATCTTAATCATAAATTAAATATAACACAAATATGACGACAACGCACAAATTCATTTGGATTATCTCCAGCATAATTTTAGCAGCCTGTAGTAGTTCTAATCAGGAAAATGGTCAGGAAAATGGACAGGAAAATATTCAAGAAAATGAGAATAAGAACGATACAACCGTACAAAAAACTGAAGAATATTCTGATTCAGAATATGATTTCAATGAATCATATTTTTTGGAATATATTTGGCAAAATTCACCAGAATGCATTAGCGACGAATCCATTCTGAGGAAACTAAAGGAAAATGATCCGTATTCTCCTGAAGGTGTCCGTTTCGACGTGGAAAATGATACCATCGCAAATAATTTCTATAGAGAACAAAATGTTAAAGATTTTTTTGAATATATAACCCTAAAAGAGGTCTTGTATATGCCTGAGGAACATAAAAATATGAGAATCGCACCTACTATTGGGCCTAATCTTCCTAATGGGTTGCTTGAAACCGTAAGAAACGCTTACGATGGTCATTATCCATTGGCTCTTTCTCCCGATGTGATCTGGCTTACTATCTGCCAAGGAATGTCTAAACATATCAATTTGAATTTCAAATCATTAGAGAATAAAATATACAAAAATGGGCATCCAAATTCAATCTGTGTAAGAAATGATGCCCTGGCTTCCGATTCCTCCCAATGGAGTGTCGCGATCGACTCATTAGCCCAACAAACACGTCGATACACCGATCCCTATTTTTACGAGGCTTTCGTGCCACAATTCAGCACAACCACCCCTATCGATCATGTTGCTTACCAAATCACACTTCTAGATGCTCAGAAAAAAGCCTTCTCCTATATTATAGAGTCGGGCTGTGGATTCCCTTGGATCGTTTTAAGGGGAACCACAGAAGATTGGGAACTGATAAAGAATAAGTTATCCATATTAGACACCTTGGAGATGACGGAATGGAAGGAGAGCCTCCTCCCTATCCTCGACGAGTTCATCGAAGCTTCCCAAGGAAGAGCAAACAAAACGTTTTGGATGAACATTTTTAAAACTGAAGGTGAATACGAAACATACGCCGTCACAGGTTGGATTCTCAAACTCTTTCCATACATCGATTCAGATAAACCCAATCCATATCTCAATAAGAGAGTTGCTGCCAGCGACAATCTAACGACAGATCGGTTCCCTAACAGCATATTAAGTGTGCCCTTCGTTTGGCACAACGCATTCGAAGATAGAACCGACTCGTTATATTTTTGGAGCGGAATTTTGGGTGCAAAACAGTATGGCGACAAAACCTTGGAACCTTTCATCTCTTGGGCTTTGACTACAAAAGATTATAAAAAGGAATTTGTGGAAAAATACATGGAAATGAGACGAAGATAAATAACAATCTTCATATCGTTTGTCGGTCAGGCTCGCACCCGGACATAGAGACGCAATGCATTTGTCTCTAACAATAATAAACATATCGTCGGGCACGTACCGTAGAGACGCACGGCCGTGCGTCTCTACAACGTCCACCATCAAATAAATTGAACACGCACCGTAGAGACGCAATGCATTGCGTCTCTACAATCAAAAAAAAACTCCGTATGAAATCGCTCGAATTCTGGAAATATTTAAAATGCATGCCCCTTATTTGCCTTCTCCTGCAAATCGGTGGTTTTATCAGTGCTGCTTGTACTCATACTGGATCTAATAATGCAATTATTGCCTCTGTAGCTTTTACAGTTATTGCATTGTCTCCTTTTTCCCTGTGGTATTACCGCCACACGAACGACAATCATCCTCTTTTAAGAGCCATTTTATTGGTCTTCTTCTCCGTCATTTTTACTGTAGCAATTATGTTTCTACTGGTGGGTATTCTCTGTGTTTGGCTGGAAGCAGATTCTACAGTTGTTGATACGATTACTGGCATGTTGCTCATTGCTTCCCCATTCATATTGCTTTTATCCTTGCTATATACATCCTCGACTGTAGAGGGAACAATGGGTTCTCGTATGTGCCTCCTATTTTGGATATTACTGGCTGTCAGCCTATTTTTCTTACCGTTGGCTGGATTGTTGTTATGAATCTGGTTAAATGGGTCGGACACGCACCGTAGAGACGCAATGCATTGCGTCTCTACAATCAAACGCATCACATCTATCATTTATTAACCTTATACGATTTCAAATAGATCTTCACATTTCCAATTGATAATTTGGCCTCCACCAACACGGGAATCATCCGTTCATCGTCTGTCAGATAGGCATAGATTGGATCCTTCGCCACAATCGTGCCTGTTCCCACACTGGCTGTGTACTCTCGACATAGGTATGTCTCTCCCTCTCGCGTCTTTATTCGCGTCGTGTCCCCTATATTTCCTACTATCTTGTGCGAACCATTACCAAACAATGGATAAAACGGTATATCCTTCGGCTTGGGACTCTGCTCTTTCATCATCAATAGATAATTTCTCGCTATATATATCGCATTAATGATATCGCTCGCCTCCTTCTGCATAATAAACACCGTGTCGAACGCCACCTTCTGCGAATCTCGTACCGTCACCCGATGCCGATGAATCTCATTCTTATCGCCTTTATCTTCAAAGACATACTTGTCTGTATAGACTGCTCCGTTATCCTTCACATCACACTCCATATACAACGGTTTCATCGACTTTGTACACACTGCATGATGATTTGTATGAACCTCATACAACCAATCCCACTTAGGAAGATTATCCATCTTTACCCGAAAATCATAATTGCCATGCTCATCTTCTCCTACCTTGAAATTGGCCACGCCCACCTTCGCCCAGATAAACCCTAAATTGTAATAGGCCTCCAAGACAAACTCCTCGCCTACAGGGAACACCTTATTCTCCGTGACCGTCTGCGCCATCGACACTCGTCCAACCATCATCAAGGCTATTATCGTGAGAATCAATCTGTTTAACATAATCTTCGGATTTTTATGATGAATGGGCTCTTTTATCACTTCAAATCGGTATACAGTTTCTTATTGAAGGCATAATATCCCCACACAATACTTCCATCGTAATTGAACGGGAACTGTGTGACTTGCTGCAATTTCATGTTTTCAGCCCTTTTATCGTCATATTGATGCTTAATCGAGTGAAACTCCTTACGGGCCTTGCGCACTGCCTCGAAATTCTCTTTGTCACCTTTCATAAGATACATGAGTGCAGCCAAGTTATCAAAGAACTTACGTGCTCTCAACACACTACCAACTCGCTCCTCCGTCTCATTCTTATAAATCATCAACAGATTATTTCTGAAATTCAAATAGGTCTTCCGTGGATTATCCACATTCAACGTACCTCCACCTAAGTGATACACCTTGCTCTGCGGCACACACATCACCTGATATCCTCGACTGTTCAAACGCCAACAGAGATCAATCTCCTCCATGTGCGCAAAGAAAGTACCATCCAATCCCCCTACTTCATCGTATGCCTTCTTTCTTATAAACAAAGCTGCTCCTGTGGCCCAAAAGATCTGTATTGGCTGATCATACTGACCTCTATCCTCCTCCACCTTGCCCAAGACTCTTCCTCGACAATATGGGAAACGATATTTATCGATAAATCCGCCAGCTGCTCCTGCATGCTCAAACTTAGTCTTATCATAAAAGGCTAAAATCTTTGGCTGACATGCTGCCACCGCTGGATGGGCATCCATATAGTCCGTCAAAATCGTATGCCAATGCTCCGTCACCTCCACATCCGAATTCAACAACACAACATACTCCGCATCCACCTGCGCAATAGCCTTGTTATACCCTTCTGCAAATCCATAGTTCTGATCCAACTGAATCAAAGCTACTTGTGGATACTCCCGCTGTAAAAATTCAATGGAATCATCGGTGGATCCGTTATCTGCCACCACCACCTGCACATCATCCCCTTGCGTGTACTTACACACAGAGGGAAGATAGGTCTCCATCATCTTCCGACCATTCCAATTCAAAATGATGACTGCTGTCTTCATATCAATTCTCGTTTCGTTTATGTTTCCATCGACGATGAGACCATAACCAATAGGCTGGATCTCGCAAGATGGTCTGCTCCATCAACTCGGCATAGCGCTGCGTTATTTCATTTTCTGCCGTATCCTTCGAATGTTCCGCTATCGTCACCAAGTCACATGAATAATATCCTCGTTTCACCCTCTTTACATCCAAATAAACAAACGCCAAATCCACCTTGCGGGCGATGCGCTCTGGTCCGTTCAAAAACGGCGTGTCTGGATGATTCAAAAAGTTAGTCCAAAAATGCAAATTTCCCTTTGATGGTGTCTGATCGGCAATCAATCCCACACCAAAAATCTTTCCTTCTTGCTTATATTTTACAATGTAGCGAAACGCCTCATTCTTAAGCAGTGTCTCCGTTCCATAACAAGCACGCAACTTTAAGAAGAATTTGTTCAGATACTTATTGCTCAACGGACGATACATCTCGGCTCCTATCACATCATGATAGTTCAAATACAAGGAAGGAGACCACTCCCAGCTTCCATAATGGCCCAATACAATCATCGCACTAATGCCTCGATCAAAGAGATCTTGCAACACCTCCGGATTATTAATCTTATAACGCTTCTGAATCTCCTTTTTCGACATATGTACCAGCTTCAACGTCTCAATGGCCGTATCTGCAAAAAACATATAAAACCGCTTTTCAATGTCGATAATCTCAGCCTCGCTTTTATCGGGAAAACAACTCACCAAATTATCCCTCACCACCTTACGTCGGTATTTTACCACATAATAGGCAAGGAAATATAATATGTACGAAATACCATACAACAACGGTAATGGTAACCAAAACAGCAACCATACTATCGCATATAAAATGTAATAAAACACTGCCATGATATTAATTATTTTGCTCTTTCAACATGATATTCAACGAATCTATGTAATTCAGCAACTCATCGCATCCATCGCCTGTTTCCGACGATGTGACGAAGATGGGCGGCAACTCCTCCCATTGTTCCTTCAGCTTCTCTTTGAAGGCCTCCACATTGACATTCGTCTTAGTCTTCGTCTGCTTATCTGCCTTGGTAAAGACAATCGAGAAAGGCACTCCATTGATGCCCAAAAACTCGATGAATTCCAAATCTATCTTCTGCGGCTCCAAACGACTGTCTACCAACACAAAGAGGTTGACCAACTCCTCACGCGACATCACATAGCCCTTGATCATCTTCTCCAATTTGTCCCTTCCATCCTTACTGATCTTGGCATAGCCATAGCCTGGCAAATCCACTAAATACCAATCGCTATTGATGATGAAATGGTTGATTAGCAATGTCTTTCCTGGCTTAGACGATGTCTTGGCCAAATCCTTCCTTCCCGTCATTCTGTTGATCAAAGAGGATTTACCTACATTCGACCGACCAATAAACGCATACTCAGCCTTTCCATGCTTTGGACATTTATTCCACACGGAATTACTCTCCACAAACTCTGCCGTTTTTATTACCATATATCTTTCGTTTTTACAGAATTAAATTCACTCTTGTATCCACCGATGAAACCGATGCTTAATGTAAAATCTTAAACACCAATTCCTTCAACAACTCCGCACCTGAGTTGGAAGTTGTATTATTCCCCACTCCTTTCGATTTCGCATCATACTCTCTCAACAACGATATGATGGACATCGTCTTCCATGCATTATAGTTTCTCGCTCCTAATGCGTATTCATCGACAAAAAATGGATTTACACCCAACTCCTTTGCCACATTCATCTTACTTCTATCTTGAATGTAATAGTAAACCATTAGATTAGAAAAATAGGCATAAAGAACTGATATTGTCACGTTTAAAACGAACGATTTTGATTGAGAAAGGTGAAAGGCAATCATATTAGATTTGTATACATTCTTTTGTATCAAGGCTGATTTCAATTCAAAATCGTTGAACACCTTGCTGATACCCACATTTTTCTCGACCAAATCGGTGGTAATCATCTTAACTGTAGCGGGTTTCGTCATGATGAGCTTGTCCAACTCATTCACCAAACGATGCAAATCCGCCCCAATGTAATCAGCCAAAAGTTGGGTGGATTTTTCATCTATCTGCACCGCTTTCCCCCTCATATAGTTTTGTATAAAGGATGGTATCTGACTGTCATACAGCTTATCAGAGTTAAAAAAGACCCCATTCTTCGCTACTTCTGTTACAAATTTCTTCCTGGCATCTGCCTTCTTTTTGTAACAAAAGACCAAAATGGTGGAGGGTTGCGGATGTTGTACATAATTGGTCAAATCATCGAAAGAAGAACCTTTTTCATTCTCCTTTTCCACAAATATGTTTTGCGCCTCTTTGACCACAATCACCTGATACTGAGCCATCATAGGGAATCGACGGGCATTTTCCAACACCGTCTTCAACTGCACATCTTTTCCATAATAGACGTATTGATTAAACTCTCTCTCCGACTCCGCCAAGACATTGTTAAGAATGTAATCAGCGATTAAATCAATGAAATATGGCTCTTCACCAGAGAGGAAATAAACTGGCTTATAGGTCTTTGCCTGTAACTCCGATAATATCTCCCTATATCCTATGGTCGACTGTTTAGCCATTTAATCTTATTATAATTGTAAATTAATTATTACCTTTGTATCGTATTTATTCGCAAAGATAACAAAATGTTGGAACTTAATTTCCCCAAATATGAATTTCGTTTAAAAAAGGAGGGTGAAAAATGTCTCATTTTCGATCGATGCCGCCGCAAATATGTCACTCTCACCCCCGAAGAGTGGGTACGGCAAAACATGGTTGAGTATCTGATTCATGAAAAACACTATCCCGCCAGCCTGATCGCCAACGAAATAGCGGTGGAAATCAACCAGATGAAGAAAAGATGCGACACCGTCATCTACAACAGAGACCGAATGCCTTTCGTCATCGTCGAATACAAGGCTCCGGAAGTGACCATCTCACAAAAAGTGTTCGATCAAATCGCCTCTTACAACCTGGTTCTGAACGTTCCCATCCTAATCGTCTCCAACGGAATCAACCACTTCTGTTGCCAGATTGATTACCAACAACATAAATACCATTTTTTCAAAGAAATACCCGACTATTCATCTTTTCAAAACGATTCTGAATGAACGCTTCCACCCCATATTCATCTACATTGCTCGACAATGCCATCAAAGAATTTGCGAAACTACCCGGCATCGGACGTAAAACCGCCCTACGCCTCGTCTTGCATCTTCTTCGTCAAAGCAACGAGGAGGTGGAAACCTTCGGAAACGCTTTCATCACTCTTCGAAACAATATTCAATATTGTAAACGTTGCCACAACATATCTGATACGGAGATTTGCCAGATCTGCGCCGATCAGCGTAGAGACAGCTCCACCATCTGCGTCGTGGAAAACATAAACGATGTCATCTCCATCGAAAACACACAACAATTCAAAGGTCTCTATCACGTTCTCGGTGGCGTCATCTCCCCTATGTCGGGCATCGGTCCATCCGACCTAAGCATCGATATGCTGGTCGACCGCGTCCAAACAGAATCCATCAAAGAGGTGATCCTGGCATTGAGTCCCACCATGGAAGGCGACACCACCAATTTTTATCTATATAAGAAATTATCCCCTTTCAACGTGGAAATCAGCACGATAGCAAGAGGCGTATCCATCGGCGACGAACTGGAATATGCGGATGAAATCACCCTCGGTCGATCCATCCTCAACCGCACGCCTTATACGGTGTAACAACAAGCAAATAACAAATGTATAAATAGATCAAAATGGAAAAAAATTTGAAAATCATGCACATCATTCTGTGCATCGCCTCCGTTCTACTCATCATCTACTCTTATCGTATGGGAATGAACAAAATAGGTGACATCAATCACTATGTGACACTACAAGGAATCGCTGTACTCCTTACTATCATAACCATCCCCATCATCCTGAAAGTTTACAAAAGCAAAACCACCAACTGTGATGACAAAACATTTTACAAATGGAATCTCATCCGCATGGGTACCATGGTCTTTGTGATAGGATTCAACTGCCTCGTCTATTCCATCGTTCACCTTACGTCACAATTGCTCTGTGCCATCATATCCGCTATCGTGCTCATCTTCTTCTGCATGCCGAAAAAAGAGGTGGAAGAGGCTGTAAAAGAGCAAAAGGAGAATACAAACAATACAGACACTACAATATAGGTCAAAACAAAAAAGAATAGATAAATGAACACAAAAAAAAGGATACTCTCCTACCTTCTCAAACTGACAGTCATCTTTGCCGTAATAGTGGGTGTATGGCAAGCTGCCGTTTTACGTGGCTGTTCCGCGTTTATGTATTTTACCATTCAATCGAATATTTTGATTGCCATCATCTGTGCCATTGGACTCTTTTTGATGGACAAGAAGCAGAAAATCAGTGATGCATGGTTCACCTTCAAATTCGTGGGTACAGTGGCGATTACACTCACAGGAGTGGTCTTTTGCTTCATCTTGGCGCCCAATCTTGATCTTGCTTGGGGACTCTCCAACACGCTGACGCACGTGGTTGTTCCCGTGGCTGCCATTCTCGATTTCTTCGTAACGGGCACACAAGGCAACCTATCCAAGAAGGACGTTTTGTGGGTGACGCTTCCCCCTTCGCTTTACACCATCTACGCAGCCATCGGCTACGTTCAAAATTGGTCGTTCGATGAAGGATATAACTTCCCATACTTCTTCTTTAACTGGGGCAGTCCGGCAGGTGCATTTGGATTCACCAAGGAACTACCTTTTATGGGAACCGCATGGTGGATTCTGGTGTTATTAATCTTTCTGATTATAGTTGGATTCTTATATCTCGCCATCATAAAGAGATTACGCAAAATATAAATTCAATCACACATGGTCATTGCAGTAGATTTTGACGGAACCATCGTCACCAATGAATATCCAAACATCGGGACGGAGATACCCTTTGCGATAGATGTTCTGAAAAGGATACAGACAGAAGGGAACCATCGGTTGATTCTCTGGACAGCTCGCGAAGGCAAAGAGCAGGAGGAGGCAGTAGAATGGTGCCAACAACGTGGATTAACCTTCTATGCCGTCAACAAGAACCATCCAGAAGAGACGGAGAGCGACCCTGGCTATACAAAGAAGGTCAAAGCAACCTACTACATCGACGACCATAATTTTCCAGGGGGCACCCCCGACTGGAATAAGATCTATCAACAGATCGTTCATAACCAAAGAGAACAAGGCGACCAAGACGCACTCTTTCGCATAGAGGCAGAATCAAACATCTTCGTTCGTTTCGGAAGATGGATAGAGAGGATAAAACGGAAGGTGGAGAGGTATTAAAAAGGAAGAAAGAATTTATTTTATTTAAACATATACACAACATGTGGGAAAAAGGCGAAAAATTAATTATCAAAGATAAATTTGCAGCTCCTATTCATGGTGCTATTTTATTTGCTGTGGGACTCTTTTTTGTATGCTTTTGCGCATACAATCTGATTGAAATCCACAACGGCAATGAAGACGTTCTTGGAAACCAGATTGGCGTTCCTTCCTTATTGATAGGCTTTGTTTTAGGATGCGTTGCTATTTACTTCACATTCTTTCCTCCTAAAAAGACGATTATAATTGACAAGGAGGGGATAAAAATAGAAAAAGAGAAGATCTTCTACCCTTGGGATATGGTATATATGGCTTATCCAGGAAAAATAGAGATGGATCAAGATGACGGTGAAATCAAAAATCTAAAAGGGTCCGTAGGAAGAGGGTCCGAGGGAAGAAGAGTCTATTGCCTCCATGTAGTGTATAAAGAGGGGGAAAAGACCATCCACAATATGCACAAACTGAGCACCTATGCAGTCTACGATCCCGACGAGATATCGGCGGCTATCAAATATTGGAGCGGTCGGGATATTGGTGAAAAAGAGGATTACGAAAGAGAAAAATATATCGAGCAACAAACGAAAAATGGCATGTCTGAAGATGATGCTGAAAAGAGTCGTGAAAGAATCAATGCTGCTATGCCTATCTTCCAAGAAGCTCAAGATTCCGTAGTCACCTCACTACTTTTCACAATCATACTATTACCCATAGGGGCAGTCGTGATGATGAAACTAATTCTATTGGGCGCTGACGATTCTATAGAAACAGAATACCAAATCGCTGCGTTGTTGGTTAGTGTCATAACCTCCATTCTTATGATATTCAAAGTATTAGAAACAAAAAGGCGCAAAGGAATAGAAAAGATCAAACAGGAGGAAGAAGTGAAAGCATTGAGCAACGACGAGTTTGAAAAATGCTTACAGATGGCAAAATTGAACGGTTCCAACGGACAAACTGCAATCAACATTCTTCTTGGCATTTGCGCTGCTATCGCTTTATACTTGGTACTCGCAATATATAAAATGATATGAATGGGGCGAATGCGATTGGGGCGAATGCGATTGGGGCGAATGCAATTCGCCACTACGGCGGGAATGGGGCGAATGCAATTGTGGCGAATGCAATTCGCCACTACGGGAATTTTTTTAAATTTCCATAAAAAACATCGTCGGGGATGGTTAATTGGGGTTCTCTGTAATGCACATAATCCTCAAAATAATCGCTGGCGATATCTGCCACCCACTCTTTTCCATCCAATCCAAACGAATCCAATTTCTTCTCTATCAACGATTTGTAATATTCGATAACCTCCAACTTCTTTTCAAATCCTTGTGGCGTCTGTTGCTGCAGAACGTGCGCGTTCTGAACCACCAAATAGACGGTTTCATAGAAATACGTGATGGAACCGAATTGTTCGGCTATCCGATCTTTCAAAGCTGTGTCTAATGCTTCTAAACGTGACTAAACTTCTGTCATGATAAAAAAAAGGCTGTCCATAAAGGGCAGCCCTATTAAATTATTTTACAATTAATTACCTACTTCTGAAATGAATTTGATACGAACCAAACGAATCTCTTGTTCAGAGTAATCATCCTCACCGAGTTCTTTCAATGCCGTTCTTATATCATCCGATTCTGCTTCGTCACGGAAATATTCGAAGATGTCATTGATCTTATCCTCGTCCATGATCTGAACCAAGAAATAATCGATATTGATCTTCGTACCAGAATAGACGATTGACTCCAATTCATCGAGTAATTCGTCGAAATCCAATCCCTTCGACTCTGCTATATCATCCAAGGCGATTCTGCGGTCGATGGCTTGAATAATGGATATCTTCTTTTCAGAACGTTTGGCAACGGACAAGACTCTTAGGTCTTCCGGACGTTCGATTTCGTTCTCCTCCACATGTTTACGGATCAAACTAACGAACTCCTCACCATACTTCTTAGCCTTACCCATACCGACACCCGGTATGTTAGCCAACTCTTCGATTGACACTGGATAGGTCGTAGCCATCGCCTCCAAAGATGGATCTTGGAAAATAACAAAGGCAGGAAGTCCGGCCTGTTTGGAATATTTCTTTCTCAAATCCTTCAACATGGAGAATAACACTGGGTCTACCGCACAGGCGCTTCCGCTCTTTATCTGTACGTTGTCGCTATCTTCCTCTTCGTCTTCCTCATCCTCCTTCACAATCTCGAATTTCTTCGGATTCTTCAAGAAAGCACGACCCTCAGCTGTCACTTTCAAAGTTCCATAACTCTCAACACTCTTGGACAGATACTTGCACATCAAGGCTTTCTCTATCACATTCTGCCATGTCTTCTCACTCTCATCCTTACCTTCACCGAAGGTATCAATCTCCTCATCATGACCAAACGACTTCACATCCGGAGTTTCATTACCCATGACTACATCTATCACATACTCCGCTTTAAACTTTTCTTTCAACGCTATGATCGTCTCCAACACGGTACATAACAAATTCTTCGCATCCACTTGTTTCTTCGGATTTAAACAATTATCACAATTACCACAATTATCTTTCGTATACTCCTCGCCGAAATAATGCAAAAGCACTTTTCGACGACATACAGTCGACTCGGCATAACTTGCAATGTCTTGCAACAACAGTTTGCCTATCTCCTGCTCTGCCACAGGTTTACCCTGCATGAATTTCTCTAATTTCTGCAAATCGCTATTGGAATAGAAGGCTATACACTGTCCTTCTCCTCCATCTCGTCCTGCTCTACCCGTCTCCTGATAATAACCTTCCAGACTCTTAGGTATATCATAATGGATAACAAAACGAACATCTGGCTTATCTATTCCCATACCAAACGCAATGGTGGCAACAATCACCTGCACCTTCTCCATCAGGAAGGCATCCTGATTTTCCGAACGCATGGAACTGTCCATTCCGGCATGATACGCTAATGCTTTAATACCATTCACACTAAGCATTTCTGCCAACTCCTCCACCTTCTTGCGACTCAAGCAATAGATGATACCCGACTTTCCTTCTTGCGATTTAATATACTTAACGATCTCCTTATCCACATTGTCCGTCTTTGGTCGCACCTCATAATACAAATTAGAGCGATCGAAAGAAGAACGGAAATAAGCAGCATTCGTCATCTCTAGGTTTTTCTGTATGTCTTGCTGAACTTTTGGCGTGGCACTTGCCGTCAATGCAATCACAGCCGCCTTCTGTCCGATTCGGTTGATGGTCGGACGTATCTGTCGATACTCAGGGCGGAAATCATGTCCCCACTCCGATATACAATGTGCTTCATCCACCGCATAGAAAGAGATCTTCACCTGACGAAGGAACTCCACATTGTCATCCTTATTCAACGACTCCGGTGCAACGTAGAGCAACTTCGTTTTTCCCTCCATCACATCCGACTTCACTGCATCTATAGCCGCCTTGTTCAACGAAGAATTGATAAAATGAGCAACTCCATCCTCCTCACTGAAATTCCTCATCGCATCCACTTGGTTTTTCATCAATGCGATCAAGGGTGAGATGACGATGGCCGTGCCTTCCATCAATAATGACGGAAGTTGATAGCACAATGACTTTCCTCCTCCTGTCGGCATCAATACAAATGTATCCTTACCGTCAAGAACACTCCTGATGATTGCCTCTTGGTTGCCTTTGAAAGAGTCGAAACCAAAATGCAACTTCAATTGCTCAGTCAGTTGATCATCCTTCTTCATACATTAAACAATTAAGTTTCTTACTATACAAAGTTATAGAAAAACATATAACAAATATATATCACTCCTTCATAAAAACAAGATATATTTCATTTATTTTTCTATTTTTTTCTTTCTTCATCAGGCTTCACGCATTCTATCCCAATTTGTGTTCTTCAAACGCTCCTTGGCATACTCTAACGTGATGACCACATTCTTTTTCTTAGTGGATGGCGTTTCAAACATAATATCCAACATAATAGACTCTACGATTGAACGCAATCCTCTGGCACCCAACTTGAATTCAATGGCTGTATCGACAATGTAATCCAACACATCTTCATTAAATGTCAAGTCTACGTTATCCATCTTGAACATCTTGATATACTGACGTATAATCGAATTCTTCGGCTCCGTCAATATACTCCTCAATGCATTACGATCCAATTGCTCTAAATAACACAGCAACGGTAGTCGCCCGATAATCTCCGGTATCAAACCGAAAGACTTCAAATCCTTCGGCGTAATATACTGCATCAGATTGTTCATATCCACTGTCGACTGCAGTTTTGAAGCTGCATATCCCATCACTTTCGTGTTCAATCGATGAGCGATTCGCTGCTCTATGCCATCGAATGCTCCTCCGCAGATAAACAAGATGTTTTTCGTATCTACCGCAATCATCTTCTGATCTGGATGCTTACGTCCTCCTTGTGGCGGCACGTTTACGATAGAACCTTCCAACAACTTCAACAATCCTTGCTGTACGCCCTCTCCACTCACATCTCTCGTGATGGACGGATTATCACCCTTTCTGGCTATCTTATCAATCTCATCTATAAAGACAATGCCTCGCTGCGCCTTCTCCACATCATAGTCGGCTGCCTGCAATAAACGGGTCAGAATACTCTCTATATCCTCTCCCACATATCCGGCCTCGGTCAACACGGTCGCATCCACAATGGCAAACGGAACCTCCAACAATCGGGCTACCGTCTTCGCCAACAGGGTCTTTCCCGTTCCCGTCGCTCCCACCATGATGATGTTGGATTTCTCAATCTCCACATCGTCTTCTATATTCTGCGTCAGACGCTTGTAGTGATTATAAACAGCCACAGATAATGTCTTCTTGGCATTCTCCTGACCAATCACATACAAATCAAGAAACTTCTTAATCTCTATAGGCTTGGGGATCTTCTCAAATTTCACGTCTTGCGACTGCTGAAACTTTAGATTCTCCTTCACAATCGTGTTCGCTTGCTCAGCACATTCATCGCAAATGAATGCACCGTTTCCTAATCCTGCAATCAGCATTCTTACATCGACAGACGAACGACCACAAAAACTACACTTCGAATTTGGTTTTGGCATTTTTCTTCAACTATTACTTCTTATTCTTTATCAAAACCTCATCTATCATGCCATATTCCTTTGCCTCTTGTGCAATCATCCAATAATCACGGTCGGAATCTTGTTCGATCTTCTTGTATGAATTTCCTGAATGATCTGCTATAATAGTGTATAGTTCCTTCTTTAATTTTTGAATCTCTCTAGCTGTAATCTCAATATCGGATGCTTGTCCCTGTGCACCTCCCATCGGTTGGTGAATCATCACCCTACCGTGTGGCAAAGCAGAACGCTTGCCCTTCGTACCTGCTACCAACAATACAGCGGCCATAGAGGCTGCCATACCCGTACAGATCGTAGCTACATCACATCCGATGTATTGCATCGTATCGTATATTCCCAATCCTGCGTATACAGAACCTCCAGGACTATTCAAATAGATGGAGATATCCTTGCCTGGATCAGCAGAATCCAAATACAACAACTGTGCTTGAATCACATTGGCAGTATAATCATCTATCTGTGTTCCCAAAAAGATAATTCTATCCATCATCAATCGTGAAAACACATCCATCTGTGTTACATTCAACTGCCTCTCTTCCAATATACTTGGAGATATATAGTTCGCAGAAACATACGCTGAATACTGGTCTAACGATAGGCCATTCATACCTAAATGCCCCACTGCAAAATTTCTAAAATCATTCTTCATCTTATATATACTTACTTTAATTATTCTATTTTTAAAACGGAAGACTAAGGTAATAAAACTTTTTCAATACCCAACAATAGATGCCATAAAAAAATCCCGAAAATTTTATTTCGGGATTTTTCCTCTATCGTATATTATTCTACGGAATTACTTTACCTGAAATAATTTGTTAAATTCCTCCAAAGATACGCTCTTCTTGTCTAACTTAACAGCCTTCTTCACCTCTGCCATGATCTTTTCATCCATCACTTGATCTAACATGTGATTCATCTGCTCCTTGTTCTTGATCATCTCCTTAACATAGTTATCCAAAACATCATCAGGAACAGAAGCCATACCATATTGAGCAAATTGTGCACGAGCTACTTTCTTTGCAAAATCGGACAAATCATTATTCTCAATCTTGATTCCCTTTGCTTTTGCGATTTGTTCTTTTACCAAGTGCCACTTCAAATCTTCCAACATCATTGGATATTGTTCGTTCAAATCCTTTTCTGTGATCTTCTCATTGGTTTCCAATACCCAACGTTTCAAGAAATCATCTGGGAATGCAAGGCCTTCCAATCCTTTCAACAAAGCAGCCTTAGCGTCGATGAGCAACTTATAATCTGAATCTTGCTCCATCGTCTTCTTGATATCATCGCTCAACTTTTGCTTGAACTCAGCTTCACTCTTCACTACACCCTCACCAAATGCTTTGTCAAACAACTCTTGATTCAACTCTGCCTCTTTGAAACGAGTAATCTCCTTGATTGTAAATTTGAAATCAGAAGTCATATCTGCCACTTCCTCTTTCTTAATCTTCAACAAAGATGCGATCTCTGCCTCATTCTCGTATGCCTTCTTAGGATTGAATGTAACAGCAGAACCATTCTTTGCACCTACAAACAATGCCTTCTGCTCATCATCCTTAATATATTTAGGACAAAGTACAGTCTCCTCTACTACGATTCCGTCTTCCTTTGCCTTTGTTTTCGTACGCATCTCAACCAATTCTCCCTTCACAACATCATTCTCCTCGACTGAATCTGCCTTATCGTATGTTCCGAAACGAGAAGTATATGACTTCACACCGTTCTCAACCATCTTGTCATCTACATTGATGTCATAATATGGAACAGTGATCTTATCACTCAACTCAACATTGAACTCAGGAGCGATAGCGATGTCAAATACAAACTCAAAATCCTCCTGTGCATCAAAATCGATAGGCTTTTGCTCTGTACGATTTGGAAGAGGTTCTCCTAAAATTTGGATATTATTATCTTTGATGTAACCTAACAATGCTTCTGAAATGATCTTGTTGATCTCATCTGCCATTGCAGCTTTACCAAACATTTTCTTAATGATACTTGCAGGCACTTGTCCTGGACGGAATCCTGGAACATTTGCTTTCTTCTTGTAATTACGTAGCGTATTGTCTACGGCTTCTTGATAATCACTTTTTGCGACTTGTAACTTAATAATTGCATTGACAGCGTCAATGTTTTTTCTTTCGATATTCATCTTGACTACTTTATGTTTTTTTTAACGGCGCAAAGATAAAACAAAATTTACAAAACAACAACTAATAATGACAAAGTAATGTTTGATTATTTTCCACCCTTCTCCACCAACCGGATTCCCTTATCCTCAATAACTATCGCACGCTGACGATAGAGGGTTCCTATTGTCTTTTTAAAACTTTTTTTACTGCAGCCGAACTGATTATAGATGACGTCTGATTCTGTTTTATCATTGTATGGCAAGAAACCACCATGCTGATCCAATGCCTCAAGCACCTGTCCACACAACTCATCCACCACCTGGTAACCTTGCTTCTGCAATGCTACGTCTATCTTTCCGTCTTCTCGCACATTCTTTATATATCCAATGGTCCGCATCGCATAATCAACATGCTCAAAAATCTCACTATGATATATCAACCCCCAATATTTATCATCCACAATCACCGTATAACCTAAATCAGTCTCCTTCGTGACCAAAATCTCTACTTCATCATTCATCTTATACGGAGGAAACTCCTTCGACATGTAATCATCCAAATGCATAGAAGCTATCACCTGCTCGGTATTCTCATCATAGTGCACATGAACTAGATAGGCTCTTCCCTCTCGCAATCTGGCTGTCTGCTCGCGACTTGGCATGAACAAATCTTCATCGATCCCCCAATCCAACAACGCTCCTGCAGCAAACACCTTCTTGACGGTCATAAACTCAAACTCACCCGAAACAGCATAGGGTATAAACATTGTCCCTACTAATTCACGTTTTACATTTTTGTAGAGAAATACAGATACCTCTTCTCCTTCGGTCGGCGTACCCTTCACATTCCGCTTGGGAATGAACATTGTATTACCCGTCTCGGACTCCTCAACGGTTATACCCTTATCAGCCACCAAGACTACTTTTAACTTATTTATCTTTCCTATGTTCATATTCATAAAAAAAATGGAGATGACACACAATGCATCATCTCCACAAAGATAGTATTTATTTTTTAGGTGAGTCCTATAAATTCACCTTAATTCTTACTTCCTGGCACCTTTGCGTCTGAAGCTTTCTGAATCGCAGCATCGCTTTTCTGCTCTGCATCACTTATCAACTTGTCACCTTTCTTCTCTGCTTCGCTTACCAACTTGTCTCCTTTGCTCTCTGCATCAGAAACAATCTTGTTCGCCTGTGTCTTCGCCTTCGCCATCACTGCATCCGACGTCTTCTTAGCAGCTGCCTTGGCCAACGGATTGTTTGCCTTCGCCATAAGACTATCCGACTGTGCTTGTGCTTTCGCTAAAACTTTATCAGCTGATGCTCTTGCGGCAGTGACGAGTTTCTCTTTCTCTGTTTTCGCTACGGCAACTAGTTTCTCCTTTTGTGCTTTGGCTTCTGCTATGGCCTTTTGCTTTGCTTCATCCACCTTCTCGATCACCTTCTCCTTCACTTGCTCTACCATAGATGCAACACTGAAAGAGACCTTTGGTTGTTTGAACGTTCCGCCAATCAACACATCAAATGCCATATCGACCGTATTAGAGATACCCTTAGGCACTTTGATGGTGGAGACAAAATCCAATGTTTGATCCAAACCTGACGAACCAGACACATTCAATATGGCCGATGAAACAGACGTTTCAAATGGATTGGTCATCAAACGACCATCCTTGATAGTGAAACTTATGTTGAGATTCTTCAACTTAGGATTCTTCAACTCCTTCATATTCACCTTATCGGCAATCTTATTGAATACCTCCGTGTTTTTCAGTGTAACTGCCTGCGTGTTAAATTTACCCTTGGCATTTATCGTATTTAATATAGGTGAAAGTGTCTCATCCATCTTAGAAACGAAATCCATATTCATGGAGAAGTTACCCTCCGCATCCGACAACAATGGAACCAACTTCTTGGCAGTCTTCACCTTAGTAAACACCTCACTGATACTCATATTCTTCACATTCATATTGACATCCACAATAGGATTCAATGTGTCCTTCGTGTTATAACTACCCGCTACCGCAACATTTCCTCCCATTGTATTAGCCGTCAAGGAATGAATCTGTGCAATCGAATTGTTCACACCTACCCGACCGACCAATTTGTTCAAGTTGATAGCACCATATTTCAACTGATCGACTGCCAAATCCAAATTGAAGTTGATGTTATTCGGAATAACCACAGCCGAAGCCGTATCCGTTTTCACCTCCTCTTCCTTGACATCGGCATCCTCCGAGGTACCCAACAACTCATTGGTATCAATCAAATTTGACTTCACTGACAAATTACCAGCAATGGTCTCACCACGCATTACATATTGTATGAAGTTCTGCAAACTACCATTCAGCAAGAAATCACTCTTACCTATGGCTAGATTAGCCTTGAGTCCCACATTTTGTGTAGTGAAACCAAGTTGCGCCTCATTCACCTTCACATCATAATCCAACGAAGGCATCTGCAATACAAAGTCATTCAGTTTCAGATCACCATTCACAGCACACTTCTCATACAGTTTTTGATCAATGTATGACATTCTACCGTTTGCCTTCAACGCAGCTGTCAAAATACCTTTCAAATCCATGCTATCCAAGTAGATAACATCTTTGATAGAACCAAGGTTGATCGTACCATCAGCCGTAACTGCAAAATCAGGATCGGAAACAGGTGTCTTCAAGCCCAATGTCAAAGCAAATGGATTACCAGCCATGGTGAATCCGAACTTAGGCACTATAACCGATGTGGAATCTGTAATGCCACCAGGATTCTTCACATTCGCCTCGATATTAATATTGTTCATAGAACTAGGCAAATCAGGATATTTGAACATGGCATCCGCAATCTTCAACGTTGCATCAATCATTGGCAAGGTGTCGCCACACAAGCGACCCTTGGCAAGGGCATTCAAAGAGACATTTCCAGAAGTCTGAATCGATTCAAACTCTTTTGAGTAGATCGCAGGTATCAACGAAAGGATTTGTTTAAAATCGATGGCTGGAGTACTCAATTTCACATCCATATCCGTCGTGAGAGAATCCACCAAATGAACAAAACCTTCGAATTTTGCTTGTATTTCATTCAACTGAACATAATTTTCTGCAAAGGTGAACTTACTGCTATCCAAATCCACATTCATACCGATATCAGCCTTCAACTGTGCCTTTTTTAGATAAGGGATACCAGACTGACCATAAGAGACGGAATCAACCCCTAACAAGAGTTTCATTTTCGTCACCTTATCCAATTTACCAGTAAAGTCGATGTCAACCTTTTCCAACAAAGCTCTTGTGGAGGATGGTTTATCCATGTAGATAATCTTATCAACAATAAGTTTCAACTCCTCAATATTAGCCAATGCCTCTAAATCAAGAGCGATATCGCCCTTCAAATTCAAGTTTAACCCCTTCACTGCTGCAAACATACTATCAGGCACACTACGATAGGAAACTTTTAAATTTTCAATCGTAAACTTATTCAGATTCAGCTTAATAGGAGCACTAGCCTCCTCCTCTTCTTCAACTACGGAGGTGTCGGGTTTCACAATGTCCCAATTCGCCATAGAATCCGCATTGACAAAAGCGCGAACAGAAGGGTTGAGAATAGCTATCTTATTGATCTCATAAGAATCTTTAAACAAACTTGCCAAATTAATCACCGCATCCAAACGGTCCACGTTCAACAATGTGTCGTTTGCAAAGGAATCCACACCCACAATGCCCACATTTTCAAGAGTAATCGTCGCATTGGGGAAATTAGAGAAAAAGCCCATAGAGAAATCATTCAAATACAACTTGGCATTCAGTGTATTACTGACCTCTTCTACAACTGCATTTTTTATTTCATCCTTACAAAAATAGGGAATGGCCAATAGACTTCCTAAAAGAACAAGAATGACAATTCCAATAATTTTAAATGCCTTTTTCATATATCAAATACATTAACGCTATTATCAAATTATGACAACCTCGACTCGTTTATGGCAAACACATGTTGCGCGTAAAAATCATACAAATTTAATAAAAGTAATGGTTCGATACACCATTCTATCATAAAAAATAGTTAAAAATCCTCATTTCGCCCAAAAACAAACATATAACACTCAATTTCAACAACTTATATACATATCGAAGTGGATATAAATCAAACAAAAACAACACCATTCGCAAAATTACGGTCATAAAACGACAATTATTTAAGCTAAAAAACATGTAATACAAGGTGGGTATTTATAATTTCATTCCGTGGATTTTTTTGTAGAGACGCGGCATGCCACGTCTCTATACGGCATGCCACGGTCATATCACATCACATTCCAGTCAATATACCCACCGTTCAATTTACCCACCGTAGAGACGCGGCACGCCACGT
>JAFRNH010000111.1 GCA_017430235.1 Paludibacteraceae bacterium | reverse complement strand
TACAGAATTCACCTGAAAAATTTTCCAAATATCATTTTTATAATTCAATTCATTATTATAAATTTGCTAAAACCCGATTTTATCAAAGGCGAAACGATAGAAACGACAATTAACAATAAATAATAATAAATTAAATTCTAATTATGACTGGACCATTTTTATTGGGAGTGGCAATTTTCATAGGCATTATACTACTTGCCTTGTTTTTCCACTTCTTTCCAGTGTTACTTTGGCTATCAGCTAAAGTGTCTGGAGTTAACGTATCGTTAGTACAATTGTTTGTGTCACGCATTCGTCACGTGCCACCAGAACTAATCGTACAGTGTTTAATTGAAGCACACAAAGCAGGATTGAAATCCATCACTCGCGATGAGTTGGAGGCACACTATCTTGCGGGAGGTCATGTAGACCGTGTAGTACATGCATTAGTATCTGCATCAAAGGCCAACATTGATTTGGACTTCAAGATGGTAACAGGTATCGATTTGGCAGGTCGTGATGTGTTGCAAGCCGTACAAATGTCAGTAAACCCTAAGGTGATTGACACGCCACCAGTTACAGCAGTAGCTAAGGATGGTATTCAGTTGATTGCCAAAGCTCGTGTGACTGTACGTGCCAATCTACAACAATTGGTTGGTGGAGCAGGAGAGGAGACAATCTTAGCCCGTGTAGGTGAAGGTATCGTATCATCCATCGGTTCCAGCGAAACGCACAAATCAGTGTTGGAGAATCCAGATTCCATCTCTAAGTTGGTGTTGAAGAAAGGTTTGGATGCTGGTACAGCGTTCGAGATTCTTTCCATCGATATCGCAGACATCGACGTAGGAAAGAACATCGGTGCTCAATTGCAAATTGACCAAGCTCAAGCTGATAAGAACATCGCTCAAGCTAAGGCTGAGGAACGTCGTGCAATGGCTATCGCCGCTGAACAAGAGATGAAGGCTAAGGCTCAAGAGGCTCGTGCTAAGGTGATCGAGGCTGAGGCTGAAATTCCTAAGGCAATGTCTGAAGCTCTCAAATCTGGTAATCTTGGAATCATGGATTACTATCGTATGAAAAACATTGAAGCAGACACCAATATGCGTGAAGCAATTGGCAAACCTGCTGCTAAAAACAACGAAAAATAATCGTTAAGATAGAAAAGGAGAATGACGGTATCGAAGCCTCATTCTCCTTCTTTTTTTAATTTCAACTTCAAAATGAAACACCCTAAAGGTCTTTACCTATTGTTCGCCACTGAAATGTGGGAACGTTTCAGCTATTATGGCATGAGAGGCCTATTGGTTCTCTATCTGACCAAATCTTTTTTGGAAGGAGGTTTTGGTTTTTCCGACAAAGATGCCTCTTTAATCTATGGAATCTTTACAGGATTAGTCTATTTCACCCCCTTAATCGGAGGATGGCTGGCCGACAATTACATCGGACAACGTCGCGCTATCACCATAGGCGCCATCACCATGATGTGCGGTCAATTCTGCCTCTTCTATGAAACCAGTCTTACCTTCTTATACACAGGACTAACACTACTCATTATCGGAAACGGATTCTTCAAACCGAACATATCCGTGATTGTGGGTAATCTATACGAACCCAATGACATCAGAAAAGATGCTGCTTACACCATCTTCTACATGGGTATCAACACAGGTGCTCTCTTAGCACCGTTACTATCTGGTTATGCCGCTGAGGAATATGGTTACCGTTATGGTTTTCTCGTTGCATGCATCGGTATGTTGCTTGGATTAATCGTTTATCAATCACTGGGCAACAAATACTTAGGAGATCTTTGCAAGACCCCTCAAATCAAATCGTCAACGGGAAAGCAAAACGACACGCCTCTTACCCGAGAGGAAAAGGATAGAATCATGGTCATACTCGTCTTTGTCATCTTCAGCATCTTCTTCTTCGCCGGATTTGAACAAGCTGGTAGTTCCATGACACTTTACACCGAAAAATATATTGATCGCGATATATACGGCTTTACCATTCCTACTGTATGGTTTCAATCCATCAATCCCCTTTTCATTGTTATCTTGGCGCCTATACTATCCTCAAGGTGGCAACGTTTGGCTTCTGATGGTAAAGAGCCCGATATCCCCACAAAAATGTCAATAGGTATGATCTTGCTGGGACTCGGATTCCTCGTCCTTGTCTTTGCTGTTATGCAACGTGGTGGCGACATTGCTGATGAAAGCATCAAAGCCAACATTCTCTTCATGATCTTCACCTATCTGTTTCATACACTGGGTGAACTCTGTTTGTCACCTATCGGACTCTCCATGGTCTCCAAACTATCTCCCGTAAAATTAGCTTCATTGATGATGGGCTGTTGGCTACTCAGCAGCTTCTTCGCTAACACACTAGGCGGATTACTCGCCTCATACACAGACAGTTGGGGAGCTGGAGTTATTTTCAAATTCCTTTGTATTTTCTCCATCCTAATGGGATTGCTATTATTTAGTCTCCGAAAATGGTTGCTGAAAAAATCGTATGGATTACTCGATTCTTCAACGCCAAAGAAATCGTAGAGACGCACGGCCGTGCATCTCTACGACGGCACCACGAAATCAAATCCGTCGAAATATTTATCAACCCACAATTTGTATTAAATTCGTTTATATAATTCACCTAAACAAAAGTTTTATATATTTGTCAGACTCAAATCGATCTATAACGAAAACAAATAAGTAAGATGAGAAACGAAGAAAAGATATACAACTACATAAAAGAGATTGCAGACAAGCAATTCAACGAAAAAGAGAAGATATCGAGAGCAGACCTTGCATTCATCCTTCATGACAAATACAAAGTGGATTGCACAGATGGCGCCGCATTAAGCGGAGTCATTTACAGAGCTTATAAAAAACTGGGACAACCAGAATCCATAAAAATCATTGTCAGCAACAATGAGAGCATAAGCGTTGTCGACCAATATGAACTAAATGCCCAATTGGACGAAGGCAATACAAATGAAGCTTTGGCGATCGTCAACGACGACCTCCTGACCGCCCAAGACCTACTCAACGAGGCTAAACAGAGCGTCAGTGATGCATTGAAAATCGAGATTGCTAAAGAGATTACCGACCTCAACAAATGGTTGGAAGGAACAAGCGACCTTCAAGCCATACAAGTAAAAGGTGCCACATTGATGCAAAACTATGGTAAGATGGTCGATAGCTATCACTCCGCCGAAGTGGGCGTCAAGTCCGACGTGCATAACTTTGTCGAACTCCGCAGTAGCATCAACTCACTCTTCTTACAATACGCCAACGCCTTGGTCGATATTTTTGGTGACTCCATAAAAGTAGTAGCACCTCAGTTGTTCGATTTCGACGCTATTCAATGGTTAGATGTCAGTGCCATGCAAAAGCAAGCTCAATTGGAGTTTAGCAAATTGGACGAGCATTGCACCTTGCTGGTGGGTGAGATCGCCAGTCACTACAAACAGACGGTCAACCAACTTCCTGTTTGGATGAAGATGAGTAAGTCGATAGGTGCCAAAGGCGGTATCTATGGAACCTTGGTGGCAGGAGCCATTTCCTACCTCAACCACTGGATGGACGCGAAAGAAAAGACAACACAGATGCAAAAAGAGTTTGTACAGTTTGAAAACAGCATCAAGAAAGACCGACAACAGATTAGCAGCGATATTCTTCGCTTGGCAACCATTCATAAGATATTAAACGACCTCTATATACCTCGCGCCGATGCCTTCGCACGATTGAGCGACAGTGTTTTGTCGAGCGACCTTCAACAACTGTTGAACGCGGTATACACGGATGATGTAAAAGGCTTAAAGGAGAAAAGAGACCAACTCTTGAAACGTCACCAAGAATTGGAGAGAAGCATCAACGATCACCAAGAGAACATCGTTCTGTTCAATAGTCAGATTACAGAGAATCAAGGTATGCTTGATGCTCAGAAATCCAACTACGAAGAGGCAAAAGACCGCAAACCAGCGGCTCCTAACTTACTCTCCCGTTTCTTGACCTTTGGCGTGGCTCAACGCAATTATGGCAAGAGACTATTAGAGTGGGATCAACATGACGGCAAACTGGTCTCTGCCTACGAAGATACCCTTACAGAGGTATACGAAAGCAAGGAAGACTTGGAAAAGCACACCAACAGTCTCAACAAAGACAAACAAGAATACGAGGCTTGCAAAGAGCAGTTAAAAGAACTGAATCGTCAGATCGCAGAGAAGATGCAGTGTTCGCCTCAACAAAAAGCAGAGGTGCTCAAACACTTGAAAAACATCATCTCATTGTTACACACAGGAAAAGTAATCATCGAAAGCAAATTGGATGATTCACTGATGAATGTGACAACCATAGAGAAAAACGAGGATATCACTGCCATTCCAAACGATATAATCAACAAACTCCAACAGTTTGCTGGAAACGTATGCTCCGAATTGAAACAAAGCGGAGTGGAAGTCTCCAACACCATCCTGAACGAGTTCGGCATCGCACAAACAGACCTCTCGGAAGAATCAAACGAGAGCATGTTGCACGCAGTGGACAAAATGACCGATTTAATCCAAAACTGGTCATACCTGCAAACAGAACAAATGAAAGCTCAACTGACCGATGCTGTCTACCATCAAGAAATGGAGCGTTTAAAGCAAGAATTCCAGTCTACCATGGCAAACATCGACCAGAAGAACAAAATCCTCTTAGACGTGCTAAAAAGGGCCAATACGGCCGTCGACACAGACGAGTTGCGTAATGCACTAATCGATTTGGCAGGTATTCCAGAACAAGAATTAAATCAAAGCGATTTGGAAGCCATCTTGAAAGGTGAGAAAAAATTAGAGATATAATGTCAAACGCTAGGAGAGAGAAGACGCGAGAGAAACTGGGCTTTGATACCGAGAAAATCAAAAAGAAAGAAGAGAAGATTCGGTTAAAAGCACTGGAGGAACAAAAGAAGAGAGAGTTATGGCGTCAATCGATTGAAGAAAAGCCACTCTACAAAGTTCTGATCAAAGGAGCTATTGGGTTCGATATAGCTGATGCCCTGTTGGGACTTTTAGAGATGGTCGGAGACATCTTTTCCGGTATCATTGGACTCTTATATGTGATTCTGAGCATCTTCACAGTAAAATCCCTACGATTGACCATTGCCGTATTAGCCGTGATGTTGGTCGATCTCGTCATCGGTCTCATACCAGGAATCGGTACGGCTGTGGATTTCGTATTCTGTAGCAACTATATCAACAGAAGTATGATTAAAGGATACGTTGAAGATGATCCTATCATCAAACGACGCATCAATATCATCTCCCTCATCGGATTATTCGTCATCGTAGGCTGCTCCTTTGCGCTCACGAAACTAATCATGAGATGTTTCTGACAAAACAAATTCCAGATATAAATTTATACAACCTATCTTAAAGCCGAAGCAATCGAATGTCAAAACTGAATTTCATATTTAACAGTGGGAAAAATCCGAAATGGAAGTTTTTCGCCAAAGGATTTTTTCAGTATATCACCCCAAAATGGTTTTGCCAAAGGCAGTTACAATCCTTACTAAAATCCATTGATCAACGCGAGGATAAAG
>JAFRNH010000110.1 GCA_017430235.1 Paludibacteraceae bacterium | reverse complement strand
CAGTATATCAGCCAAGGAGAATGTTCAGCACAATATTCAGAAAAGGTGAAGGTAGAGGTGGAGAAGATTGTGAAAGTTATGTTACAGGCAGAAGGACAGGCATGTGAAGGCGTGGAATTTCCTATAAAGGTACAAGTGGAAGGCACTCCTCATAGTGTTAGGTTTTACGAGCCACAGTGGTATGGAGTTCAAAAGGAGTATGATATTGTGGATGAAAAGGTAGAGGTTGTTCCACAAAAAGAATCAACTTGTTATATAGCAGAAGCAAAAGGACAATACTGTCCGTCATTCAAGGATACAATTTGGGTAATTGCGGAAATGAAGGTGCCGTTTGAACTGATTGCTCCAGATACCGTTTATTTATGTAAATTTAATTTAGGCATAGAAGTGACTACCAGTTCATTTTCAACCCCTTTATTTATAGATGGATTATTATGGGAGTATGCGAAATATGGAACAGATTCATTTATTAAATTACGAGAGGGAGTTAGTTCGTTAGTTTTATTCCCAATAGATTTTGATCGAGAACCCACTACAGGTGTTTATACATTTCGTTTAACCGTACAATCAATGAATGGATGTTTTAGAGAAGAAAAGGAAAAAGATATTTTCGTGGAAAATGGATATCAAACAGAAATATTGGAGGAGGACAGACACATAACGATATGTGAAGGAGATGAGATTACTTTACGGTTGAATCCAGACGATCCATACTATAAATATGAATGGATAGCAATAGATATGACGGATACGAGTAAAACATTTCTGTCTAATCAGTCTGTTGTCACTGTTCAACCTACGAATAATACTCGTTATTATGTGTTTGGGAAAGGGAAAAAATGCGAAGATGGTTATTTTTATTATGTTGATGTTGTGAAACGTATGAAAATAGAGACAGAAATCATAGATAACAGATCCATAGCGTTGCAAGTGAGTGGAGGTTATGGAAGTTATCAATATGATTTTGGAGAAGGGTTTGGAACATCCAATGTGATAGAAGACTTTGATTACATTCGCTATTATCAGGTGAAGGTGCGTGATGAATTTGGATGTGAGGTGGATACGGTAATCAAGATGCGTGAGGTGGAATTGAGGTTCCCAGAGTTCTTCACGCCTCAGAGTGATGGGGTGAATGATGTATGGTTGGTTGAGAATCTGAATTACTACAAAGGAGTAACCGTTAGAATATATGATCGGATGGGAAAACTGTTGTTTGAAACCAAGAACCCAGATGAGGGATGGAATGGAGAATACTTGGGTCACGCAATGCCATCGACGGATTATTGGTATGAAGTATATGTAAAGGATATCAAAGAGGTCTATTCAGGGCACTTCACGTTGATACGGAAGTAATGGGATGATTATCGCCACGGACACAAGGAACACAGAGGTGATAACCCCTCATTCCATGACAGACAGGAGTAATTGTCAGTAATTAAACTACTTTATAAACGAACTGTTGCATGAAAGATTTTTCATGTGACAGTTTTTTTCGTAATAAAAACATATCTTTGCATAATTTTAGAAAAATATTAATACTAAGAAGGAAATGCAGAAAGAACTGGAATATATCTCGTTGGAAGATATTCATGCTATATTGTTTGATGGTAAGGAGATTGCTTTCACATCGAAGATTAAGGATCGAGTAAAAAAAAGCTATGAGTTTTTAGCTGAGTTTTCTAAAGAACGCGTGATATATGGAATTAATACAGGATTTGGCCCGATGGCACAATATCGTGTGAGTGATGATGAAAGAATACAGTTGCAATACAACATCATTAGAAGTCACTCAGCCGGTGCTGGTAACCCATTGCCTAATATCTATGTAAAGGCAGCAATGATTGCTCGTATCGGAACTTTCATCCAGGGAGAGTCGGGTGTTCATCCTGAACTTGTAGAGTTGTTAGCTAATTTTATCAACAAAGATATCTTTCCATTTATTCCAGAACACGGAAGTGTTGGTTCAAGTGGTGATTTGGTTCAATTGGCCCACATGGCATTGACTCTTATCGGTGAAGGTCAGGTCAACTACGAAGGTAAATTCCAACCAGCTTCTGAGGTGTTGAAGAAATTAGGATTGAAACCTATGGACATTCATGTTCGTGAAGGATTGTCTGTGACAAATGGTACTTCTTTCATGACAGGTATCGGATTGATTAACTTGTTTGACGCACAGAAACTGTTGCAGTGGGCTGTTATCGCCTCTGTTATGGTGAATGAGATCGCTTCATCATACGATGATTTGATGAATGAAAAATTGAATGCCGTTCGTCGTCAACCCGGACAAAGTGAGATTGCTAAGATGATGAGAGAGTGGTGCGCAGGTAGCAAGTGCCTACTCAATCGCGAAAAAGCATTGTACGATGGTGGTCACCAAAACGAGTCAGTTTTCAAACACAAAGTACAACCTTATTACTCGTTGAGATGCGTTCCTCAAATCTTAGGACCAGTTTTGGAAACATTGCAAAACACCGCACGAGTATTGGAGAATGAAGTCAATTCAGCAACAGATAATCCAATTGTAGACGTAGATACAAAGACTGTATATCATGGAGGAAACTTCCATGGAGACTATGTCTCTTTCGAAATGGATAAGTTGAAGATCGCAGTGACAAAATTAACCATGTTGATGGAACGTCAGATGAACTATCTGTTCCATGACAGAATCAATGAGATCTTACCTCCATTTGTGAATATGGGTGTACTTGGATTGAATTATGGTATGCAAGCCTGCCAATTCACTGCCACTTCAACTACGGCTGAGTGTCAGACGCTTTCCAATTCCATGTATGTTCATTCCATTCCAAACAACAATGATAATCAGGATGTTGTTAGTATGGGTACCAATTCAGCCTTATTGGCGAAGAGAGTGGTGGATAATGCTTATCAAGTGATGGCTATTCACTTCATGTCTATTGTGCAAGGTATAGATTGCTTGAATTCTGCTAATAAGTTAGCTCCAAAAACGAAAGCAATATATGATGAGATAAGAGCCTTCTTCCCTAAGTTTGTGGAAGATACCACTAAGTATGAGGATATTGCACGTATGCAAGAGTATTTGAGAAACAAACGTTTCTAAAAGATAAAGGTGAATTTGTAGAATCCACCCAAGCAAAGATAAGGTGTTGGCAGATGCTGTCGACACCTTTTTTTATGAGAAATAGAAGTCGATTGGTCGATGGATATCATGGATTGGTCGATATAGTTCAATTGTAACTCGTTGAGAATGTGAAGAAAGAAGAAAAGAGTTTTGTAGTAAGGAAAAAAACACCTATCTTTACAATCTCAATTAAAGAGTGAAAATATAAAAGAAAAACCAATGAAAGTAGCTTTAGTTACGGGCGCATCAAGAGGAATAGGTCGAGCATGCGCAGTGAAACTTGCCGAGATGGGTTATTATGTGATTATCAATTTTCAATCAAATGAAGCAGAGGCTTTGAATACGTTGAAGTTGGTACGAGAGAAGAACTCAGACGGAGAGATTATGAAGTTTGATGTTGCCAATCCTTCAGAGGTGGAGAAGTCCATCACAGACTGGCAAGAAGCTCATGAAAATGAATATATTGAGTGCTTGGTAAACAATGCAGGTGTTCGTCGTGATAACCTATTGTTATGGATGACGAACGAAGACTGGTCCAAAGTGTTGGACACAAGTTTGAACGGTTTCATGTACACGACTCGTTCGGTATTGAAACCTATGTTGACAAAAAAACGTGGTCGTATTGTAAACATGGTCTCCTTATCAGGACAAAAAGGATTGCCAGGACAAACGAACTATTCGGCTGCTAAAGGTGCTGTAATGGCTGCAACTAAGGCATTGGCACAAGAGGTGGCACGCAAGGGCGTTACAGTGAATGCAGTGGCTCCTGGATTTGTTCGTACCGATATGACACACGACTTGGATGAATCAACTCTGAAAGCACAGATTCCGATGAATCGTTTCGGCGAGCCAGAGGAAATCGCTGCTACAGTGGGATTCTTAGTCTCTGATGCTGCTTCTTATATCACAGGTCAGACCATCTCTGTAAATGGTGGTCTCTACACCTAATCAGAAGCATAAAATAGAATTGAATAATCGTAGAGACGTGCCTTCGTACGTCTCTACAATGTTTAATAATAAATTTTGAAGATTATGAAGAAAGTATTGGTATGGGCCGCTATGGCATTTGCTTCTTTGTCATTTTCCTTACAAGCTGCAGAACCCGTTTCTGATGTGGCAGATTTGAAGGCTAAAATGCAAAAAGCTGCTGCGAATGTTTCCTCTATTCAAAGCGACTTTACTCAAGAAAAATATGTCTCTGCTATGGGTAATAGCATGAAATCATCTGGAAAATTTTATTACCAAAAAGAGAACAAGGTGAAGTTGGAGTATTTGGCTCCATTCAAACAAAACCTTGTGATGAATGGTAATAAGCTGATGATGGAGATGAACGGAAAGAAAAATATAATGGACGCTTCTGCTAATCCAATGGCTGGTGAGTTGAAGAAGGTGATCTCCGCTTGTATGAGTGGTGATATCGCTAATATGGGCGAGAACTATCAATTGGAATTCTTTGTGGATGGTGCCAATTATTTGGTGAAGATTACTCCTAAAACTGCAGATATCAAGAAATTTGCACAACAGGTGGATCTTTATCTCGATAAGAAGGACTTCTCCGTAGTGAAGATGAAAATGATTGAACCATTGAAAAAAGGTCAGTCGAAGAATGATTATACAGAGTATACTTTCTCTAATAAAAAACTAAATGAGAAGGTGTCTGATTCAATTTTTGTGATAAAATAAGATGCGTAAGTATATTTTACTTCCCTTCTTGATTGTTATAATGGCAGGTTGCACTCCTAAGTTGTTCAGAAACTTGGATATGCGACCTGCTACTTCTGTCAAGATACACCGTGGCAATCTAATGCCTGCTTTTGATCATTTGGATAGTGCTAAATATTATTCGGCACAGATTGATTTCAAAGAAAACTCAATGTCGGGTATTTTGGCGCTGACAAAAGAGTCGGAGGGTCGCTTCCGTATGGTGATGATGACTACTTTCGGTGTGTCACTCTTTGATTTCTCTGTTTCAAGAGACAGTTTTATTGTCAACAGTTGCATGGAACAAATGAATAAAAAGGTGGTGTTGAATATCTTAGAGAAGGATTTTAGAAGTTTGTTTATGCTGAATGTGCCAGAACATTTCTCAGCCATCTATTATAAAAATCCTCAGAAACCAGATTGGATTGGTTATGGAGTGAAGGCAGATGATGGGGAGTGTGATTATCTCATCTATCCCAAAGGCACAAATTTCGTTCGTAATATTCAAAATGGATGTTGCATAAAACGTATGAATGCAGTTTTTGATGAGCAGGTGGTTACCATTCATCATCCAAAATTAAAACTGAAGTTGATTTTGACGGAATTGCAACAGTAAAGATGATGTCTGTTTTGTAGTGTCATTTTTATTCTATAAGAGAAATAGCAAATTCTAAATTTTATATTGAAGGGAAGGTCGGATGTCAATGAGACGTTCGGCCTTTTCGTATAAAAAAATAGGGAGAAGAAATCAAAATAGAAAGGAGATCAGTTTAGGATATAAGAAATGTTTCTTAATGTGAAAAAATCAAAAAAAACCGATAAAAGGGGCGATTTTGACATAAAAACACTATGATTTGCACAAATTTTTATAGTCGTTGAGTGTGTATTTCGCTAAGTTTGTATAACGAAAACGATGAAAAAAATAGAAGTTGACAGTTTTGATTTGTTGAGTGAGTGGTAGATATAAAATCAAAAAATAGTGAAGCGTGAACTTTCTGAAATCATTGAGGAAAAGATGATGGAAGAAAGGAATAGGTGATTGGTTTGGTTTATATATAGATGTCAACAATATTTTCGATTTTTTATGTTAATGCTAAAGAGTTTATGATGTAATATATGGTTTTCAGACTATGGAAGGTCTTCTGTTTTTGTTTTGCATTATAATCCCCGTACAGATGGCAAAGAAGAGATAAAGAACTTTTTATTTGAGTGAAAAGTTAAAAATTTCATATCAAATGTAAAAAAATGTTGTAAAGACCGAATATTGTGTTAACTTTGTAGGACGTATGTAAATACGTCTTTTGATGAAATAAAATTTAAAAAATAAAGGAGAGAATATGAATTTTGGACATTTTGACGATGCGAACCGTGAGTTTGTCATCACCAATCCCGCAACGCCGTTTCCATGGATTAATTATTTAGGAAACGAGGATTTCTTCGGTTTGATTTCAAATACTGCCGGAGGTTATGATTTCTACAAGGACGCTAAGTTCCGCCGTATTACTCGTTACCGTTACAATGGTGTACCAATGGATAATGGAGGTCGTTATTTCTATATTAACGATAATGGTACAGTTTGGAATCCGGGATGGAAGCCATGTAAGACTCCGCTTGACTCATACGAGTGTCGTCATGGAATGAACTATACACGTATTACTGGTTCAAAGAATGGTATTGAGGCTTCTGTATTGTTCTTCGTTCCTTTGAAAACGTGGGCTGAGGTTCAAAAAGTAACATTGAAGAATACAACTACCTATGCAAAGAAGATAAAACTCTTTTCTTTTGCTGAGTGGTGTTTGTGGAATGCTGCAACTGATATGGAGAATTTCCAACGTAACTGGTCAACAGGTGAGGTGGAAATCGATGGCAGTGTAATCTATCACAAAACAGAATATAAAGAGCGTCGTAACCATTATGCATATTATGCATTAACTAATTCTAAAATAGATGGTTATGATACAGATCGTGAGTCATTCATCGGTCTTTATAATGAGTTTGCTGATCCTCAATGTGTAATGGCAGGTAAGCCAGGTAATTCATTGGCACACGGATGGTCTCCAATCGCATCTCACTATGTTGAAGTAGAACTTCAGCCAGGCGAGAGCAAAGACTTCATCTTTGTGTTGGGTTATGTTGAGAATGAGCAAGAAGAGAAATTCTCTAAAGAAGATATCACACGTAAGAAAAACGGAACACTGATCTCTTCACAAGATTCAGATGTAACACTTGTTAACAAGAAAAAAGCGCTTGAGACAATCAACCGTTTCTCTACTGTGAAGGCTGTTGACGATGCATTTGCTGAGTTGGCTGCTATGTGGGATAAGCTTTTGGAGGTTTACGTTGTTAAGTCTGACGACGAGAAATTGAACCGTATGGTTAATATCTGGAGTCAATATCAATGTATGATTACCTTCAACTTCTCTCGTTCAGCATCATTCTTCGAGAGTGGTATCGGTCGTGGTATGGGATTCCGTGATTCTAACCAAGACTTGGTTGGTTTCGTTCACCAAGTTCCTTCTCGTGCTCGTCAACGTATCATTGATATCGCATCTACTCAATTCCCAGACGGTGGTTGCTATCACCAATATCAACCATTGACTAAGCGTGGTAACAATGACATCGGTGGTGGATTCAACGATGATCCATGCTGGTTGATCTTCGGTACGGCTGCTTATGTTAAGGAGACGGGCGACTTCTCTATCTTGGATGAGCCTGTTCCATTTGATAACAAGCCAGGTTCAGAGGTTTCTTTGTTCGAACACTTGAAGATCTCTTTCAACCACGTGGTTAACAACCTCGGTCCTCACATGTTGCCGTTGATCGGTCGTGCAGACTGGAACGACTGCTTGAACTTGAACTGCTTCTCTTGGGATCCAAACGAGTCATTCCAAACAACTGAGAATAATTCAGTAGGTAGCAAGGCAGAGTCTTTGATGATCGCTGGTTTGTTCGTTGTAACTGGAAAAGACTATGTTGAACTTTGCAAGCAATTGGGCAAGGCTGATGAGGCTGCTCGTGCTCAAAAGTGCATCGACTCTATGGTTGAAGCTGTTAAGAAGCATGGTTGGGATGGAGACTGGTATCTTCGTGCATACGACTTCTATGGAAACAAGATTGGTTCTAAGGAGTGTGAAGAAGGTAAGATCTTTATCGAGAGCCAAGGTTTCTGTACAATGGCAGGTATCGGTTTGGAAGAGGGTATGGTTGACAAAGCTATCGACTCTTGTAAGAAATATCTCGACTGCGAGCACGGTATGGTTCTTAACAATCCTGCTTATACAACATATCATGTTGAGATGGGTGAGATCAGTTCTTATCCTGCAGGATATAAAGAGAATGCAGGTATCTTCTGTCACAACAACCCATGGGTGATCATCGGAGAGACAGTTGCCGGACGTGGAAATGATGCTTGGGAACTCTTCCGTAAGATTGCTCCTATGTATTTGAAAGATCAAGCACTTCATAAGGTTGAACCTTACGTAAACTGCCAGATGGTAGCAGGTAAGGATGCAGCTAAGCCAGGTGAAGGTAAGAACTCTTGGTTGACAGGTACTGCAGCTTGGATGTGGTTGACAGTGAGCCAATACCTATTGGGTATCAAACCAGCCTATACAGGTTTGGAAATCAATCCTTGTTTGCCAGCTGACATTAAGGGATACTCAGTTAACCGTATATTCCGTGATGCAGAATATAGCATCAAAGTAACAAACCCAAGCGGTGTTCAGAAAGGTGTAAAGAAACTGATCGTTAACGGCAAGGAAGTTGCTGGAAACATCGTTCCTATGCAACCTGCAGGTAGCAAGAACACTGTAGAAGTGATTATGGGATAAGATAAAATGAATGAGGAGAGTTCGTTGAGAATTCTCCTCAATTCTACTTCTATATCAACAAAGGGGCTTTTGTTCAAAACCCCGAATATTAATTAAAAAAACAAATGGGAATAACCTTATAAATCACGGTAAGGCGATTTATGAAGTTCCTTTAAAAGAAATAAAGTATGAAGAAGATTTTGATCGGAGCATTGGCTATCGCATCGCTCTTTTTAAGTTCGTGTGGTCGCAATGTAAACAAGCCTGTAGAAGAGGAGATCATTTATTCCAATTATCCTGAGAATTCTCCTGTAGATAGATTTGGTAAACTGCAAGTGAAAGATTTGCAGCTATGTGATCAAGATGGAAATCCTGTTCAGTTGGCAGGTATGAGTACGATGGGCTGGCAATGGTGTGGCGAGTGCTACACACAGGAATCTGTAGAGACATTGGTGAGAGAGTGGGGTATCAGTGTACTTCGTCTTGCCATGTATGTGGAGGAAGAGGGTTATAATACTGACCCAGAGGGATTCCGTGACAGAATGTGCAATCTGATTGATATCTGCGGTGACTACGGTATCTACTGTATCGTCGATTGGCATATTTTAACACCAGGTAATCCGTTGGATCCTAAGTATGCAGGAGCAGAAGATTTCTTCCGCTTCATTGCTAACAGATATGCAGATAGCGACCATGTAATCTATGAGATCTGCAACGAGCCAAACAATTGCTTGGAGAAGGGTGATACTCTTAAACCTTGGGAATGTACGAAGGATACAGCTGTCACTTGGGATATGATTGCAGAGTATGCTAATACGATTATTCCTGCTATCCACAACGAGTATGACAAAGTGGGTGCTCCTCATCCAATCGTTATTGTAGGTACTCCACAATGGGATCAATTGGTGGATGCTTGCTTGAAAGAGGGTATGTGCCAGGGAAATGGCAAAGACCTTTGCGATTCATTGCCTCCTCGCGATGCACGTCTTCAGTTTGATAACGTGATGTATGCTTTCCATTTCTATTCAAAAGAACATAACGAAGGATTTGAGAAAGATGGTAAGTCTGATTATTACAACATGTATTCTTATATGTATGATGTGTTAGGCAAATTGCCTGTATTCTGCTCAGAATTCGGTTTGTGTGCCGCAAATGGTGATGGAGAGTTGGATCCTAATCGTACAGATAAATGGTTGTTGTTGCTGAGTGGCAAGAACGCAGGAGAACAGTTGGTAAGCTTCTGTAACTGGAGCTTCTCTGACAATGAACGTTCCTCTTCTGCTTTGAACCCAGGTGCATGTGCAGCAAAGAACTGGAATGATTTGACACCATCTGGTGAGTATATCAAGAAGGTACTTTCTGTTGTTAACTTAGGAAAAGCAGATAGTTCTGTTCTGAAAGAAAGTAATGTTTATTCAAAATAAAGCTAATGGGAGGAGATAATCTTTGATTGTCTTCTCCCTTTTTAATTCTTTCGTATATGAGATTGATCAAAGGTCTATTTTTGGCATGTGTGGCCTTATCGTTCACACAATGTACACAAAAACAAAAAGAGTCTCAGCTTACCGAGAAAACATCGGAAAGTAAGGAAACACAATTTGAGTTTGTTCCCCAAGACACATCATGGAAGTCATTGAGTGTAAGGGAAAAGATCGGACAGACAATGATGATTCAGGCTAGATTTGAAGATCATCGTGCTGTCGGTGGTGGATCTATGAAGACATTCATGGAGAAATATCCTGTTGGAAGTTTGTTTATCCCAGATTGGTATTTTAGAGAGCATTCAAAAGGTCAGGATGTGTTGCAACTGATTCCTATCGTTTTGAAGGAATACAATGACAATGCTAAATACCCAATGCTTGTATGTGAAGATTTCGAACGTGGTATAGGTGAGACCTATTCCAAATATACGCACTTGCCAGTGGGTATGTCTTTGGGCGCTGCGGGAGATACTGCGTTAGCTTATAATTTGGGACAATCTATTGCATTGGAAGCAAAAGAGATAGGATTCAACTGGTTGTTGCATCCTGTTTGTGATTTAAATATGAACCCTCTACAAGAGTTGGTGGTGGAGCGTTCTGTCTCTGATGATGTAGACAAGGCGTTACCTATCTTAAAAAGCCAAATGAATGGTCTTCATCAGCAAGGGGTTATCTCTACGGTGAAACATTTCCCTGGTGACGGTGTGACGATGCGCAACCAACATATCGTTACAACAGCTAATTCACTTTCGAAAGAAGAGTGGGATGCCACATTCGGAAAACTATTCAAAGGGTTGATTAATAATGGAGCTGCCTCTATCATGGTGGGACATATTCAGTTGCCTGCTTATCAGACGGAGACAATCAATGGACAGTTGCCACCAGCTACACTCTCTAAGGAGTTGATGATTGACTTGCTGAAAAATAAATTCAACTATAAAGGCGTTATTATCACAGATGCTTTGAACATGGGTGGATGTGCAGGTTATTATAAGAATGAGTTGGAGGTATCTGTACAATGTTTCGCTGCAGGTGCGGATGTTGTCCTATGGCCATCTATAGAATACATGGATACTGTGGAGGCTCGTATCAATCGTGGTGAGATCCCAATGTCTCGTTTGGATGATGCGGTTTCTCGTGTATGGGCGATGCGTGAACGTTTCGGCTTGATTGAGAAGAAAAACGAGTTGTCAACCCCATTGACAGAAGAGGCAAAGCAGTTGGTACAAACAACGGGAACGACTATCGCAGAGAAGGCAGTGACATTGATTTGTGATAAGAACCAAGATGTTCCATTGAGTGCAGAGAAGAGCAAGAAACTCTTAATCTTGGAAGTGGGTGCTGAGTTGAATGAAGCTAAACTGCAAGTGATGAAGGAGGAGTTGCAGGCACGTCACTTTGAGGTGGATATTATGGACAATCCTCATTTCTATAGTTGGGGTTGGAGAATCGATTCATTGGACAAGTACGATAAGATATTGGTATGTTTCGAGAACCGTTATTTCCATCCATTGGGGACTTGCTTGTTGAAAGACAAGGAGTCGTTTGCTGTGTGGACGGCTAATATGACGGATCCAAGTAAACGAATCGGCATTTCATTTGCTAATCCGTATGTTTTGGAGATATACGAGGAGATATGTCCATTGAAGATTAATGCATATAGTGTAGATGCCTTTACACAGAAAGCAGTAGTTAAGGCGTTGTGTGGGGAGATTCCTTTCTCAGGAAAATCTCCGATCAAATTGAATCGTGAAGAATTAAAGTAACTTAGTCTAATCAAAAATTTTATATAATGGAAAACAAGAAATTGTCAGTTTTAGAAAAACTCTCCTATGGTGCAGGAGACTTGGCGTGCAACCTCTTCTGGGGTATTGTCTGCATTGCTGGTATGTTCTATTCAGACATCTTCGGATTAACTCCTGGTGATGCTGGATTTATGATGATGATCATTGGATATTTGGATATTGTCATCGATATTTTTATCGGAGGTGCATCAGACAGATGTAATACAAAATATGGAAAATTCCGTCCATGGATTCTCTATGGAATGATTCCATTCTGTGTTGCAGGTATCTTTGCTTTCTTCACTCCTGACTTCTCAATGGGAGGTAAGTTGGTATATGCTTATATTTCCTTCTTCTTATTTAGAATTCTTTATGCTGTTGTAAACGTACCTTATGGTGCATTGTTGGGTGTTCTTTCTGAAGATCCAAAAGAGAGAGACTCTGTATCGGCTTATAGAAACATTGGTGCTCAAATCGGTTTCTGGTTGAGTTTTGCAATGGTTATGAAGTTTACTCAATACATGAAGGATGCGACTGGAGCTAACACTCCTAATTCTTTCTTCTACGTAATATTGATTTATGGTGTTGTAGCAGCTATTTTGCTTTTCTGCACATTCTATTTCACAAGAGAGCGTGTAAAACCAGTTAAGGAGCAGAATAATAGTTTGAAAGATGACCTCAGTGACCTTGTAAAGAATCGCCAATGGTGGTGTCTTTCCCTTGCAGGTATTGCTTTGATTTTGTTTACAGCATGTCATAATACAGCTGCAACCTATTATGCAAAGTATTTTTTGGCTGATATTGAGATAGTAGAGTCAAGCAGCAAAATCGTAGAAATTTCAAAAACGAACGATAACAAAGAAACTCCTATCTATAAATTAGAGAATGGTAGAATTGATACATCCTCAGTGGGTGTTATTAAAGTGGATGGAAAAGATGTCGCTATTGAAAGATGTTTCGAGACAGTTGGAAAAGATGGTAATATTGTTAATATTAAATCCGAACAAGCGAGAGGAGAGAAGGCAGAACCTAAGGTTGGAGATAATTTGAGTTTCTTCAAGTATAAGATTGATAGTACTTGCTTTGGAATGAAAGTAGACTGGGAGTTGTTCTATACACTTTTTGCATCTTTGGGAACATTGTTTACAATTCTTGGTACGATGCTTATCAAGCCAATTGTTGCTAGATTCGGTAAGAAAAAAGTTTGGATGTCATGTTTCTTCTTGTCTGCTTTGTTATCGCTTCTTTTCTTGTTTATCCCTAAGGGTGGTCTTTCTACAATTATTATATTAAATTGTTTGTTTACGCTTATCATCGGACCTACGGGATTCATTATGTGGAGTATGTATGCAGATGTTGCTGATAATGCAGAGGTGGAAACAGGTCGTCGTGCAACAGGCTTGATCTACACATCTGCTACAATGGCTCAGAAATTGGGTTATGCAATAGCAAACTCACTTCCTTTGTTCGGACTTGCTATGGTAGGCTTTATTGCCAACGACGTAAATATTACAGATGGCATTAAGGAGTCAATTAAGACCATCTTTGTTATTATTCCATTGATTGGTGCTGCACTTGGTATCTTGGCTTTGATATTCTATACAATCGATAATGAAAAGATTGCTGAGAATTCAAGAAAATTGGCTGAGATGAAAGCTGCCAAAGGAGAGTAATTTCATTTTAAAAAATAAAACGAAGGGGATGTGTCGTCGTGACGCATCCCTTTTTTAGAATATATTTTACAGAAGATACTATTTAAGGGGAATAAACAAATGAAGAAAATCCATTATTTTTTTTATGCGCTGATATGTTTATCGTTGTGTTGCTGCTCTGATTCTGGTAAAAAGGAAGAAACAAAGACAGAGAATGAAGAAACAGAAGAGGTTGTTGAGTATTCTTATGATGAGAATGAAGAGGAGGGTGAGAATGATGAGGAAGACTTAGAGTATCAGGAGGGAGAAGAGTCAGTTACGGATGATCATTTCGGGGATCCTGCTGATGCTATGGAACCATTGGAATCTGCAAGTGAAATTAGAAGGGTGAGTACGGCAGAGGAGTTCATTGAGGCATTGGCTAGCGATGTCACTATTATCATTGAAAATGAGGAAGGAATAGACCTGACAGGGGTAGACTTGCCAAGTCTCGACAAGGATTCTAGTCAGCCAGGAGTGTACCGCGATAATTGGGGAATACTGTTGTATAAGTTAAACAATCTTACCATTCTAGGTGGAGATAAAGATCCTGAGTTGTCGCATCTATTTGTTACGGAGACATTCTTCTTGGTACTTTCCATAGAAGAATGTTCAAATATTCAACTTCGCAATTTGAAACTCGGGCATCAGCCTTTAGTAGAGAGTCTTTGTTCCGCAGGTGTTGTTTATATGAGGAAAACAAACAATGTGGAGATAGATAATTGCAAATTGTACGGATGCGGCCTTAATGGTTTGTCTTTATGTAATTGTATGAATGTCAATATCACCAAATCGTCAATCTATGAATGTGTAGAAGAAGCATTAGTTATCTATGATAGCACAAGCAACGTTTTGCTGAAGAATTGCATGATTAGAGATTGTCCTAGAGGATTCGATACTGATTCCACTTGCGATCGAATAGAGTTAATGAACTGTCGTATTGCAACAAACTCCTCTTCAATAGAAGGGAATGGACCATTAAAACTGACAAATACGAAATGGTTTTATAAAAAATAGTGACAGACTTCAGTGTTAGCAGATTCCTGTCGTCTCTTGACGATATTGAATCCTGTGTGGTCTGTACTGTTCGTCTACTTGCACGAATGTGAAGAGTCCGGTTATGGCGGTCCTTCTGTTGGGCCCGTTAGGGTCGGTCGTGAGGGTGAGTTGCAAGACTAACTTCACAGGTCCTAATTCATACGGTTGGGCGAGTACCTCCACCGTCTCATGAAGGAAGACTGGCTTTATGAATTTTATTTTGTCGACAGTAAACGTGTACATCGTTTTTCCTGTCAGGTCAATGGAGAGCTCATGTCCAGCTTTGTCCATCCATCCCATAGCGGTGCCCCCAAAAAGGGTGCCGTTTATGTTTAACATCTGTTCGTCGACCGTGTGGTAATGAACTACCGTTGTATGCATCAAATCTTGTTGTGTCATATCCTCTTTTTTATTGTGTAAAATTACACAAGATTGGTTATCTTACAAAACAGATTAGATTTCTTCTGCTTTATTTTCGTGAATCGCTATATTTTCTTATTTTTACAAGAGATAAAAAGGGGAGAAGATGGTTCTTATCCCTCATAAAAACAAAAAAAGGTGTTTTTTGAAAATTCACCATCTTAAATTAGATTAAAAAAAATGGCAAAATCAAATAAGAAATCGAGGGCAAGTCTTCCTCATAAAAGAAAACAAAAGACAAAATCTTCAATTGTTGAAGCAAGAATCACCAAGCAGGAGATGTTGGATCGCACGGTGAAACTGTTCGAAAAGAATCCTTCTCAGACTTATAATTACAAGCAGGTTGCCTATGAGATTGGAGTCACCTCCATGCTTCAGAAACGCCAGTTGGTACAGATCTTGGAGGCTTTGGTGCTACAGGATTATCTGGTAGAACCGACAAACGGGAAATATCGTTTGGACAATACCTCTGGTTCTGTTATTGGAAAATTGGAGCGACGTACGGGTGGTAAGATCTTCTTGGTACAAGAGGATGATCCGTCGAAGGATGTCTTTATCATGGATAAATACTTGAATAGGGCCATTGTGGGCGATATTGTGCGCGTGCGTCTGTTTGCCGGACGAAAAGGTCAGATTCAAGAAGGACAGGTCTTGGAGGTGTTGCAACGTGGTCATGACACCTTTGTGGGTAAACTCGATGTGAAGGAGAACTATGCATTCCTTCAAGTGGATGACCGTCTACTCACCAATGATATATTTATTCCAGTAGATAAATTGAAAGGTGGAAAGAATGGCGATAAGGCAGTGGTTAAGATTGTGGAGTGGGAGAAACGAGACAGAAACCCTGTTGGTGAGGTGCTAGAGGTGTTGGGCGCGTCGGGTGATAATGAAACGGAGATGCATGCTATCCTATTAGAGTTTGGATTGCCATACTCATATCCGTCGGCATTGGAAGATGCAGCTAACGAGATACCAGAGGAGATCACTGAAGAGGAGATCAAAAAACGTCTGGACTGCCGTGAGATCCCAACTTTCACCATCGACCCTCGTGATGCGAAGGATTTCGATGATGCTTTGTCTGTCAGAAAGTTAAGCAATGGCAATTGGGAGGTGGGTGTTCACATCGCAGATGTCACACACTATGTGAAGGTGGGTGACAGTATCAATGAGGAGGCCTACAAACGTGCTACGTCTGTCTACTTGGTCGATCGTACCATCCCAATGTTGCCAGAACGATTATCTAACCAGTTGTGCTCGCTTCGTCCGGATGAAGAGAAACTATGTTACTCTGTGATGTTTGAAATGGACGATGATGCTAATGTGTTGAAATATAAGATCGTTCATACCGTTATAAAATCCAACAGAAGATTTACATACGAAGAGGCACAGAGTGTCATCGAGACGCAAGAGGGCGATATGAAGGATGAAATTTTGGCGTTGGATGCGTTGGCAAAGAAGTTGAGAGAGCGCCGATTCAAATCGGGTGCCATCGCTTTTGAAAGAACGGAGGTTCGCTTCGAAATCGATGAAAAAGGAAAACCTCTCAGTGTCTACTTTAAGGAGTCGCAAGATGCTAATAAACTGATAGAGGAGTTTATGTTGTTGGCCAACAGAACTGTTTCAGAACATATCGGAAAAAAGAAAAAAGAGGAGAAGGTGAAGACATTCATCTATCGTGTGCATGCACAGCCTGATCCTGAGAAGTTAAATAACCTATCACAGTTTATTGCTAAATTTGGTTATAAACTAAAGACAACAGGAAAGGACAAGGAGGTCTCCACATCCATCAATCAGTTGCTTAATCAAGTGCAAGGAAAGAAGGAGCAGAATCTGATCGAGACCATCACTATTCGTTCCATGGCAAAGGCAGAATACTCTACGGATAACTGTGGTCACTATGGATTGGCATTCGACTATTATACACACTTCACCTCACCAATCAGACGATACCCAGATATGATCGCACACCGCCTGTTGGACATCTATGCAGACGGAGGCAAGAGCGTGGATGAGAATGTCTATGAGGATATGTGTAAACATTGCTCTGAGATGGAACAGTTGGCAGCTAATGCTGAACGTGCATCCATCAAGTATAAACAAGTTGAGTTTATGCAAGATAAGGTGGGACAGACCTATAACGGAGTTATCTCAGGTATTCAGGAGTGGGGTATCTATGTGGAGTTGAATGAGAACAAGTGTGAAGGAATGATTCCTATCCGAGATTTGGATGATGATTATTACTCGTATGATGAGAAAAACTATTGTTTGGTAGGTAAGAAGTATCGCCGTACATATAGTTTGGGTGATGAAGTGGTGGTTCGTATTAAAAAGACCAATTTGGATAAGAAACAAATGGATTTTGAAATGATTGAAAAATTGTAAAAGAAGCATGAAAGGATTAAAATACGTTGTATTGTTCCCCATCTTGATCTTGATGGGGTGTAAATCGGAAGTATCGGATCGAACAGATATGAATCTCAAAGGGGATGTAAAGTCTCTGTGGGAACGCAGATATGTGGCGGAGGATGTATATGGAGTCGCACAGAAAGGTAAACTGATATCATCCGTAAAGTGTTTGTTTAACAAACGGGGACAGATGACTGCAACTTATTGGTTTAATTCGGACGGAGATACGATTCAGCGAGTGATTCATATCTATGATGAAAAAGGTGTGTTGACCCAAAAGCAGATGTATGGAGATTTTGCGAAACTAGATTTCGTATCGAAGTACAAATATGATGAGAAGGGACGTGTTGTGGAGATACTGGATTTGGATCCTGAAGATTTTATGATTAAAAACACCGTCAAACAATACAACGATGATAATCTGATTGAAACAACGTTGGAGTACGATAAAAAGGAGAACTTGGTACAAAAGACGATAGTTCAGAAAAACAAGGAGGATTTGCCTAAAGAGGTGAAGATTTACAATGCAGAAAGAGAATTGGTGAATTATCGACAAGAGGTGTACAATGAAAAGAAGAATTTGACAGAGTTCATTGTATATGCACCAGATGAGGTGACGGTTATGCTACATTCCAAACTCACCTACGATAGAGGTGGCAATTTGACCTCGATTGAGGCAACAGGTGAGAATAATGAGCCATTTGAAAAAGAGGAGAACGTATATCAGTTTGATAAGAAGACTAATTGGATTTATCAAGGTCATTATGTTGATGGTCAGATCAAGGAGTTGACCGATAGAGTGATAGAATATTATTAATCAATGAAAAAACGCGAGCAGACCCATTTACAGACGTCTGTTGTGTTCTCTTAATAGCATGTCCGTTGGGCTGTTTACGGGGATTCTATGTCAATGTAAAAAATTATTATTCAATATTTTATGTAAATACAATAAAAAGCTGTACCTTTGCACCCTATTTTTAAACTGATACGTACAATATGAGTACATTTAAGGAATTAGGGCTTAGCGAAGAGATCCTTCACGGCATTGAAGATTTAGGTTTTGTGGAACCTATGCCGATACAAGAGAAAGTGACTCCGTTTCTGTTAGGAGATAATACAGAGGATTTAGTCGCACTTGCCCAGACGGGAACGGGAAAGACCGCAGGATTTGGTCTTCCTTTGTTACAATTAACAGACAGCAGTGTGAAAAAAATCCAAGCTCTTGTTCTATCACCAACAAGGGAATTGTGTATTCAAATCTCAAATGATTTGAAGAATTTTTCTAAGTATATAAATGGGATGAAGATTGTTCCTGTTTATGGTGGAGAGAGTATTGTCACGCAATTCAGACAATTGGATGTTCCTCCTCAAATCTTGGTGGCTACACCTGGACGATTGATTGATTTGATTGAGAGAGGAAAGGTTGATCTATCTGCTATTAAGTATTTAGTGTTGGATGAGGCGGATGAAATGCTGAACATGGGCTTCCAGGAGGATATCGAGCGAATTCTGCAAGAGACTCCGGAGGATAGACGTACGTTGCTCTTTTCAGCCACCATGCCGAAAGAGATTGCCAACATTGCAAAGAAGTATATGCGCAATAGCGTGGAGATTGCTATTGGACGTAAAAATTCGGGTACGGAAAATGTGGATCATATCTATTACATGGTCCAAGCAAAAGATCGTTACAATTGCTTGAAACGTGTTGTGGACATTAATCCAGATATCTATGCGATAGTATTCTGTCGTACTCGTCAGGAGACGAAAGAGGTGGCAGAGAAACTGATGCAGGATGGATATAATGCAGATGCCTTGCATGGTGATTTGTCACAAGCACAACGCGACACTGTCATGCAACGTTTCCGTATCAAGAACCTTCAGATTTTGGTGGCTACGGATGTGGCAGCCAGAGGATTGGATGTGAATAATCTGACGCATGTCATCAATTATAACTTGCCTGATGATGTGGAGAATTATACCCACCGAAGTGGTCGTACTGGTCGTGCCGGTAAGAAAGGTATTTCGGTATCAATCATCCATTCCAAAGAGAAGGGAAAGATAAAAACAATAGAGCGAACCATCAATCGTACGTTTGTACAACAACCGGTACCATCTGGATTGGAGGTGTGCCAAAGTCAGTTGTTCTCATTGATAGGCAAGATTCAGAATGCTTCAGAAAGCGTAGATAAGGAGCAGATTCAACCTTATTTGCCGATGATTATGGAGCAACTGAAGGATATTAGTCGCGAGGATTTGATCGTTAATTTTGTATCACAGGAGTTCAACCGGTTCTTGGAATACTACAAGAATGCACCTGATTTGAACATTCCAGAAAAGGAGAAACGTTCGAAAGGTGAACGTTCAGGAAGGGGAAGAAAAGGCTCTGAAGACCTTCAACGTTTGAAGATCAACATGGGTTCGCGTGATGGATTCACACCAAAACGCGTGTTGGGCTTGATTAATGAGACAACAGATAGTCATGATATTGATGTCCACGATATTGAGATTACGACACGTTACTCCTTCTTTGATGTGGAGAAGCGCGTTGTCCCTTCCATGATGAGTGCTTTTGCCCGTCAGAAGGATGGAATCCAATTGATGGAGGTATTCAAGGATAGACGATCACGTCGTAGTGCAATGGATGAAGAGATGAGTCGTGGTGGCAAAAGAGACAGACGTGACAGAGATAAAAAGAAGTACAGAGGCGGAGATAAAGAGTGGCGTAAAGGAAAGGGCGAAGAGGCCAAGAATGAACGTCCAAAGAAAGAGTTCCGTCGCAACAAAGATAGTTTTCGTCGTAATAGATAACGGACAGAGGATGATGACGCATGATTGTTTCTTTTGTGGACAATCATGCGTCTTATTATAATTCACCCTTATAGTTTAATTTTATGGAAGACACCTACTTAACTATTATCCGTCCGTCGGAGGGATTATACAAGGAGAAAGGAAGCAAATTTTATGCTTTCGCCTTCCCTGTGTCCACGAAAGAGCAGGTGAAATCCATTGTGGATGAGTTCCGTAAGAAATATCATGACGCTCGTCATGTATGCTATGCTTATCGGTTAAATCCGATGAACATAGAGACGCGTGCCAATGATGATGGCGAGCCATCGGGAACGGCTGGGAAGCCGATGCTTGGTGTCTTGGTATCGAAAGACGTGGTGAATGTCTTGATGATTGTGGTACGATATTTTGGGGGTACGTTGTTGGGTACTAGTGGCCTTATCAATGCCTATCGGACAGCCTCGCAGGATGCCTTAGAACAGAATGAAATTGTAGAGAAGAAGATAGAGGTGGTGTTTACAATTCATTTTGGTTATATGGTGATGAATGATGTGATGAAGGTGATAAAAGAGGAGGGACTTGTGGTGCTTTCACAAAATTTCGATAATGCATGTGTGATGCAGTTGCAGGTGCGTCAGCGAGATTATGAGAAGGTGTTGAGTAAGTTGCAAAAGGTAGAGGGAATAACGATTGAGGATTGATCGTATTCAAAAGATGGTTTTGACATCTACTTGTTTAAGTTTTCCAGTTGAGAATAATTCGGGACCAGAGAGAAGTGTGAGGGAGGAGATCTCATCGCCGACGGAGAAAGATTGTTCCATGAATAGTGTGTGTAAAGTGTCGTTCAGTTCCTCTTTTAGGCAGCGGAGACATCTCTCTTTGTCGAAAGGTAGTAGAATACCGTTGTAGAATGGGGTGGAGTGGATTTCGGAAACTTCAGAGAGAAGTTTGACGGATAGCACTTTTCGGTTGTCAGACAATTCGATGATCGCGTTGGTGAATGTGTCGGACTCGGATAAATAGATTCTATTGGCAGCAAATCGTCTCATGAAATAGCATTTTATTATTCGGCTGCAGGTTGAGGTTGAGTGGCGAGTAGTGCATTCAGTGAGTCCTTTTTTGCTTCGAGAATGGCGTTTGCTTGTATGTATACTTGCTCGAACACATCACGGTTTTTCGTATACCAAAATACAGAGGAGTCGAAATCTGCTTCACTATATCCGTATTTTTCCACTATTTGAGTATAATATAGGAAACGAGTCTCATTTGCGGGTAGTTCGAATTGTGTCAAGGTTGACTGCATCAGATAGTATTCAGATAATATCTGAGCCATCTCTTTTTCAGGGATAATGGGTCTTCCCTTGTCATAATGGCAACTGCTGAGTAGGGGAAGTAGAAGGAATAGAAGAAGTCGTAAAGCTTTCATTGTCATTCTGTTTTTGACTCAGTTTCAGTGTTTTTCTCTTTGTCCTCTTTTTTCTCCTTAAAATCTTCAATGAGATACTTTCGTTCGAAAATGATAGCGCAGAAGATGCTGACGCAGATCGCAGCGTCTGCTATATTGAAGACAGGGTCGAAGAAGGTGAGATGAGAACCTCCAATTAGTGGCATCCACGAAGGAAGGTAGGTGTCGATTAGCGGGAAGTAAAGCATATCGACCACTTTCCCATAGAAGAGAGGAGCATATCCTTGTTCTGGGAACATGGTTGCGATGGGGTGACCAGCATCGAAGATGATGCCATAGAATACGCAGTCTATGATGTTACCGAAGGCGCCAGCCAATAGGGCGGCAACGCAAAGGATGTAGCCGATACTGTAATTCTTCTTAATGATGAGATGTAGGTAGTAACCAATCAGACCGACAGCAGCAACTCGGAATAGTGTAAGAAAAATCTTGTTGAATAGTTCAATGCCGAATGCCATTCCGTTGTTTTCAACGAAACGGATGTGAAACCAGCTGAAGACCTCAAGACTTTCTCCAATGAAAAAGTGTGTCTTCACATATATTTTCACAATTTGGTCAATCAGAATGATCAAGCCAATACAAACTGCTGCGATGATGGTTTTTTGCCTTTGTGACATTTTCTCTCTTTTGAGGGATGTATTACTAATTTTTATTTTAACGGTGAATTTATGAACCCACCTTATATGAAAAAAGTTAGGAACTCCATTGTGAAGTTCCTAACTATGACAATCAATTATTATTTTGCACCATTCTTCTTGGCGTCGATGCAAAGAGTAGCGTGAGGAACAGCGCGTAAACGCTCTTTTGGAATCAACTTACCAGTCTCTCTGCAAATGCCATAGGTTTTGTTTTCAATTCTAACCAAAGCAGCTTGTAGGTGCTGAATGAATTTCATTTGACGTTGAGCTAAACGACCTGCTTCTTCTTTGGTCATTGTAGCTGCGCTCTCATCCAATTGCTTGAATGTAGGAGACGTGTCGCTCGTGTCATTTCCATCCATATTTGCCATACTTGATTTGAATATCTCATAATCGCGTTTAGCTGCCTCTAATTTTTCTAAAATGAGCTCCTTGAATTCCTCCAATTCAGCGTCTGAATATCGTGTTTTTTCTGCCATAGACCTACTATTTTGTAATTAAACCCTTACTTTTTGTAATAATAATTTATTACGGTTGCGAAATTAGGGATTTATATTTAGAAAAAAAACTTTTGGGTTAGTTATTTATTAACAGATAGGGTTATCTATGCAAGCTTGTTTGTATGTTGTTATTCAAAGATATCTTTGAGTACGTAGAGTGATTTGATGTCGCCCATGCATTGTGTGTGAATTCTATAATACTGCAGGATGCGGTCGATCACTTCACTTCGTTCTGTTTTGGTGAAACGGAAGAGGTGAAAATTACGATAGTTCATGCGTAGAAGTAGTTTCATTTTCTCTGTTTCATTGGCGCGGAGGAAGTATTGATGTTCTGGTTGGCGAGATGTGAATTCCGCTTGTTTCATATCGAAGTAGACATTGGTGTAAGGGGTATCGATGGAGGGTTGAAATCCAAGAAAACGGGAGAGCCGTAGGAGAAAGGCGATATGAAAGTTACCTAAGCTTTTGGACTCATGGTTTAGTTGAGAGATGGAGTGATGAAGGAAGCTAAAGAGCGTATCGTCTCTTTCGTTGGTTTTCAGCACTTGCAATAGAATTTCAGCGATAAAGAAGGCCAATGAACTTTTTATGGGGTTGAATAGCAACTCCATGGTGGGTTCCTCTTGTTTGATTTCTGTGATTATGTTCAATTCTCTTGTGTTTCGTATGTTTACATCCAGACTGACAAGCGAGAGAGGGTGTAGGTAGGCGATTGCGTTTCCTTTTTTTTTGCTTTGCGCGCCATATAGCAGAAAAGAGGCACGTCCTGTTTCCAGTGTATAGAGATGGAGGATGGAAGCGTTATCTTTGAATTTCTGAATTTTTAAAACGATGGCGTTCGTTTTCAGTTGCATGTTGGGAGAAATGAATTAGCGCAAAACGGTACAGTGAAAGCAGAATTGTCCGGTTTCTTTGATGACCAGACATCTCTTTTCGTTTCTGATTTCCCGTATGGTTTTAGAAAGGATGTTTTGCAAATATTTTTGTTGACAGAGTCGTCCGTCTTTATTGCGGTAGAACTCCCAATAGGAGATGTCGAATGATGCACCGAAGACGTGACTTGAGGTGTCGCGTGTGGCATTTTTGTTTTTCTTTCGAAGTCCGCTTTGACTCTCCATGGTTCTGAGACATGAGGTGAGTTGCAGTGAATATTCTGGCAATTTCCTTTTCTTCAAATTCTCATTGAAACGGACACTGATTTCTTGAAGTAGGTTGATGGCCTCAGGGGTCAGGTAAGGATAGGAGTGCTTCATGCGCTTTTTCCTATAGAATAGACCATCATCCACAAACTGAAGTTTTCCACATTGAAGGAGGGAGTCTCTGACAGCTAAGAAATCTGCATTTTTACGAAAAGGTTCGTGCATACCCACTTCGCGACCTGTTTTGATATGCATTTTGTTGGGGTCACGTAGGTTACGGCTGTTGCGTAGTTTTGAGTAGACAGTACAATGTTCTGATTCGTCTTCGATGAATTCCTCGAAATCATCAATCACGTCAATCTCTTCGTCGATCACATCTTCCACAACGGTCACAACTTTCTCTTCCACTTTGTCAGCTTTTTCACGAGGCGACTCGCATGAACTGACGAGAAAAGTGAAGGCAATGAATGATATGAGGGACCAATTCTTCATGATTAAACGTCTTTTCTGAATACTTTTGATTGAAGGGTGGCGATTAGAGCACCCTCTTCGTTTCTCACTTCCACATGATAGGAGGCGATGGTGCGTCGAAGGAACACCTCTGTGGCATGAGCATAGAGCGTTCCTTTGGATACGGCTTTGATGTAATCCATCTGACCATCGAGGGTGACGGCTGCTTTCCCACGTGAGTTGGCAGCAGCTGCACAGATGTAGTCAGCCAATGTGAATATGGCACCGCCTTGTACGGTACCTAATCCATTGAGATGATTTTCCGTTATGTTCATTCTTCCTGTGGCTTCCCCTTCTCCTATTTCCAGAAGTTCGATGCCATTGTAAAGGATGAATTTGTCTTTCTTTAGTAACTCTATGACGTCGTTATTCTCCATGTCTAATCTTACAAAGTTTTCTCATAACATCTTCTGCGGCAATATAATTCATTTTCATAATTGCTCCAGATGTGAACGGCATTGACATTGGTTTCCAATTGCGGATTCGTAATGGCAATCGGAATGTTATTATCCATATATGTTTGTGTCATTTGTGTATAGTAGAGAGAGTGAATACCCCTTTTCTGCCATTCTGGTAATACACCATTGAGGTATAAATCGATGATTTTCGGTTTCCTCATGGCATTCAATATATGAATGAATCCAAATGGGAATACTTTACCTTTTGCCTTTTTGTATGCTGCAGATAGTGAACACATGCTGATACCGAAAGCAACCACTGTGTCATTCTCATCTACGATGATACACACATATTTTGGGTCAATGAATGAAAAATAGCTGGCTACAATGGAGTCAATCTCCTTATCTGTTAATTCGGAATATCCGTAAAGATTTGAGAAAGAAGCATTTAGTGTATGGAACAAAGGACGTGCATATTTTTTCAAATCCTTTTTCTTCGTGAATGAAAGAGCTCGTAGATTGTAGCGTTCTGCAATCATTTTGCTGACGCGCTTGATCTTCTCTGGTATCGCATCAAGTTTGATTTTATATTGCAACCAATCTTCAGCTTTTTCGTAGCTGAGTTGCTCCATGAAACTGACATAGTATGGGTGATTATAGATACTGGCAATGGTAGGCTCATTTTCATATCCATATACCAACATACCTTCACGATCCATATCGTTGAAGCCTAACGGACCTTGAATGATTCCCATACCTTTGGATTTCCCCCACTCTTCTACAGTGTTGAGAAGGGCTCTGGCTACTTCAATGTCTTCAATGAAATCAAACCATCCAAAACGCACTTTGTTGCCCCATTTCTGGTTGGCAATGTGGTTGATGATACCTGCTATACGGCCAACAATCTTTCCATCTTTATACGCAAGCCACTATTCTGCTTCGCAATGCTCGAATGCAGGGTTTTTATCTTTGCGGAGGGTCTTTAATTCGTCAAACTCCAATGGCGGAACCCAATAGGGGCAGTCGGAATATAAATCATTGGCAAAACGAACAAATTGCTTTAACTCCTTATGCGAGGATATTTTTCTAATTTCTATCATTTTTATAAAAAAGTAACGCTGTGCAAATCTATAAAAAAAATTTGTGGTTTTTAAAAAAAAGATTACTTTTGCACCCGCATTGCCGCTATAGCTCAGTTGGTAGAGCAACGCATTCGTAATGCGTAGGTCGCGAGTTCGAGTCTCGCTATCGGCTCAATCAAAAGTTACATACAATGGGAAGCAATTCATTCGTGAATTGCTTTTTTATTTGGTAATCTTCTCTGCTACAAACTTACTGCCATTCCAAGTGAAACGTTGAGTCATCTTCCCTGATGGGGTGTCAGATACATACTCAATGGATTTGCCTACTCGTGGTAAATTACATTTCGCTCCATTGGGATATTCTGGTTGAACGCCCAAGTCGTAGGCATACGTGTATATCATTTTCTTTGTCGCATTGTCGTATTGGTAGAATGATTGCCCGGTTAATTCTGTGTCTGTTGGTTTCCCATTCATGAGAAGAACAAAATTGGAAGCCACTATCTTATGCTTTCCATCTGTACAATTCCAAAAGCAAAACTCTACATATACGGTTTCCTCCTTTGAATAGGTGACATCGTAACGGATATAACCATTCTTTGTATCTACCGTAAATGATCTGCCTTTGGGTAATGTTTCTCCTTTTTGGTATTTCTTCCAATTCTCAGCCATTTCTACAAAGACGCCTTCTCCGTTATTCTGTGATAGTATGGCTGTTACGAAGTCTGTAATCACTGGCTTTTGACCTGTATAATTCACTGGAAAACTGGTGAAATTCGTGTTTTCACCTTCCTCTTCTTGTGCTTGAATATAGGTTATTGCTCCAATTAGCAACATCACTATGAAAATAACCTTTTTCATGCTTTTCCCTTTTTAGATGGTTTTATTGTTTTATTATAAATTTTCAAATAATTGGCAAGACCATAAATCATCCCAAAATTTTGGATATGACTTACTTACTACGTTGGGTTCCTCTATTGTTATATCACCTAAGCGGATGGTACTTGGGGCAAATGCCATTGCCATTCGATGGTCTTTATAAGTAGCAATCTGTGGATGCTCATCTCGCCTGTATTGCTCTCCATCCCAATATAAGGAGCCGACACCCTCTTCTTTCAGAATGAATCCTAATTTCTTACACTCGTTCTTTAATGCTTCGATTCTGTCAGTCTCTTTGATCTTTAGAGTTTGTAAACCTGTGAAGCGAAAGGTGATGCCTAAACTGCAGCAGGTTACCACAAGGGTTTGGGCTATGTCGGGCTGTCCGCTAAAATCATATTCGAAATGTTCAACCGCCTTCTTCGTTTTGGAAATTCTGACACCATCTTGCACGAACTGTGTGCTAACTCCCAATGGCTCGAAAATCTTCCTTCCCATCGAGTCTCCTTGCAAACTCTTCTCGTAGAGGTGAGGCAACGTGAAATTGATTGTGGAAGGACTCAGTGCTGCAATTTCATACCAATAGGAGGCGGCAGACCAATCTGATTCTACCGTATAATCGGTGGTTTTGTATTCTTGTGAAACTATCTGAATGCTTTTGCCTTCCCATTGAGAATCCACACCATACGCCTTCATCATTTGCAAAGTCATCTCAATATAGGGACGTGAGATAATCTCTCCTTCTAAGTGAAGTTCGATTCCTTTTTGTGTCGTAGGGGCAATCATCAGTAGGGCAGATATGAACTGACTGCTGACACCTCCGTTTAGATGGACGGTTCCTCCCAATAACTTCTTTCCATGGATCTTTAAAGGTGGAAAACCTTCCTTTTCAAGGTAACTAATCTCTGCTCCGATGTTGTTCAGGGCGTCGACAAGTATTCCGATGGGACGTTGTTTCATTCGTTCACTTCCTGTGATGGTCCAATCGCCTGGCTTCCCTGCTAGATAGGCTGTTAGGAAGCGCATGGCAGTACCTGCGGCACCAATGTTGAAGTTGGTCTCATCATGCGAGGTGAGAGCGGCGCTTAACACATCTGTGTCATCACACTCTGCCAGATTGTAAATACGTCCGGGTGCCTTACTCAAAGCGTTTAGAATGAGGGCTCTATTGCTTATGCTTTTGGAGGCTGGCAATAGAATGGTATGCTCTGATATTGCTTTCTCTGGAACAATTGCTTTGATATGAATGTTTTCCATCTTCTTTGAAGTTAGATGCCTAGTGAGTCTCGATAGAAATCGAGTGATTCAAAAATATCCTGTTTATCTACGACAGTATTAATTTTCACCTCTCCTATATTGGACAAAAGTGTGAATAGAATGGTATCCTTCTCTTCATTTTTCTTATCGTGTGTCATCAATTCATAGAGACGATCATACTCTTTGCAAGTGATGTAGAATGCACCGTAGTTCTCTTTGATGAACTGAATTGCTTGAAAGAGTATGTATTTAGGAAGTCCACATTTTTTGTGACTAAGATAAAGTTCGGAAATCATACCCCAAGCTACTGCATAACCATGAAGTTTGGTTTCTCCGCGTTCGATGGCATGGCTTTCAAAAGCATGTCCAATTGTATGTCCGAAATTGAGTGCTTTTCGTATGCCCTTCTCTGTTGGGTCTACGGCTACAATCTTTTCCTTCACTTGGATAGATTCACGAAGTAGTCCTGGAAGTTTTTGATAATCAATATTGTATAAATCTGTTTCGCAGATATGTTTCCATACAGTTGGGTCGGAGATGATACCGTGTTTAATCATCTCGGCAAAACCTGAGAAGATATTTTCTTGAGAGAGTGTTTTGAAGAATCCCACGTAGATGAGTACGCTTAATGCGGGATTGATGACGCCAATCTCGTTTTTCAGTCCGTTGAAGTTGATGCCTGTTTTTCCTCCCACGGCTGCATCTACGGCTCCTAACAGAGTGGTTGGGACATTGATGTAGTTGATTCCTCGTTTGAAGGTGGAAGCGGCAAAGCCTCCAAGGTCGGTTACCATTCCGCCACCTAAGTTGATGAGTAGCGATTTGCGTGTAGCACCCTTCTCACTTAGTTGTTGCCATACGTATGCCAATGACTCGAGGTTCTTGTTATCATCTCCTGCAGGAATGGTGATAACATGATCGGCAGGAATGTTTATGCCCTTTTGTAGAATGGGCCAACATAGTTTCAGCGTGTTCGTGTCGGTTAGCACGAAAGTGGATGAGGGCTTAATGTTTTTTAATTCCTCGAAAAGGGAATCAACAGAGTTGGATATTTGAATCTTTTGCATAAAAAATTATTTACTTTCTTCGAAAATTGTTTTTAATCCTTTTATCTTCTCATTTCGGATCCGTTTGAGTAGGACGTTCAGTTCGGAACGTGCAATGGATGCGTATGAGCATTTGTCATATACCTCAATGGTCCCTATCTGATTTTTCTCCAATAATCCTTTTTTCATTAGGAATCCTGCGATATCCCCTTTGCTGAGTTTATCTTTCTTTCCTTTGCCAATGTACAATGAAATCCATGCGGATGGTTTCAATGCGGGTGGATTCTCTTGTAAAGGGTAATTGCTGAAATTTTTTTCCGAAAGATATTCTGGTAAGTGTTCTTCACCATGAAGAATGATGTAGGCATTTCCTTCTGCGAACATACGAGCAGTTCGTCCGTTGCGATGGGTGTAGGCCTCTTGATTGACAGGCAGGTGATAGTGAATCACATGCTTCACGTCGAGGATGTCCAATCCGCGTGCAGCCAAGTCGGTGGATACAAGCAAATAGGAACTTCCACTTTTAAACTGGAAGAGCGCTTTTTCTCGGTCCACCTGTTCCATTCCTCCGTGAAACATTTTACAATCCGCCCCCTTCTTACGAAGGTAATTGGCAACACGTTCTACCGACTCTCGATAGTTGACGAAGATGAGTGTCGGTTCATTTCCGATTTGGCAGATTAGTTTCATAAGTGATTCTAATTTGTCTTTCACGGGTGAATGAACAATATATTTTGTGAGGTTAATCTTCTGACCGCTTTCACCGAGGAATTCTAAGATCATAGGATTGTGAATCTTCACAAAGGAAGGAATCTCGTCGGTGCGCGTAGCAGAGAGTAGCATTTTCTTTTTCAGTCCGGATAGGTGACTGATGATTTCTTTCATTTCATCTTGGAAACCCAACTCCAATGATTTGTCAAATTCATCCAAGATGAGGTATTTGATGGTTTCTGGAGTGATGTTGCCTTGTTCAATGTGATCTAATAGTCGACCTGGTGTTCCTATTAATAGAGCGGGTGTGTTTTCTGTCAGTGTTTTTTTCTCCTGTTCGGATGAGTGACCTCCGCAGCAGCAAGTGACCTTAAAGGAGGATTTGAACGACTTGAAAACCGTTTCTATCTGAAGAGCCAGTTCACGAGAGGGAGCAATGACGAGTGCTTGTACGCCTGGGGTGTCTTGTCTCATCTGACGGAGGAGTGGCAAAAGGAATGCGAGTGTTTTACCAGATCCGGTGGGTGAGAGCAGAAGCACGTCGCGACCCGACTCGTTTGCTTTGAGTGCGGCCGTTTGCATCTCGTTGAGGCTTTCAATGCCGATTGTTCGTAGTGTATTTTCTATGATTTCAACCATGTCGTCAAACTATTTTTTTGTATGTTTCCATCAGTTTTGCTGCTATTCTTTCGTCTGAAAAGTTAGCAGCGTGTTGATATCCCTCTTCAATCATTGTCTTGCGGAGTGACTCATCAGAAGTAACTTGTATGATGGTATGAGCTAATTCTTCATCATCGTCGCAAGAGACGTAGCGTGCTGCTTTCCCTCCAGTCTCTTGGAAACAGCTGCCTTTGCTTGTGATGACAGGGGTTCCCATGACAAGGGATTCCAGTATGGGCCTACCGAATCCCTCAAAAAGAGAAGGATAGACGAATAGGTCTGCCAATTGATAGAGAGGAGGAAGGTCTACGGTCTCCACATGTCCGATGAAAAAGACTTTCTTCTCCAGTTGATATTCATGAATCATGGAGAGAAGCGTCTCTTTGTATTGTGAGGGGTTGCCTGCGATGACCAATGGGAGCTCTACTTGCGGGTTGCGCATCGCTTTTAAGATGAGTTCATGGTTTTTGCGACGTTCAATGGCGCAGATGATTAGCATGAAATGGTCGGGCAGGTTATATTTTGTTTTAATACTCTTTTTTTGTTCATCCGTCACTGCATTTCTGAAGACGGTGCTATAGCCTTGGTATACCACATCGATGCGTTCCTCCTTTTCGCCCAAGTAGTTGATGAGGTCACTTTTGGTCTCTTCGCTGATAGCGATGATTCTGTCGGCGACATGAGCTCCATGAGTGTATTTCTTGCGAAAGGAGTAGCGGTCGAAAAAGGGGAAGAGTTCCGGGTTTTTCAAAAAGATGAGGTCGTGCATGGTGACGACGGTATGAGTGCCGGTCTTCTCTATGCCGTAGGGTAGTTCATGGCTTAATCCGTGATAGATATCAAGTTGATCATGTTGAATATCGGGACAGATGCTTTTGGTTCTCCAAAGGGAGGAGAGAGGGCCCCAGGCGTGTAGTCCTTGAGGAGCTCGTACCTCACAGCATGATTCGTTATGAGGAAAGGAGATGGCACCTTGTGTTTTCGGAGTGTATAAAAAATATTGGTTCTCAGAATAATGGTCTGACAGCAAGCGTATTACGTCTCTGCTGTAGCAACCTAATCCACGAGAATTGTAGAAAGCACGTTTGGCGTCAAATCCTATTTTCATATACAAAGTATGTTATTCAATGACAACTTCTCTGGAGCCGTCGGGAAGTTCTTGTATGGAGACTTTAACGGCATCATCAGGAAGAAGGTTGATGATTTTTTCGGGCCATTCCACGAAACAGAGGTTTCCGCTATAGAAATAGTCTTCATAACCGAAGTCGAAGGCTTCCTCTTCTTTGTTGATTCTGTAGAAATCGAAGTGGAAGATAGGGTCTCCGTTGCCCGACTTATATTCGTTGATGATGGCGAATGTAGGGCTGTTGATACTCTCCTTGACACCTAGTTCCTCGCAGATGGCACGTATGAATGTGGTTTTGCCTGCTCCCATGGTGCCGTAGAACAAAAACACTTTATTATCACCCATGGCAGCAATGAATTCTTTTGCTGTCTGATGAATGGAATCTAAGTTTTCTATCTTCATTACGGTTGTTGATAAAATTCTGTTTATTAATGGATAAAGGCTATTTTCGTCACCATCTTCATGGAACCATCTTCTTGTGCAGCAAATATGTAATAGATACCAGATGCCACACGTTTGTTTTTGAGGTTTTTGCCATTCCAGGTGAATGTTCCTCCGTTTGAGTAATCCTCGTATATAACCTTTCCTTCAACATCAGAGATACGAACGAGGCTGTTTCCCACCAGACCTTTAACTGCTATTTCTCCGTCGAAGTCTGGAGTCACAGGGTTCGGATATGCATAGACGCCAGAGTAGTCTTCTGCAGGTTCTGAGGAATTGGTCATGTATGAGAAGAGTCCGTTGGATGTAGCAATATATAGTTCGCCAGTTTCCTGATTCATCGCCATGTCGATGACGGTGTTGGATGTCAGCGGACTGTTTTCCGTTGTGAAGTGAAGAAGGGTCTCTTTTCCGTCGGGAGAGAGGAGATAGACACCAGAAGTGGAGGAACCTAACCATTTACGATTGCCACCATCCACGATGATAGCGTTTATCTGGTCGCTTCCTAGCAAGTAATCCGCATAGTTTGCATTGTCTTCACGCGTGATTTTTACACGATTGATGGTGAAGTTTTTGTCAAAAATCTTCTTTTGGTCAGTGACGATTAGCGGACCTGTGCTGGTTCCGATCCATATCTCATTGTTTTTATCTTCGGTAACGCATCGGAAGGCATTAGGAGTGACTGTGTTTCCGTCCGCATCTTGGAATGAACTGTAGTAAATGTGCTTGTCATCGCTTTGTTCGAACGGAGTGCCGTTTTGGTCTATTACGACCACACCAGCTCCGTTGTTAGGACGAGGACGGATAATCCACATAAGGCCATTTTTACTGATGAATGTCTCCTTGAAACGAGTGTCTTTAACTTCTGAATAGTCGAACGCTTGCCAAGTACCGTCTGCTTTTTTTACAACTAGTCCAGATGGAGATAGGTGGTTCGGTATCCATAGATTGTTGTCTTTGTCGAAACAGAGACCATCAATTAGGATACGGCTACTGGTATTGGTCAGAGCTGTGTTCTCTGTCCAATAGTGTTTGTAAGGTTTCTTGTCGTATAGTTCGAACAAAGAACGCCATGAAGCTATGTAAATTCGTTTATGATCGGAAGGGTCCACTATAGCATCCAGAACGTCTACGAACCTTGATTTCTCGCGTATGGTAACGCCTGGTTCAAAGTCAGATTCAGTGATGACGGTCCACTCATTGTTTTCCATGATTTGGACAACACCAGGATAGTCTAATATTGGGATATCAAACTGACCACCACTACCTGTAATGAGTTGTCCATACTCATATTTGAGGAATGCGACCGTATGTGATAGAGGTCCGTTAGGAACAAATTTGCCAGCCGACACACCATATTTGTATTTGAAGAGGTTGAAGATTTCAGATTGACTGTTTACGTAGTCTTGTGCGCGAGCCACCCAATAGGAGTTGGTGGATGGTGTATAGATGGCATATTTAGTGTAATCTGTGAAAACAATCTCTTTTAGCTCCAGTGATTTGTCGTAGTTGAATAGGGAATCTCCCGCAGCGATGACGATAGCATCGGATGAGGTGGAGATGCTCTTGAAATCGTGTATGTTTTGTAGATTCTCGGTAGTTTTATCAGCGTGAACTACAGCTATGGAATCTTGGTAGACCAATATAAGTTGGTTGTTAAAGTTGGCAATTGTTTGGAGTTGTTTGTCTGCCTTTGGGTTTATAGCGCTAAGAGAGACGGAGTCGTCGTTGGCAATTGTTTGAAGTTTCCCATTTGTTAGGGTGGCACGACTCCATTTTGCATAATCGGCTAAGTTAGATTCCTTGATGTTTGCGCATCGCAATCCTTCTTGTGTCAAGGCATAGATGGTATTGTCGATGATCTCCACTTGATATACTGCGAGATATTGTCCATTGTCACCAATGATGTACATGTCTGCAATTTCATTTCTTTTCATATCAACGACCACGATTCCTAATCCGCAGGCAAGGTAAGCGTATTTGTCATGGGTGGTGATGCTATTGATTTGTTTGTCATTGATTTCCTTTCTTTTAAAGTCGGATATATTGACGACTTTATTTTTTTTGATGATATCAATGTTACTATTGTCATAGCCAATGATGAGGGCGTCTAACTGTTCGCTGTAAGCAATCTTCGAGATGTAACAATCTGACAAACCATCAGCTTTCGTGTATGTTTGAATGTTCTCATACTGTTTGTCAACAGAGAAGAGCACACCATTACCTAATGCATAGATTCGATCCTTGGACTGTGTGATAAAGTCCACTTTATTGTAGGAGAAGAATGTTTTCCATGAGCCAATCTCTTGCGATGAAGCAGAGAGAGTTACCAAAAGCAATGGAAGAAAGAATAATCTGAGTAGTTTCATTGCGTTCGTATTTTAAAGGTTTTTATTCAAAAATTGTAATAATTTCTCAACGGCTTTCCCTCGATGACTGATCGCATTCTTTTCGTCCATTGAGAGTTCTGCAAATGATTTCGAATATCCATTGGGTTGGAAAATGGGATCATATCCAAATCCTTCAGAACCATGTTTTTCTGTTAGAATTGTCCCTTCAACAATGCCTTCGAAGAAGTGTTCTTCTCCCTCCCAGATAAGAGAAATGACAGTGCGAAAGCGCGCATTCCGATTCTCTTTCCCTGATAGATTCTTCAATAACTTTTGCATATTTGCCTCAGAGTCTTTGTCAACTCCTGCATAACGGGCAGAGTAGACCCCAGGTTCGCCATTTAAAGCCTCTACTTCCAAACCTGTGTCGTCTGCAAAACAGTTGCAACCAAATTTGTCGTATAGGAAATGAGCCTTCTGACTAGCATTGCCCTGCAACGTGCCTGCAGTCTCTGGTATGTCATCGTAAAACCCCAATTCGTTAAGCGTCTTTATGGATAAAGAGTTACCCAACTTACTTTTTATCTCATCCACTTTATGGGGATTGTTTGTGGCAAGAACTAAATCTTTCATTTTGCTATTATATTATTCTACAAAGATAACGAAATTTTTGCTGAAATATTCGGTGTGTGGAATTAAAAAAGATATTTAATTGTTAGGACAGACGTTTGTAACATTTCCTCTTCTATAATAGCTAAAAAGCCTCGTTTTCGTGCATTTGAAACAAATTTCCACTCTTTTTGTAACGTGATTCTCCGTTGCTACATGCTAAAACCCTTTATATTTGCCAACGTAAACGGAAAAGAAATAATTTCGTTCTCAGGAAACATTTATACTTTAAAATAGTAGCCACAATCACTCTGTGAAGAGTTAGTTGTGGTTTTTTTTTGTCGAATGGTGATTTTTTTGTACCTTTTCAAGATTTTAAATTTTATCAACGGAAGTGAGAGAAGGACATTCTTGAAGAGTGAATGCGATTCGCGGAAGGGAGAGGGAAGATTGATTCAACTATAAAAAAAACAAAGAGGATATGAGAAAAAAGGTAGTCAGTTGTATTTTATTGGGTGGCATTTTGTTGGGAATGATGGGTTGTACAGATAATGTGAGAATAATTCCTAAACCAAATGGCAATGAATCACCAAGTCATGATACAACTGCCGTCAGTCAGACGGAGACTTCAACTGAGCAAGTCTCAACAGAACAAGTGATAGATGAAAAGAAACGTGTCATAGACCGAGTGGATTCTATTTACTGTTACATGGAAAAGGCCTATGGTTCGAACATTATGAATAGAGCAAAACTAGACTCTCTGTTTTGTAGCAATTCATGGAATGAAAAGGTTGAGGCGATTTATGAAATGGATAAAGAAGTCGATGGAATCGGCTTTTTTGATGCTGATTATTGGGTCATGGGACAGGATTTTGATAAAATCACTCACAAAGATATTACTGTACAGAATCTGACTGAAACAGAAGCGGTCGTCTCTCTCTCCCTTAGAATATTCGAGACATCTCCTTACAGACCTATTGTCCTCGAGTTGAAAAAAGAACGGGGAAATTGGTATATCAGTGACTTTATTGATAAAACGAATGATGTTGATTGGGAGGAGTCTATGATAGACTATCTGGGAGACAATTACATGAAGTGATTTTCAAAAGTTGAAAAAATAATGTTGTTCATTGAAAAAAAGAATGTCATATAAAAATAATGTGTAAATTTGCTCTCTGATTGATGTTTATGATGATGGATATAGTATAGGTGAAAGTATAAATATAAAGCTGTACTGAGGAGTTTTTTAGTGAATAAATAGTTAAATGGGAATGAAAATCCCTTAGTTGTATAATAGGTGTATTAATCATTTTACGATGAAAACCAGATTGATCTTTATTCTGTCATTGTGTTTTACAATGTCTGTTTTTTCGGCACCTCCAGGACCAGAGGAACCTGGTAAGGAATGTCGTCATGAGTTCCGTATGGAAGGTTCGGTGACCTACTGTGAATCAGAAGGATATGAAACTTATAAGTGTAGGAAGTGTGATTCTACTTACACAGTGACAGTTGCTCCTGTAGGACATGATTATAACAGTGAATATGTGGTGTCGAATTGTGAAGAAGGGGGTGTCATTAACCATACATGTTCACGATGTGGAGATAAAACCAGTGAGACGTTTGCCCCTCAGCAACATCAATATCAAGAGGAGACCATCGCTGCCACCTGTACCGAGAAGGGTTCTAAAAAGCACGTTTGTAAAATTTGTCAATACTCTTATACGGAGGAAATTGAGGCTTTGGGACATGATTATGAAACAATCGTTCATGACCCGACGATCGATGAGGATGGTTATACACTTCATCGATGCAGACGTTGTTCTGATTCTTACAAGGATAATTATATCTCTAAATTGGATCCAAAGGAGTATTTCAGTAAGGTGCGTTTCAGTGAGGTGATGCCTTGCAACATGTCCACCTATGTGAATACGGATAATTATAATTTCTCTGGTTATATAGAGTTTAAGAATGGGGCTTCCTATCAGGTTGATTTGAAACATTGTGTCTTGACGCATTATAAATTAACCTCTAAAAACAAGTATAAAGAGAAGTGGGTGTGGACCATCGACAACACTGTTTTGTTGAAAGGCTCTGATTTGTCTATTCTATGGGCGGATGAATCATCCACCAACAATCATGCACCTTATAAACTGGATACGGATGGAGGATATCTCACCTTGTCATACGATGGCGAGTTGATCGATTCGATAGCCTATGGTTTTACGGATTCGCACGTTTCATTTGGACGTTATGGAGATACGGAGGGATATATGCAACCCTCTCCGTATGAAGAAAATACATTTGTTGTGTCAGATTTAACTACAAGCAACAGATGTCAGGCACCTACGTTTAATCAACAACCCGGACTACTTCAGTCGCCAACGGAGGTCACCTTATCATGTGCCACCTCAGGTGCTTTGATCTACTATACGTTGGATGGTACGGAACCTTCGGAGACGAATGGAATACTTTATAGTGATGCGATAAATGTGAGTCAGAATGCGAACATTCGTGCTGTGGCAATTCATTCGGGTATGTTGTCTAGTAAGATAGCGACCGCTTCATATATCTTTAGTGATAGTAAGCATGAGGGCTGTGGAGGATATACCGTACCGATTGTTTCGGTTACGATTGATGAACTTTATTATGATGACCCAATGTTGGGTATGTTTGTGACGGGAAAGAACGGTGTGTCGGGCGAGAAGGATTGTCAGAGAACGGTTTCCAATGCCAATCGTGATTGGAAACGTCCGTTGAATTTTGAATATATTGTAGATGGACGTCAGGTGGTTTCACAAGAAGTAGAATCGGAAATTGTCGGAGGTTGTTCACGATTGGAATCCATCAAATCCATTTCTCTAAAATCTTCTAAAAAGACGGGTGTCGACCATTTTGATTATCATTTCTTTGTTTCGAAACCTGATATGATACATCAGGCACTTCACTTGAGAAATGGAGGTAGTGGTTATAGTTGCGTGCCTTTCCGTGACGGTTTGATGCAGACGTTTGCCATTGGTATGAACATCGACTATCAGGCCTATCAACCGGTAGCATACTATTTGAATGGAAAGTATGTTGGAATGATGGGATTGCATGAGCGTACCACTTCTGACTATGTGAAGGCCAACTATGGATTGGATGATGATGAGATTGATATGATTCGTGTCTCTGATCAGTTGGGTATCAAAGCAACGGAAGGGGATATGGATGCATACAACGAGTTGGTGGAGTATCTGAACCATACGGATGTGAACAGTGAAGATTTTTACAAAGGGGCTGCTTCTCGTATGGATATGGATGAGTATATCGACTACCAAATCATACAACAGTTTGTAGCCAATACCGATTGGCCAGGCAATAACACGAAGATATGGAGAGAGAAGAATGGCGGATTGTTCCGATGGATATTATTTGATTTGGACTTTGGATTCAAAATATGTTCGGATTGGAGTGGAAGCAGCAGTCGAAATATGATCCAATGGTGTCAGGGAGAAGGAAAGACATCGTGGGCTAACAAACATGATTGGATGGTGAATATTTTTAAACCATTGTCTAAGAATAAGCAGTTTGAACGCAAGTTTGTCACCAAGTTCTTGCTTAACCTTGCTGATCATCTATCAGAGGAACGTATCAAAGCCGTGTTTGATAGTATCACAGGATTGGTTAAAGAAGAGTATTGTGCCTACAAAAACACGGATGCAGCCAATGCGGCTAAGGATATGCGTACGTTTGCTTTGGCTCGTCCCGAGTACATCTATGGTCATATAAACACATACGTAAATGGAGATGGGGCGGTGGAACTCTCCATCCATTCGAATGTGGAAGGTGCTAAGTTTACATTGAATGATGAACCATTTGTGAAGTTCGATGGTAAATATATTGCAGGTTATGACATGCAGGTGAATGCGTATGCACCGGAAGGATACATATTCTCCGGATGGGAGATCTCGGAAGAGAAAAATATTGAGATAAAGGAGAAATCGGGTGAGCAAGCAATGTACTTGCCAGGTTATCTGTCAGGCTCATTGAAGGGTGCAACCCAAATCACTGCGATCTTTGAGAAGTCTCAAAACGTTACTCCTGCATTGGTTATCAATGAGGTTTGTCCAAGTAGTGATGCTAATTCGAAAAATGCAGATGATTATGCCAAATATCCTGATTGGATTGAGGTGTATAATTATGGAACATCTGCCATCAATCTTTCTGGTTTCCAATTGAGTAATAGTAAGAACTCTCAGGTGTCCGTATTGCCATATAGTTCGGATGATTTAACCGTGAAACCAGGAGAGCGTTTGCTTTTGTGGGCAAAGGGTGACAGTCGATATGGAAGCAACTATTTGGATTTCAAATTGGATGTAGATAATACATCACAAATCTGTTTGTTGACACCAGATGGCGAACTATTGGATTGTGTACAATATGGCAAATTGGCAACCAATGAGTCGTATGGAAGAAGTACGGATAATGGAGATGATTGGGTTATCTTCTCTTATTGCGATGATGGAAACACATTATCGGCTACACCAAACGATAAGAATGGTTCGGGATGTGATAAGTCTGGTGTTGAGGAGTTGAAAAATGAGAATGCGATTGTGGTTTATCCAAATCCAGCCAAAGACTTTATCAAGGTTGTTTGCAGTGAGAAGATTTTGAATTGCACTTGCTATGACATGCATGGTATGGTGATGAGAAGTAGTATGCAAGACAACCAGATGGATGTGCGCGACTATATCCCTGGTATCTATATGCTAAAAATAGAGACCGCTGAGGGTGTCTATTATCAGCAATTCATTAAACAACGGTAATAAGATGATCTATTACTTACTTTGTTGTACGATGGAAATGAAATATTTATGAAAGCGTAGATCTTCATTCAACTCAGGATGAAATGAGCAGACCAGCTGATTTCCCTGACGTGCAGCAATAATGTGATTGTCTAAAACGGAAAGCACTTCGACGGGTTCGGTATTTGACGGACTTTGTTGAAGTGTTTTTTCTATGTAAGGGGCACGTATGAAAGTCATAGGGATCGTTCCGATACCGTTCACATCGTGTTCGGTATAGAAACTACCCATCTGACGTCCATAAGCATTACGATGCACGCGAATGTCCATGGTAGCAAGACGCTCACGTGTCTCGTTGTCCACCTCTTTTGCAAGCAATATCATCCCTGCACAAGTGCCAAAAACAGGCAATCCTTGTTGGATGGCATTTCGAACAGGCGTCATCAATTGCTCATCGTTCATGATACGGAGCATGGCGGTGCTTTCACCACCAGGGATGATTAAGCCATCAAATTCTTCAGGAGTCCAATCAGCTAAATTACGAACAAGGAGGGAGTCTACGCCGATCTTTTGTAGAATTTGTTGATGTTCTGCAAATGCGCCTTGAAGGGCTAATATTGCTATGCGAAGTGGTTTCATATTCGTTTTATTT
>JAFRNH010000109.1 GCA_017430235.1 Paludibacteraceae bacterium | reverse complement strand
ATCCGTTTTTTCTTATTCGGAAATGATGTTGATCATTTTACCAATCGATACCCAACCACTTCTTGAAGAGCGTTTTAATCCAGGTTAATATTCCAGTGGCAGTGGTGATGGAAATGGACATTTTCCCTTCTGCTTTTGTCGTTTTTCCTTCTTTCGCTACATCTAGTCTGACGAACAATTCATCTTTTGTATAGTCATAAGCGACATAGTCTTCCTTGTCTTCTTTTCCATCGTCTTCAAATCCAGCTTCTTCCAAAGCTTTACACATCTCTTTGAAGACGTTGTCATCGTATTTTTTATAGTTGATGTATAGTATTATTTGATCTGTTTTTGTCGTTGTTTTGATGATGTTCTTTATATCCATAATGGATGGTTGATCATAATCGAACATGTGTATAGCCATTCCCCATGTATAGGCTTGACCGGCATTATTCATTGGTGTGCGGAATGTAGGCCAGTCTTTGTTCCAACATAGTTTGGAGAAATCGTCGCATTTGCCGTAGTAAAGATAAGGAACGGAGAATGTTCCTTCTAAAGTGGCATCCTGTGTTTTGTTGTTTTCGTCTGTCACTGTTCCAGTTGCAGTGACTTTTAGTTTCACGCAGTTGTTTTCCTTCCTTTTTTCTATTCGGGCAGTGTTGGAAATGAAATTTTGTTTTTTGATTTCAATGTTTCCGTCCATATAGATAGAATCCTCGTTGTAAGAAAGGATCGTTATGAAGATGTTGTCGTTGTCCACTTTTGCGGTTCCCTCTTTGGGGTTGACGTGTGAGTTTTCCATCTTGTTTTCTAAAATCGTCTCTTTGCCGTTTACCGTGAGTACTGGTTTTTCTCGTTCTGCTAATGTTTTACGGCATACGGAGATGGAACCAATGAGATCCATGTCGTTTCCTTTGAAGTCAACCTCTTTGCGAATGTTTTCACCTCCAGGTATATCGATGCAGAGAACTACATTGGTTGCCTTAGCATCTATCTTTATGGCAAATTCTCCATTCTTTTTAGATAAGGTGAATGGGGTGGTGCAGCTTTTGTCATCCTTGGTATAGGAGCAGTAGACTGGAAAAATCAGATTCTTGTCGCAAAGGTTCTCTAATTTACCCTTAATCATAGGGAAACTAGGGAGAGTAATGTTCTGCTCGTAGGTGGTGTTGCCAGGTTGACCTGCCACTACGACGGAGAATTCATCCTCATAATTTAGGTAGTCGCGACTTTTCACGGAGACAGTCACGTCAGTCTCGCTCGGAATACGAACGCTGTAGGCGCCTTTGCCATTGGAGTAGGTGGTTACCTGTTCTACCGTTATTCTGATGCCAGGGAGCACATTTCCTTTGTCATCCTTTACTTTGCCATTCAGCACGACGAATTGTTTAGGATCGTCCAGATTCACCCAAGAGAAGTGTTCCACCTCGCCTTCATATACGTTACCGTTTTTGGTGGCCATACCACTTTCCTCCCAGATACCAGTTCCTTCGTTGAAGTGCCACAAAGGCATTTGGTTAGGCGCCTTTGCCAACATTTTGTCGGGGATAGGGAAGGTCACTTTTGATTTTTTCTCATCCTTGATTTGTAGTTTCTTTCCTTTGGTATCTTTCATGACGACGTTGACCATACCATAGGAAACCAGTGGCACTACTTCGTCGTTATCACGTTTTGCTACGAGGTCGCCACCCGGCATAGAAGCTTGGAAGGTAGGTGTTGTAGGGTCTAGGTAGACTACGCTGACATCCACTTTGCCTGTGTAGGAAGTACCATCTTCATACATAACTCCATTTTCAGGGATGTTTACGTTCATCTTTCCGACAGATACGGTGGTACCCTTAGTGGCGGTAAAAGTGGAGCTTTGACTTACGTTTTCGATGTTCTTTTTCAGGAGCACCACCTGAGTGAGACCCACAGAGCCAGCGTCGCCCGATTTTACTACGTCAAAGTAGCCCTCTTTAGAGAAGTTTATCACATATCGTTCATTCACCTGTTCAATATTTTCGATGGTGAATAGACCGTTGTTATCACTATTTACGGAGTGTCCGTTAGATGAGACGATAACGTTTTCGATAGGATTTCCGTCGATATCTGTAACGACACCACTCATCATTTCAATTGTCTTGACCTCTTTTTTGCAAGAAGTGAACCCTAAAACAATTGATAGAACGAATAAGAAAAACAAATTTTTCTTGTTGCTGATTTTGAACATGTTACTTTAAAAATTAAAATACTTCTTTATCTCATGCATAAGCAGAGAACCCAAAAATGTTACACTTAGAAATTGGGGGCAAAGGTAAAAAAAAAAGAAATCTTTTGTCGCGATGAATTAGTAAACTCCTTTATCAACAAGAAATTCGGTAATATTATTGTTAACGTTCTTGGAATTTGATACGTTCAGCTAATTGTGAAAAGTATACATTGGACCAAATGCTTGTCTCTTCACGTTTTTTCAGGAATGGTTCCACTTGAATAGGATAGGAATGACCTCACCCATATGATTTAAAAGTTCTCTATTTGCAATATCTTGGTTCAATGGATGGCGAAAGCAACCTTTTTTCACCCATTTTCTTCACAAAAAACGCAAAACGGTTTGTTTTTGTGGATTTTTTGTTATATCTTTGCGCACAAGATGAAAATCTGTGGAGGGGACTATTTTAGTCCCCCTTTTTATTGTCAAAAGTGAAGGTCATGATAGATCAGAAGAAGGTAAGAGAGATAGTAGAAGCGTATATAGAAGGAAGCCCCTATTTCATTGTGGATGTTGTGGTAGATAAGAACAATTCCATATTGGTGGAGGTGGATTCTGACGAGAGTGTTCCGTTGGATTATTGCGTGGAGTTGTCTCGACACATTGAGTCGCAGTTGGATCGTGAGGTGGAGGATTTTGATTTGGAGGTGGGCTCAGCTGGATTGACCTCTCCGTTCAAAGTGTTGCGCCAATATCAGAAATACGAAGGTTCGGAGGTAGAAGTGCAGGTGAAGAACGGACCTAAGTATGAAGGTGTATTGGTGAATGTCACCCCAGATACCTTCGGATTGGAAGTGACTAAAATGGTAAAAAAAGAAGGTGAGAAGAAAAAGGTGGCTGAAACCGAGACGCTCACATTTCAATATGATCAAATAAAACATACGAAATATTCAATAACATTTAAATGACATGGCAAAGCAAGAAGCAGTTAGTTTGAGTGACACTTTTGCAGAGTTCAAAGAATTAAAGAACATTGACAGAAGTACGATGGTTAGTGTTCTTGAAGACTCTTTCCGTAGTGTAATATCTAAGATGTTTGGTACAGATGAGAACTATGATGTGATCATCAATCCGGATAAGGGTGATTTTGAGATTTATCGTAACCGCAAGGTGGTTAAAGATGAGGAATTGGAAGATTCAAATACTGAGATATCCCTAACAGATGCACGTGCGATGGGAGAGGACTTCTCATTGGGCGAGGATGTGACTGATAAGGTTGATTTTGCTTCATTTGGTCGTCGTGCCATCTTAAACTTAAGACAGACTTTAGCATCTAAGATTCTGGATTTGCAGAAGGATACATTGTATAACAAATACAAAGAGAAGGTGGGAACCATCGTTATTGGCGAGGTTTACCAAGTCTGGAAGAAAGAGATTTTGTTATTGGATGATGAAGGAAATGAGATGTTGCTTCCAAAACAGGAGCAGATTCCTTCTGATTTCTATCGTAAAGGCGACGCTGTTCGTGCAGTGGTTGCAAAAGTGGATAATAAGAATAATAATCCGAAGATTATATTGTCAAGAACATCTCCATTGTTCTTGCAAAGATTGTTTGAATTGGAGGTCCCTGAGATCAACGATGGATTGATTACCATACGTCGAATCGCCAGAATCCCTGGTGAGCGAGCAAAAGTGGCTGTTGAATCGTATGACGATCGTATCGATCCAGTTGGAGCATGTGTCGGTATGAAGGGCTCTCGTATTCATGGCATCGTTAGAGAGTTGCGTAACGAGAATATTGATGTGATCAACTTTACCAATAATCCATCTTTGCTGATCTCAAGAGCATTGAGCCCGGCAAGAATCTCTTCCATCCATATTATGGAGGAACATAAGAGAGCTGAAGTGTTCTTGAAACCAGAAGAGGTTTCCCTTGCTATTGGTAAAAATGGTATGAACATTCGTTTGGCTGGTATGTTGACGGAATATCAAATCGAGGTGTTCCGCGACATTGATGATTCGATAGACACAGAAGATATCTTCTTGAATGAATTCTTGGATGAAATCGAACCATGGGTGATCGATACTTTGAAGGGTATCGGATGTGATACAGCTAAGCAGGTATTGGCTATTCCTCGTGATGAATTGATTAAACGTACTGATTTGGAGGAGGAGACTATTGACGATGTATTGCGAATTCTGAGCGCTGAGTTTGAAGACTCTGATGCAAGATATGATTCTGATGAAGAATACGAAGATCAGAATGAGCAAGAATAAAAATTAACACTTAAAAAGTAATATGTCTATTAGATTAATAAAAATAATAAGAGAATTAAACGTCGGTGCTGACACTGTCGTGGAGTTTCTTGCCAAAAAAGGGCATCAAATTCCATCGGATAACTTGAATGTCCAGTTAACCGACGAACAAGAACGCTTGTGTTATGAAGGCTTAGGTGCTAATAAGAAAATCAAAATCGAATCTGAAAAAGTTACTCAGCAACGCCAACAAAATAAGAAGGAGAGTGTCTCAATAGAAGGTTTTGATTCAAATAACGAGATCAAAATCTCTACTCCTGAGGTTCATTCGCCTAAGGTGCTTGGTAAAATCGATTTGAATAATCTCTCCAATAAAAAGCAAGATACTTCTGCTCAGGATAAAAAAGAGGAAAGAATCACTCCCGATACTAAATCAACTGTCTCTGATACGACTGAAAAACCGTATTCAAACACTTCAGAGACAAAATCTAGTCAATATGTGGATTTCTCCGATAACAATCGTTCTTCTAACTCAGACGATGTGTTCTCGTTGTCTAAACCTACGAAAACTTCTATTAACGTCGTAGGTAAAATTGACCTCGACTCCTTAAACCAACAAACGCGTCCGAAAAAGAAAACAAAAGAGGAGAAGAAAAAGGAACGTGAACTTCGTACCAATAAACCTCTTTCTAAACCTTTTGAGGGTCACGGCACAAAGGGTATGGGTGCTTCTGAAGCTGGAGCGGAAGATGGTAAACGTGGCAAACGTAAAAGAATCCAAAAGGAGAAAATTGATATCGCTGAATACAAAGATGTAAGAGGCGACGACGGTAAATCATTCCGTGGTAATAATGGCGGTAACAACAATAACAATGCTGGTAAGGAAAACCATAAAAAAGGTATCAAGAAGAGCTTTGTTAAGCCAGAAGTAAGCGAGGAGGATGTACAGAAACAGATCAAGGAGACATTGGCTCGCTTGACTAGCAAGGGTCAGAAGACCAAAGGTTCTAAACACCGTCGTGATAAACGTGAAATGCAGGCTAACAGACTGCATGAACAGGAGGAGCAGGAGAGACTGGAACAAAGCAAACTTAAAATCACTGAGTTTGTGACTGTCAGCGAATTGGCTACCATGATGGACGTTCCTGTTACTCAGGTTATCAGTACTTGTATGAACTTTGGTTTGATGGTATCCATCAATCAACGTTTGGATGCTGAGACCATCAATATTGTTGCAGACGAATTTGGTTTCGAAACAGAATATGTGAGTGCTGAGGTAACTGCAGCTATTCACGAAGAGGCTGATAAGGAAGAAGATTTGGTTACTCGTCCGCCTATCGTTACTGTGATGGGTCACGTAGACCATGGTAAGACTTCCTTGTTGGATTATATTCGTCAGACCAACGTGATCGCTGGTGAGGCAGGTGGTATCACTCAGCACATCGGTGCTTATAATGTGACATTGAAAAGTGGACAACAGATCACGTTCTTGGATACCCCAGGTCACGAGGCCTTCACGGCTATGCGTGCACGTGGTGCGAAGGTGACGGATATCGCTATCATTATTGTGGCTGCGGATGATGATGTCATGCCTCAGACCATTGAGGCTATCAATCACGCTTCTGTTGCTGGCGTTCCTATTGTATTTGCAATCAATAAGATAGATAAACCTACTGCTAATCCAGATAAGATCAAGGAGGCATTGGCCAACATGAACTATTTGGTGGAAGAGTGGGGTGGTAAATATCAATCTCAAGATATCGCTGCGAAAAAAGGTATTGGTGTACCTGAATTGATGGAGAAGGTGCTTTTGGAGGCTGAAATGCTTGATTTGAAAGCAAACCCTAACCGCCGTGCTACAGGTTCCATTATCGAGTCACAGTTGGATAAGGGTCGTGGATATGTATCTACTGTCCTTGTCAGCAACGGTACACTTCATGTGGGCGACGTGGTAGTGGCAGGTATCAACTATGGTCGTGTGAAGGCTATGTTCAACGAGCGTAATCAACGTGTGACGGAGGCTAAACCTTCTGAACCAGTTGTTATCTTAGGTTTGAACGGTGCTCCTCAGGCTGGTGATAACTTCAATGTCTTGGAGACAGAACAAGAGGCTCGTGAAATTGCTACGAAACGTGAACAGTTGCAACGTGAGCAAGGATTACGTACGACTAAGCACTTGACTTTGGAAGAGATTGCTCGTCGTCGTGCTTTGGGTAACTTCCAAGAGATGAACATCATCGTTAAGGCAGACGTGGATGGCTCGGCTGAGGCTTTGAAAGACTCGTTGGAGAAATTGTCCACTGAAGAGTTTGCTGTTAACGTTATCCATAAGGCTGTCGGTCAAATTTCCGAGTCGGATGTGATGTTGGCATCTACTGCTGATGCGATCATCGTCGGCTTCCAGGTTCGTCCTTCTCAGGCAGCACGTAAGATTGCAGAGAAAGAGGGTGTGGATATCCGTTTGTATTCTATCATCTACGACGCTATTGAGCAGATGAAGGATGCTATGGTGGGTATGTTGTCACCTGAGGTGAAGGAGGAAATCACTGGTACGGCTGAGGTACAAGAGACCTTCAAAATCAGTAAGGTGGGTACCATTGCAGGATGTATCGTTCGTGATGGTAAGATTAAACGTGGTAATAAAGTCCGCTTGATTCGTGACGGTATTGTAGTCCACACCGGAGAGTTAGCTTCTTTGAAACGTTTCAAAGACGACGTCAAGGAGGTGGCCAATGGTTACGAGTGCGGTTTGAATATAGCCAACTACAATGATTTGCAGATTGGTGATATTATCGAAAGTTTTGAAGAAGTAGAAGTGAAGCGTTCCCTATAAGGAGCGCTTCCTTGTTTTTTTATTTAGCTGCTATGTAAAGGTGAGTATTATAAATTTCACCTTTTAAACAAAAGTTAGTATATTCGTATAAATTATGGGTTGATAAATCTTTCGATGTCATTTGACATGAATTTATTACCCACCAAAAGATAGGGAGATGGTCGCTTTAGATATTATATTAATTGCATTGATGGTGTTTGCCATTATCCGCGGACTGATGAAGGGTTTTGTGATGGAAATCGCTTCGTTGGTTGGAATTGTGATAAGTATCTTTGTGGCTAAGAATTTTGGTGAGACCCTTATGGGATGGTTTGTTTCTATCATGGGTTGGCAGACAGAGGTGAATAAGATGGTTTCGATCGTCATTGTCTTTTTATTGTCTATGCTAGCTGTTCGTTTTGTTGCCATTCTTATTTCAAAAGTACTTAAATTGGCCATGTTGGGTTGGCTGGATAAGCTTTTAGGTGCGGTGGCCTCGTTGGTGAAGGCGTTACTGATTATGGGTGTCATGCTATACGCTTTTGATCGGGTGAATCAGTTCGTTCATCTTGTTTCTGAAGAGACTTTGCAGAAATCTGTTTTATACGAGCCTGTAAAATCGTTTGCACATATTGCTTTCCCAAAAGAACCAGAGAAAGACAACAGTGATATCCAAAAATGATTATCCATAGGCTTTCTTTCTTAATAGATGAAATAGTACAAGAATGGGGTAATTAAGATGCTGTGGTGTATGGTAGAAAGCAACAAAATTCAGAATAATAATTTGTGACATCCGCAAAAACTTTCTATTTTTGACGAAAAATAAATATAAAAAATTATGGGAAAATATCTTGATCCACGTTTTGATTTGACCTTTAAAAATGTATTTGGAAGGCATAAGGATTTAGTGACAAGCTTCCTCAATGCCCTGATACCATTCAAGAAAGGAGAGGAAATAAAGGAGGTGGAGTATCTTCAGCCGGAGATGCTACCAGAGACGCCTCTGCGTAAGAACACCATAGTGGACGTGCGCTGCAAGGACAGCAACGGACGACAGTTCATTGTGGAGATGCAGATGTACTGGACCTCGGAGTTCAAACAACGAGTGCTCTTCAACGCATCCAAGGCATATGTGAGCCAGGCAACTAAAGGCTTTGACTACAATAAATTGGCACCGATTTACTCACTTAATTTGGTGAACGACAACGCATTCGACGGACGGAAGTTCTATCATCAGTTCCAAGTGGCTGAGAAAGACCACCCCGACAATGTGATAGAGGGCTTGGAGTTGATATTCATCGAACTGACAAAGTTCACGCCGCAGAACAAAAGCGATAAGAAGATGATGGACTTGTGGCTTCGCTTCCTCACGGAAGTGAACGATAACACGACGGAGGTGCCACAAGAACTGTTAGATTCTCCCGAGATTAGGAAAGCCCTCAAGATAGTGGAGCATGGTGCATATACCGAAGAACAACTATCTGCCTATGATCGTTTCTATGACATTATAGCAACCGAACACACGTTGTTATCTGGCACGTTCAGGTCTGGTGTTGAGAAAGGACGTGCAGAAGGCGAAGCAATAGGAATACAAAAAGGCGAAGTCATCGGCATACAAAAAACCGCAAAAAAGATGAAGGAGGAGGGTATAGATATAAATACCATTTCCAAACTGACAGATCTGCCGACAGAGGAGATTGAGAAACTATAAATAGATTCTCGGCAATGCTAATACATAGTCTGTCTTTTAATTAAAGATGGTTCTGTGTAGTTGTTTCGGATGGTTTTTGAATCTGTAGGGACGTGGCGTGCCGCGTTCGACTGGTTGTTAGCCATAAATGTTACCATAAGACATAATTTCAAAAAGCATATAAAGAATGGGAAATAGTAATTCAAACAAAATACAAGAGATAATTCGAGACCTTGTATGGTTCTGCGTTTTTGCAATACTTATTTCAATTGTAATTATAGCGATTCCAGCATTTGGATCTTATGGTGGAAGATATGCAATATTTAGCGATATCCTAATAGGATCCGCAATATCATTTTTTGTCACTTCAATATATCTTCACAAAAAGATAGGTTTAATTCCAATCGTTCAAGCTTTACTGTGTTGTGTTTTATCATTTAGTTTCTTATACCTTAGATCACATTTCAATATGCCAATGTATTTATCTTTCTTTATTCCTATAGCATCGTGGATAATTGTTGATGTCTTTTTCAAATGCTTTAAACCTGTAAAAAACAAGCAGGAAGGGTAGATTCAGAATAATGTGCCTTTAACGCTAATTCAAAGGCTGTTTCTATGCTATCATTCATAATATCTCTCCTTGCTAATTAAATCTCCTCCCATAATCACGTTCATGGTTAGGTTAGATTTCATATCTATTTCCCTTTCTTCCTTTTCTCCATACCTGACAAAAGAACGAATTTTGCTTCCATCCGTCGTCAGTCTCAGTCTTGCCTCGTAAAATGAGTCCTCAAAATAGACATCATGGTCTGGATTAAGACTCATTCCTATATAATCATAATTACTCATAACATCTATATTGTTCACAACAAATATAAAAAAAACAAAGGAATTTAATGGGGGGTATGTGATGGAGGCATGATGCATTCGAGATATGATATCTTCCATCGTCAATAGCGGTATTGCTCATTTTGAGGGATAGCGGCGAGGAATAACCTATTAACAAGCATCACATCATAATCCTTTCCAATTTGTTCTTCCATTTCTCCCAATGCGGCATTTCCTTAGATAACAAAGCATAAAAGTCTTTGTTGTGGTTTCGATATACAAGATGACACATTTCATGCGTGATGACGTATTCTATACAACATCGTGGTGCACAAATTAGTCTTGGATTGAGTGTGATATGTCCATCTGCGGTACAGTAGCCCCATCGTTTGTCCATCGCTTTGATGCTGATGGATTGTGGCTTAACTCCATAAGCGGAGAATTGTTCTATGATGGGTTTCGCATACTCCATGAATTTAATATTCGCACGTCTCCGATACCATGCCTGCAATAAGGGACCTGCATCTTTCTTGTGGCGACATTCGATTTCAATGATATTATTCTGATAATGAACTTCGTTCACATCACTCTTCTTCACTTTGAGCATATATTGCCGCCCAAGATACAGATGAGACTCTCCACTTACATACTGACGTTCGGTTGTTGGCACTCCAAAAGATTCAAAGAACCTTTTTTGACGTAATATCCAATAGGCTCTTTTGTAAACCTTTTGCCGTATCTGCTGTAGTGTGGCATCGACAGGAGCCTTTAGATAGACAGTGCCATCTGGATTCACACTGATGTTCAGTGTCTTCCTCTGCGCATATTCGATGTCATAATCTATGACGCTTGTCCCATATTGTACACTGTCTCTTGTTATTTTATCCATAATTTTGCCACATCTACACAACCATCAATAATCACATCCATATCGTCAAAGGAAAAATCAACGCCATATTTCCGTTTGATATTGTCTATCAATTCATCTTCCATCTCTATTTTCATCTTCCCTATTGTATCACTCTTTGACTGCCAATCCACCAAAACCGAATTATCTACAATGATCGTCCTACGAATGATGTTGTCAAACGCTTTTGTGGTGGTGAGCGCCATTTCTTTAACTGCTAGTTCTGGAAATAACCGTTTGTAGTTTTCCAAGGCAATGCCATAATAGGCTTTGGCAGCGTTGTTATGCTCCAATTCGGGAGGAAGTTCACTGTCGGTATGGTTGAGCACATCCTCTTTGTATTGCTTCATCTTCTCCAAATACTCGTTGTCATTCAGTCGACCTTGCTCGTATGCCTCGATGGTTTCTTTGATCAATTGGGAGAATTTCTTATAGAAGGCAGGATCCGAATCCATGTTTTCGTTGATATACTTGGATGTGCGGGAGGCGATGGTATCTGCCTTTGCCTCTGTTCCGACAATCTTATCAACCTCCTTTTGGAACTTCTCCGTATCGAAAATGTTAACCAATTCTGTGATTATCTTCGCTTCGTCACTTTCCACATGTTGGTTGATGAGCTTTTCAATTCTTGCTTCGTATTTCTTGTAGTCAATTGCATCGGAATAGCGTAGCTGCACGGATGTCCGTAACTTGGAGAACATGATTAAATCATCTTTATACCGCTGGATAGTTTTTTCTTCCGTGGTCTCATGAAATTCCTTGGTGGAGAGTGCCAACTGAAGTACAGACGAGAAAGCTGTCAGTCGATCGTAGAACTCATGTCGGCGATCTTCCAATCGTAGAGATTTCGCATATGCTTCCAAGTCCCGTTTGTTGGGAATTGTTTTGAAGAGTTCCCATAAGTCTGCGTTCCTCTGGGGAAGTTCAGCTATCTTGTCGCTTACAGGAACAAGTGTTTCACGAAAGACTTCTTTGTCTTCCTCATCATATTCTGAGTATATACTTAGTGCATTGTCTAATTCAGCCAATACCCCATAATAGTCAATGATATACCCATAATCTTTTCCGTCGCAGTTGCGATTGACGCGGGCAACCGCCTGCAGTAGGGTATGTCCCGTAAGGTGACGATCAAGATACATTACGGCCACCTTCGGTTCATCAAACCCGGTCAGTAATTTGTCCACCACAATCATTATCTCAGGTTCATCCTGCCCCTTGAATCTGGAAATCAGATTTTCCTGATACTTGATCGGTGTCCCATGTTCATCCATCATCTTTGCCCAAAAAGATTTCACCTCCTCTGAAGTGCTGCCATAGGCTGTCTCCTCTCCCTCGCGATCGTCTGGTGCCGTAATCAACACCTCGGAAGAGACTTTGCCGATTTCATCCAGGAATTTCTTATAGCGTATGGCCACCTTTTTCTTTGGCGTCACCAACATGGCTTTAAATCCTGTGCCTTTCCAATTTTTGGCGAAATGGTATGATATATCCGTTGCAATTGAGAAAATCCGTTGTTCCGTCTGATTGATAATGTCAGTGCGGGAGAATTTCTTTTTCAAGTCAACAGCCTCTCCTTCTGATAATCCTTCGCAAACGTAGTTGAAGAATTTATCAATCGGACCTTCTGTCACAGACTGAGGAACAAGACGTCCTTCGTAGAGCAATGGCACTACGGCGTGGTCTTCGACGGCTTGCTTTACAGTATAGACAGGCTTGATGATACCGCCAAATGTCTGGGCGGTATTCTTGTCCTTTTTCATCAGGGGAGTACCCGTGAATGCTATTTTGCAGGCATTGGGTAATACTCTGCTCATTTGAACAGCCATTTCTTTGTACTGGCTACGGTGAGCCTCGTCTATCAATATGAAGATGTTTGGGTCATCCAACGGCTTCCTGATTTTTCTGATTGCTGTGGAGAATTTGTTGATGACCGTAGTAACCACTGCATCCGTATTGTCTTCCAATAGCTCTACCAAGTTCTTTCCTGTCGTGGCATTCTCTACCTCTTTGCCACATTTACGGAATGTTTTCGTGATCTGAGCGTCTAGGTCTGTACGGTCGGTGACTAAGATAATGCGTGGATTTTGTACGACGGTGGCGATTTTTTGAGCCAACATCACCATGGTAAGTGATTTCCCGCTTCCCTGCGTATGCCACACCACACCACCATTTCGTTTGCCTGCTTCAATGTGTTTAACACGCTCCACAGTCTCTTTCACGGTGAAATATTGTTGATAGCGGGCAAGTTTTTTGATTCCTGCGTCGTAGATTGTAAAGTGGTAAATCAGTTCCAATAAGCGTTCCGGGCGACAAAGGTTGTAGATGTATTCATCCTGTGGCGTTGGGGTACGAGATCCTTTGCAGGAGTTGTTTACTACTTTTTGCAATTGCTCTTGGTAGGTCTGTTCTCCCGTCTTGGAGAGAAACATCTCGTGCCACTTGCACCAAAACTTTGGAGCGGAGCCAGTTGTGGCGTAGCTACCAAAACTATTTCCGACAGCCAAGAGCAAAGAACTATATACATAGAGTCCGCGTATTCCATCATCCTGTTGGTTGCGTAGATGTTGTGAGATGGCTTGCTCCTCAGCTCCTTTGATGTCAGGTCGTTTACACTCTATCACCACCAATGGAATGCCGTTTACGAACAACACAATATCTGGGCGGTATGTATCGGACGAACCAGTACGGGTTACGGAGAACTCCTCAGTCACATGGTAAACATTGTTTTCGGGATGCTCCCAATCCACATAACGCATGGTGTAGCTTTTCTTGTCGCCATCGATGCTTTGTTCGAAAGCTTTACCCAATGTTAGCATGTTATATACTGCCTCGTTTCCACTCAAGTAGCCACCTTCCATAGGGACATTGCGCATGGCGATCACTCCATTCTCGATGTTCTGTTCGGAGAATCGCACCTCTTTGTATTTCCCCTTGTGTATAGAATTCAACTCTTTTAGTTGTTCCCTAAGCACATCTTCCAACAGGACATTTGACGTCTTCCCGCCACGCAACGCTAAGGCATCGTCTGGCGAAAGATATTGATAGCCCATTTCCTGCAATAGCTCCAATGCAGGCTGCTGGCTTATGTCGTTTTCTTTGAATGATATTAAAATCATTTCTTTCCTGTTTTATGACCACCTATTTGACCACTTATTTGACCACCTATTTGACCACCTATTTGACCACCTATTTGACCACCTATAAGGTCTTTAAAATGATATAATAACTCGCCTTTGTTTTCCCTTCTCTTCTAATGTTTCCATTATTGATGAGAACATTGATGTGTTTCTGAATAGCAGATTGATTTATTCCAACTGCTTCAGATATTTCGCGTCGAGAAATGCGGTTGTTTTTACTAATTAAATCAAATATCTGTTTTCGTATATCATTAGCAGTCGCTATGGTGAATTTTCGGTCTCGAATATGACCTTTATCATCTACCATTAACTCTTTACATACGAAATCTTTATGGCAGGGGATGGACACATAAAAATATGTCCTATCTTCATCAGATTCAAAAGATGCTTTTCCTGACCCATTTTTTTCTAATTCTTTCATGACAGTTGGAATGCCAGTTCCACGACCTTCTGTTAAGTCTAGTTCTTTTAAAAAATCTCCAAGTCTTCGATTCCTATATCTTCTGGCATGAATTCTTTTGCCTGCTCGTAAATCTTCCAATTTAATACTTCGATCAGCACCACTATAACTAACAATCTCTATTTGTTCCGGCATAATGGATATCTCAACAGGCTCTCGTTCCTGATATGATCGATGGTATAACGCATTTACAATAAGTTCTTCCAGAGCCTGATATGGATAATTGAAGGTTCTGTTTGCCTCAGCCTCATATGAAACTTTTGATACATTTTGACGAATAACCATCGTCTTAACATAATCAAGCGTTCGCTTTATAATCTGATGGATGGGTCCTTTTATGGGCTCTATTTCTATAAAGTTGTCAGGGTCTGCATCTTTGCCTTTGGGATATATGACAATATCCACTTGAGTACACGGGAAAAATTTCTCCGGATTATAAGAAAAAAGCATCAATGCTATATTTTTCACTCTCAGGTTTTCATTTGGACCCTCCACTAAATCCATTTGTTGAAGTATTTGAAGCGGAGTGCTGTTTTCTATCTGTTCAACAAGTTTACTTCCTGTTTGTATCAAAAAGTCCCTTATTAATAGCATAGATACGTCTTTTATAGTCGCTGATGTGTTACCCCTGTCATCGAAAGGTACGCGGTTGGCCATATTCAACAGCTCCGCCTCATAATCCCCTTTTGCTACGATAGAGCTGGAGTTATATCGAATATAGTAATTATACTCTTTATGCTTATTAGCAGTTACATTATCAGGAACCTTGTAGGGACGTCTGTCGCCTGCTGTTGCCCAAATTACGAAAACCTTCTTTCCATCTACATCTTCAATGGCGGTTCGTGGCTGGTAGTATGGTGTGATGAGATTGTTGAAGCCAATCATAGACTTCTGGATATTATCCAGTTCGCCTATATCAACCCCACAGACAGGTCTTTTGGCTCTGCCATTTTCTTCCTCGACACCTACAACAATATAACCTCCGCTAGTATCTTCAAAATCATTGGCAAAAGCACAAATAGTTCGGTAGATGGAATCTGGATTCCATCCCTTTTTGAACTCAATTCTGTCGCACTCGACCACACGTCCGTCAATCAGCGACTCTATGTTTACGGGTAGTGTCATATCTATCTCTTATTTTTTATGCAGTTTTCAACATCTGGCATATGTTTTCTTAGAGCATTTATTATCTCTGTTTTCTTTTCAGTTTTTAGAAGACGTAGCACAAGTTTAGGGTACTCATTCTTGGAGAGTTTGAAACTACCAGAAACTCTTTCATGCAAACTTTTTCTATTATAAACCATTAGTAGCTTGTCAAGATCTTTGTCTGCAAGAATTTTATTAACTTTCTCTTCAACAGATTTATAAATATTGTCTATGTCTATTGATTTGACATAAGATTCATACTGCGATTTCAAGGCTTTAATGCCATCTCCATCTTTTTCAAAACGGCTCAATTTGTATTGAATCTCTCTTTCGCAGATGGAAGTTATTTGTAAATCTTTCTCTTTCTCGAATTCACTGAAAAGAAAAGTCTTGACAGAAGTCAATACGTCCTCAACATTAGGTAATGCCATGTGTTCAGCAACTATTCTTTGGATATTTGAAAGTAAAAAAAGATTTTCAACTTCTGCAACTTCTAATGGATAAATACTCTTTGCTTTGTTTGCTTCAATTTCATCTTCCGACAAATAGTCTCTGTCAATGATGCCTTGTACGGATATATTATGAAGGTTTTTTATTCTTTCTTCATTAAACGCCTTGGTCAACTCAATAACCTTGTAGCAATTATGGCAAGGAACTATATAATGATTCTCATAAATATGTGTGTATAATTGATAATCATAACTTCCTTTTTCGCCTTCTACCAACAACACATCTTTTCTATTGCCCAATACTTCAATCATCAATTCATCCGGAATGACATCATGATCTTCTATGATTTGAATGTCCCATTTTTCTTGATTATTTTCCATGTCGTAGCTTTTGACCCAAATCTTTTTTGCTTCCTTTCTAGATGCAGCAAAATCAAGGTCGTGTGTAATATATATAAACGTTTTATCTGTACAATATTCCTCAATCTTATCCCAAAGTTTATGCATTATGGCTTTGTGAAGGTGGATTTCTGGCTCATCAATAATTATGGTGGTATTATTTGGTGCAACAAGACATTGACCCATTAAATAAATGGCAACACGTTCACCGTCTGACATTTGCTTTGCCAGATATTGTTGGGCATTGTCTGTTTTTGCCTTAATGGTATTATCATGAAAAATGATACTTCGATGAGGAAAAACTGTATTCCATATATCGATTATATTGTCTGTAATTATTTTTGGAGTGTTAGGTTTATTTATGCCTTGTTCCTCACACCTCCTACATTCGTTAAAATATTTGTCTTTTTCATTGGCCATTCTTGCAAAAATAGCCTCTAATACGCTCTCGTAGTCATTTATAAGGTTGGTTGTTTCTTTCTTTCCCCATTCCCACTTATAACCCTTATTCCTTTCTTTTTCATTACCATAAAGGATTTTATTCCATGCAGTTGTTTCATTTTTTATAGTAATATAATCAGGAACAGAAAGTGCTCGTTGGGCAGAAATACGTAAAGTGTTTGTAGAATTTTTTTTCTCAATCCAAGCTCCCAAATGGCTTTTCCCACTACCATTTGCACCAATTATCACGAAACTATGTTCGCTTTCTATCTGAGTATCAGCTCCATTTGTTGGAAGGTATATCTTTTTCATTTTACTCTTTTTTTACCAGTTAATAATACCTGCATCAGCCCTTTCTTCTGCTCCTGCAAACTCGTCAATTTTTGCTTTTGTATCTCGATTTCTTTATCGATTGCAACAAAGAAATCAGCGATTGCAGTCTGCTCCGCTTTAGATGGAATCGTTACTTTTACTTGACAGAAATCAGGAAATTTGCAATTCAAAGTATCACTTACTAATCCTTGCGAATGAGTCCAAAAAACATATACAATTCTTGGTTGTTGTATGAGCATTGCCATAAATCTCACATCCACAGTCTTTTTTGGTGTTACGATAGTGTATGCAGGACTTACTATGCCTTCTAATTCCGATAAAGCACTTCTGCCTTGCCACATACGCATTGTATTGTATCCAATATCATTAGGACAAATCCGCTTGTATTTGGTTTTATCCTCATTGGATATGTCTCTTTTATCTGATTCGGATTGGTAAATAACGCCTTTGTCACCAGTTATTGACAACAATGGCAAGTCGCCACGATTGGTTTCGTTTCGTTCATCGAAAACATCTCCTAACTTCACCTCTTTCCATTCCCCCTCAAACCCTTTCAACCTCTTCTTCCCAGTGAGCAGTTGCTGCATAAGGCCACGTTTGCGGATAGTGAGTTTTTCTATCAGGGCAGTTTGCTTGGATATGGCGGTGTCCCAAAGGGAAAGAACGGAAACAATGCGTTGCTGTTCTTCTATCTTTGGCACAAGAATAGGGAATCGTTCAACATCTTTTCCTGTAATATTGGGATCTTTACGACTGCTTGCAGCAAGTCTTTTCCAACCCCTAACATGACAATTTAACCAAGCCAATACATAATGATTGAAAACCTCTTGTTTACAAACAATAGCAGATAATGCTTGATTAACCGTTGCGTCCACTCCCAATAGAGCAGTTCTTCCTATTTGATTAAAACCTCCATACATGGCGACCAAAACAGTTCCACTTGATAAGATTTTTAATGAAGTTTGAGCAACAGCTTTTTCCGTTACTAATTCTTCTGTCTTGTTGAGTATATTATTATTTAAATCCGTAGTCTTTACCCAAGGAATAGTGCCATTTGAATAAAATGAACTATTCTCTCGAGAGGGGGTTGTGCCTGATGTTATTTCAGCAATTTCTCCCAGCCTCTTCACTTCCCAATCTTCTGGAATGATGCCGAGGGGCGAGGACTTGTAGCCTGCGGGTATATGTTGTTTTTCTTTCATTTTCTCTTGTTTTTATTTGTGCGACACTGTCGCACCTTTTTATTGTTCTGACAATTTTCCGACACTGTCGATGAAATCTTTGTTATTTTGTCCGACGTGTCGGACTTTTCAAAGATACATGTTGGTGTTCGTTTGTCATATCAACTCCTTTCCTTTTTCAGTTACATACCAATACCCTGATTTGTCGGAACCTTCGCGAATAAGCAAACGATTTTTTTGCAATTTGTTAATGGCTCTTGCTACTGTTGGTCGTGCAATTTGTAATAAAGCCATAATTGAACCGTATGTTGCTGCGTAGTCTTTATTTAAAACCTGCAAAATGCGTTTTTCATTTTTTGTCAATTTTACAGTATCATTTACAGTATCATTTACACCGTCATCATATTTTTTAAGATTCTTATTATCAGCTACTTTTACAGTATCATTTACACCATCATCTTCGCTATATAACCCCTTCTTTCGAGTGATATACACCGACATCCCGCCCATCTCTTCTTTATAAACAGGCGCTTCAAGGCCATTTTCAATGAATTCAGTCTTGATTTTGTTTATACCACGTCCCCACGATTCAATGAATCCTGCTAAATAGAATACTCTGGCAATCAGCCTGTTGCGCGGGCAAGAACTATGTACTCCCATAAACTGCTCAAAAGTGATGCCCTCGGGCAAACCACCTGAGTTCCAAAGCCAAATCTTATCGTCATACACTCGCATCTGCGTCGAATATCCAGGATATGCCTTGTGGATTATGGCATTGAAGATCATTTCACGAAGAGCGTCTTCGGGTACTTCCAACGGCTCAATGCGTTGCAGACCTTCGTAATGTATTGGCCGAATCAGATATTTATTGTCCAACACATCCATCACTTTGTTGGCCATCTGGATAATATTGCCCGTTATCATGTCTTGATTACGAAGGTCAGAATCGGTTCTGAAACGTCCGATTTTGAACTCCACACATGCGAAAAATTTCGATGGACGCTTGCCAAACAACAGAATGGCAGCGTTACGCAAGCCTCCATCATCGTCCATAAGGTCGAGATTGCGCAGAATAGTTTCTGTTGAATCGTCAGCTGCATTGTCGGGCAGACGCCCTGCTTTGATGCCTTTGCGTACGAAATAGGCGACAGCTTCATGGTCAATATGTTCCATCGTTGCGCCTTCGCAAATGATTTCGTCCCACGAACGTCCCATTTTCTTCAAAATGAACTGTTGAAGCGCTGCACCTTTTAATTCTTGTTTTGTCGCACCCGAACGGTAGTAGAAAACCCCTTTGTATGAAATGGGGACATTGCTCGGATTGACAATGATTTCCATATAGTCGAGCCCGCCTTTTTGATGAAGATTAACATCCACAACAATGCCTAACAAGGTGACAATTTTGTTGGGTATATCTTCCATCTGGCGATGCGAATCATGTAGTCCATGCACGGTTTTATCATCATCAACGCCTATAAAAATCTTGCCACCTTGTGCATTTGCAAATCCGCATACCCATTTCAGGTATTCATCGTTCCAACTGCGCTTGTATTCTATGTTCTGATTTTCGTCTTTCATAGATTAATATCCTAACTCCTTTAAATATGTCTTCATCTTTTTCTGTACTTCGACCAATTCTGTCTCAAGTTGGTCTATTTCCTTTTGAACAGATGAAATATCTATCTCGGCTTCCTCCTCGTATGTATCTACGTATCGTGGAATATTAAGGTTGAAGTCGTTTTCACGAATCTCGTCGGGCGTAGCCACATAAGCATATTTGTCTTCCACCACACCAGGAGCAAACTTGCCGTCAACAAATTTACGATAAGTTTCGACGATGTGACCTATATCTTGTGGACGTAATTTGTTTTGGTTCTTTCCATTTTCGAACTCACGACTGGCGTCTATGAAAAGCACATTCTTCGAATTTCGGCCTTTTCTGAAGATGGCAATGGCGGCAGGAATACCTGTGCCATAGAACAAGTTGGCTGGTAGTCCGATAACAGCCTCTAATATATGTTCGTTCTCCAAAATGTACTGGCGTATCTTTCCCTCACTTCCCCCACGGAATAGGACACCGTGAGGAATGATGACACCCACCTTGCCTCCGTTGTCATCGGCCACTTCGAGCATATGACTGATGAATGCCCAATCGCCTTTGCTCTTAGGTGGAATCCCCCTCCAAAAACGGTTGTAGGCATCGGATGCGGCTTCCTCCGCTCCCCACTTGTCTAGTGAAAAAGGAGGATTGGCAACCACTGTATCAAACTTCATCAGCTTGTCGCCACTCTTCAACTTCGGATTACGCAAAGTGTCACCCCAACGGATGACTGCATTGTCGAACCTGTGCAGGAACATGTTCATCATGGCCAATGCCCATGTGCTACCATTAACCTCTTGCCCATAGAGCGAAAAATTGTTGTTGCCAACTTCCTTACCCGCCTTAATCAGCAAAGAACCAGATCCGCAAGTCACATCGCAGATGCGGGCCCCTGGATTGCTCTTGGTGAGTTTAGCAAGCAATGTGGATACTTCAGCAGGGGTGAAGAAATCTCCTGCCTTTTTGCCGGCTTCACTAGCAAAGGTAGAGACAAGATACATATATGCATCACCGATAATATCATTGTCCTCTAAATGAGACTCATCCAGAACCAAATCGGCGAAATCCTGTAGCAGATTCCTCAGTCTGGCGTTCTTCTCTTTTGGCTCGCCCAAGTTGGCGCTGTTGAAACTGATGTTACGGAAGATGCTGCTGCCGTCCTCGCTACTCATCTTTTCCCGGTTGGCATCCTCCAAATCTGCGAGAGCCTCATCGATGAGCTCGCCTATGTTGGTCGCGTTCCTATTGTTATATAGGAAATCAAACGAACTCTTTTCTGGCACGACAAAACGCTCGTGGCGCATGGCGCGTTCCGCACGTTCCTTGTCTCCATCGTATTTGGAGAGATAATCATTTAGTTTTGAATTATATACGTCGCTTACGTATTTCAGGAAAAGCATAGTGAGAATATAATCCTTATATTGGCTCGGGTCGATTACCCCACGAAACGTATCACATGCTTTCCAAACTGTACGATTGATGTCTTCCTGACTAATTTTTTTGATCTCCATATTTATTATTTATTTAATTCATTATAAAGTAATTGGTTTGTGATTTGCATTTTCTTATCTGCAATGGTCTCTAAAATCTCCTTTTCACGCTTTTGCAAAGCATCTATCTCAACAATAATCTGTTGCGTCTTTTGATCGGGAATCAATATCATTAAATTCTCCAATGTGGGTTTATGTATCAGTGGAGTTGCCGATCCTGCTTGGGAACTCTTAATAACAGCCACCACGTTGGGATGATTCATGTACCATCGTAAATATTCAGGGCTTACCTTGTCTGTTTTCAGCCTCATAGAATACAGGGTGGTGGAAGGTACAGCAGGAAAATCCCTGTCATATACTTCACATAAGTAAGTTGCTCCTTTCCCTGCAAAAAGCAAATCACCTCTTTTAAGCATATAGCTATCCAATTTGGATGTGTACTCTATACGGCTTGTTGTCGTTTCTGGTGAGTCCATAAGCAAATCCTTAACCTGTAGGTAAGGAATAGTTCCTACTGGACTATCCTTCATGTACACTCCAGAGAGGATTTGCGCAATATCTGCCAACTTCTTTTTTATCATAGTATATAATTTACTAAACAATCGCTGGCAAAAGTATATTTATTTTTAAATCCAACAAAATTTTTCGTTAATTTTTTAGTAATTTAAATACTATTTATTCGTTTGCTTATATGTTTTGTATTGTAAGTTGCATAATATTAGAAAGTTATGTTATTTTAAGAAGAATTGGTATGAAAATTTTTTTCGCCAAAATAGATCACAATATGGTGGATTCTAAGAAAGTAAAGAATATCACGTAATGAATAAAGACACCTTCTTGTTGTTAGTGTGCTCTCTACGCGTTTTTCCCAAATAAATACTATATTTGTGACAATAAATTTGAATATATGTTCGGAGTCCCATTTCTTCAATCAGTTGCAGAGGATATTGTACGCAAGTACGGAGATGACTTGTCTAGTTTGATTGTCGTCTTCCCAAACAATCGTGCTCAGCTTTTTTTTAATGATTATCTGCTGAATGCGGTTAGTACGAAGGAACAAGAAGATCACCCTTTGTGGTCTCCTACATACACTACCATCCAATCGCTTTTTCAATCTCATTCTGGCTTGCAAATCGCAGATCCCATTAAATTGGTCTGTTTGCTCTATAATGCCTATATGGAGGTGCTGCAAGAACAAATGAAGGAGGTGGATGAAGAGGACGAACTATTGTTGAATGAAACGTTAGACTCATTCTACCATTGGGGCGAGATACTTCTCTCTGATTTCGATGACGTGGATAACAACATGGTGGATGCACAAATGCTTTTCCGTAATATCAAGGAGAGTGTTCCTTTCGAAAAGGAGAATGTCTATCTGACGGATGAACAACGTGAGTGCTTGGAACGATTTTTCTCCGTTTTTCGCGATGGAAACGAGACAATTTTAAAAAGAAGATTTTTGTCTCTATGGAATTTGTTGGGTCCATTGTATGCTCGTTTCCGTGCTCAGTTGCTTTCTGAACAGATAGCTTATGAGGGTATGTTGAAACGTTCGGTACTAGAATCTTTCGATGAAAGCGATATTCTTTCGTCTGATAAAACCTATGTCTTTGTTGGTTTCAATGTGCTTAACAAATGTGAGCAAATGCTCTTCCAAAAATTACATAAAGCACAAAAGGCTCTTTTCTATTGGGATTGTGATGATTTTTATATCGGCGGGAAAGATACGGATAAGAGTAAGTTGTTTCGTGAGGCGGGACTTTTTATGCGCGATAACATTGCGCAATTCCCCAACGAACTTCCTACTTTCCACCTGCTGGAACCTAATAGCAGGGATGTTGAAATCATAGGCTCTTCTACCGAGAGTGCCCAAGCAAGATATGTCTCCACCTTCCTGCGCCAGAAACGTGCGGAGGGAGGAACGGATGAGGATACAGTGGTGGTCCTCTGTAATGAAACATTACTGCTTCCTGTCTTGCATTCTATTCCTGAATTATCCGATGAAAGCGATTTTCTTGTGAATGTGACCATGGGTCTGCCAATCGTACAGACACCTATATACGGCATGATGCAATTGCTACTCTCGTTTCAGGAACGATTGTCCCTTTTGAATGTGAAAGAGCAGTTTTCGTTGTTGAGTACCACCATCTCTCCTTTGCTACACAACTACTATTTGCGTAAGACATTCCCTTCTTTGATACAGTTGGATGAACTGATTCTGATAAATCACAGACGATATTTTAAGTCGGATGAATTGGTCTCCAGTGAAGAGTATGGCGTTCTCTTTCAACGTTGTCAGACTCCGAAAGAACTTTTGTCGTGGCTATTGGAACTGGTTCGTCGTGTTGCTGTTTTGTTCCGAGATGAGGAGTCGGATGAGGAAGATGAAACAGCAGAAAAAGTGGATGAAAGCGCACTTTTATGTGATGATTTGTACAAAGAGACACTCTATCGTATTTATACAGTTCTGACGAGACTCTCCTCATTGTTGGATGAGGGCGTGCTTCAGGTGGAGTTTTCAATGATGATACAGTTGCTGAGGACTATGCTCAGTTCCACTTCGGTTCCGTTTACAGGAAATCAAATTTTGGGAACACAGGTGATGGGATTCTTGGAGACTCGTAACCTGGATTTCACCAATGTCATTCTTCTGTCGGCTAACGAGGGCGTTTTGCCCAAATCAGGGAAGGAGAGCTCCTTTATCCCATATTCCCTTCGCAAGGGATATGGCATGACCACCATTGAGCATAAGAACTCTCTGTATGCTTACTATTTCTATCGTCTGCTACAGCGTGCGGAGCATGTCACTGTGATGTATAATAGTTCGCCAGATCATTCCACCAAGGGGCAGATGAGCCGTTTTCTTTTGCAACTGATGGTAGAGGCGAAGAATAATCATTATATACGCAAGCAAATTGCCTCCGAGGCTCCTATTGCAGAATCACACAACTTCATTGTGGAGAAAACTTCTGAGGTCATACAACGACTACATCAATTATATGATCTAAATGTCGGTGGAAGCGTCTCTTTTTCTCCATCTTCTCTCAATAGTCTGATTAGTTGTCCCCTTCGATTCTATTTCGCCAAATTGCTCAGATTGCAGCGGAAAGATGAGATTTCAGACGAGGTGCAGAGCAATGAGTTCGGTACGATCTTTCATGCGGCTATGCAGTACTATTATGAAGATTTGTCCGTACAATTGAACCGAAAACTCATTCAACCCAATGATTTTCCTGATTTTATGTTTCGTGATGAGGAAGATCGCGATCTGAAGCGTACCAACGAATACAAGGAGTTTTATTCCAAAATAGAATATTATGTGAACAAGTCTTTCAAAAAAAATTATTTTGGAATCACAGATGATAAGACGGCTATGCCAGAGATGTCTGGACTTCAACTGATGAACAGAGATGCCGTTGTGCGTTATGTGATGAAGATGTTGAGGGTGGATGCACAATATGCTCCGTTTCAGATTTTGGGAACAGAGAAGAAATACGATATTGAGTTGTCTGTTGAGCTGTTGGACCAATCGCAGGTGAGAATTAAGATAGAAGGTTCGATAGACCGTTTGGATGAAAAAGAGGGTGTGGTCAGAATCTTGGATTATAAAACAGGAGGAGAACCATTGGCTTTTGACACTGTATCAGAATTATTTGTTCCGAGTGAGAAACGATATGCGTATGGATTACAGGTCTTCTTGTATTCATACATGTATGCGATGAAGGAAGGAAAGGATAGTGTGAAGCCAGCTATTGCCTATCTTCAGAAGTGTAAGAGTCCGGAAGACACGAATGTAATGATTGGAAGAAAGATTAAAGAAGAGATAGTCTCTGCCAATAAGTATTTTGATGAATTGAAGGAAGGATTGTCGGAGGTGATAAGAAACCTATTCGACCCAGCCATTCCATTTGAGGGCACCCGTAATGATCACGATTGTAAATATTGTGATTTCAGATCTATATGCGGTGTGAAGATTAAAGAAGATCGTTAATAATCTTCATCAAATAATCCCATTTGATTCTAGATAAAAAGAGGACACAGAGGTATCCGTTTAAAAAGCCAGCCGCTAATTGTAGGGGCGTATGTCTTTTCAACTGTAGGCGAGCACTCGCCAACAACCCAGCTGCCAAAAGAGATATCATGAGGATGATTGTTGTATTCACATGTAGTCCAAATCCCACAAGAAAGATACCAGCAACTAATGCGCCAATGCCCGTCATGTGAGCACTGATTTGCCACCATTTGCTAACGATAGCGTCTATCAAAATCGCTACGGATGTGGCAGTGGCAATATTGACAATTTGTAACGGCATCCAACCGCGATAAAGGAAAAAGGAACCCATGAAAAAGCAGATGCTAGTAATGATGTAAGGTATGACCCGATCCTCTTTTTTGTACATTCTTACGTCGGAGATAACCTTGGTAAAAGCTAACAGCTGATAGAAGAACAGCGGAATCAGAATAGCGAAAAAAACAATGATGTAGTAAAAAAGTCGGATGTTTGCTTTTGGAAAGCAAGAAAAAACAGACATGTTCAGTAACAAAATCATCCCATACATGGGAATGAAGAGAGGAAAAAGGATGATAGATATAATCTTGGCAATCTTATTTAAGAAAGGTTGAGCCTTACCTTCTTCTGGCTCAATAGACTCATAAGAAGAGCCATTCTCCCATTCTTTTTGTTCTTCTGTTTCTGTCATTTCCATTTTACTGTAAGTGTGAAAAATAACGATGAAATCGGTGATTTTATAAAATTTCCTTTCTGAGACGAGCCACAGGGAATCCGATTTGCTCGCGGTATTTTGCTACTGTTCGGCGAGCAATGTTGTACCCCTTTTCTTTGAGTAGTTCCGTCAGACGGTCGTCGGTCAGTGGATTAGACTTGTCTTCGTTTTTGATCAACTCCTCCACGATAGCTTTTATCTCGTTGCTGGATACCTCCTCACCATCGCTTGTTTGCATACTTTCGGAGAAGAAGTATTTGATGGGGAAGACACCAAATTGTGTTTGGATGTATTTGCTGTTGCTCACGCGTGAGATGGTGGATACATCATAGCCAGTCATTTCAGCGATGTCTTTAAGAATCAGCGGTTTTAGTTTTGTTTCGTCGCCATCGATAAAGAAATCATGTTGTTTCTCGATAATGGCGTTGAGAGTTCTCATTAGGGTCTCCTGACGTTGTTTGACCGCATCGATAAACCACTTTGCGGCATCCAGTTTTTGTTTGACGAAGAGTGCAGCATCTTTTTTGCTGCGGTTTTTCTCCTTGTCGTTGGTGTAATCATCTAGGAGTTCGGCAAATTCGCGGTTGACGCGCAGAGGAGGTATGTTTTCGTTGTTCAAGATCAAGTTCAGTTTCCCGTCTTCGTTTTCAAGGATGAAGTCGGGGATGAGTTGGACGCTGTTGGTGACGATTTCAGGTTCCCAAGCACTACCCGGTTTGGGGTTTAGTTTGATGATTTCGTCGATAGCCTCTTTGATCTCTTTTTGAGACATGCCTATTTTTGCCTCTATTTGTTTGTATCTCTTTTGCGAGAAATCTTGAAAGTCTTTTTTGAGAAGGGTGATTGCATTAGCAATGGCAGGAGTCTGTTTTTTTCTCTCCAATTGTTTGACGAGGCAATCCTGTAAGGTGAAGCAAGCGATGCCGGCGGGCTCGAATGTTTGTACCAGTTCCACGGCTTTTGCCATGTTCTCGTCGGATATGATCAGACCAGATTGGAAAGAATAATCGTCGACCATCGACTCGACGCTTCGTCTCAGATAGCCATCTTGGTCAATGTTTCCGATAACATATTCAGCCAGTTGCTCGATTTCTTTTTCTGTGTGGCGAAGGTGAAGTTGATCCTCCAAATAGTCGTGTAGGGTGGTGGAACTCTCCATGCTGATTTCCTCCCTTTTGTCTTCTCCACCAGTCGGTTGGTAAAGTTTGTAGTCGGGAATGTCATCTTCGTCTCTATAATCGTCGAGGGAATAATCTTCGTTTTCGTCTGTGTTGTAATCTTCCTCTTCTTTTATCTTGTCTTCTGATTCTCGGGGTTCTTCTTCCCCTTCTTCCAACGCAGGATTTGCTTCAATCTCCTGTTTGATTCTTTCCTCCAGTTCAAGATTAGGTATTTCCAGCATCTTGATTACCTGTATTTGCAGGGGAGAAAGTTTCTGTTGTAGCTTTTGTTGAAGTTTTTGTTGAAGCATATTTACTGCGCGAATTGTTTTAAATTCATTTCGAGGATTTTTGGGGTAGAGACGCAATGCATTGCGTCTCTACAGAAATCCTATTATGCAAAGATACGACAAACTTTTTTTTTGACAAATAAAAAGGTGGATTCTATAAATTCATTTTTCGGGGGAATTTTTCACTCAGTGTGAATGAGATGCATCGCCTCTTTTGTGTCGTTGTGTTGTGTGTTTTTAGAAGATTCAAAATGGGATAGAATGCCATTTGGGAGGGCATAAAAAAAGAGAGAATCATTAATTTGACTCTCTCTTTCTCTGTGGTGCCACCAGGAATCGAACCGGGGACACAAGGATTTTCAGT
>JAFRNH010000108.1 GCA_017430235.1 Paludibacteraceae bacterium | reverse complement strand
CGAAGACCCTATCGGCGTGTTGGATGTGGATATCTCAAGTCGCCTGATCTTAGATGAGATCTTAGGCATCAAAGATCTTCGCTCCGATAAACGAATCGACTTTGTAGGCGGATTACGTGGATTGAAAGAGTTGAAACGTCGTGTAGACAACGGCGAAATGCGCACGGCTTTGGCCCTCTACCCTGTATCCATGCAACAAATCATGGATATTGCTGATAGCGGAAACATCATGCCTCCAAAAGCTACTTGGTTTGAACCAAAACTTCGTTCAGGATTGATTATTCATAAATTGTCATAAAGACAAACAATAGATCATAAAAAAACCGCAGACGTTAATCTGCGGTTTTTTTATACCATCCAAATGGAATTAATACTGTCCAAAATTATTACTGTCCACTAAAATTTTTATATGGATTTTTGAGACATATATTTACTTCTGACACTTTATTTAGCAACAGGTCTAATATTTGCTCCAAAATAACGAGCAGATGAAGTTGAAGAATTTTGTTGAGCGTTTATTTCAAAAGAATTCGACCAATACGAATATCTTGTTATGGTTGATGCCCAATACAAACCTGTTTTGTCTATTTCCTCTAGACCTTCATCGTCGCGGTATCCTCCAGCAGGGAAAAAAATGATATTTCCATTGGTTTTGGATACACCTAACCTTCCTGTAATACCAGTTTCGTTAAAGTCCTTTACCCATTTCCAATCACAACCTTCAATCAGTTCTCTATAATCTTCTGAAGTTGGAGTATACCATTCTTCGCCCCAATTAACAACAGCTGCGTCATCTTCTGGTTCCAACACAGACAAACTGTCTACACTTCCAAAGGATCGATCTTCCACATATTTTGAAAAATGATCTCCAGCATCTAATGAATATTTGAGATTAGTCCAATAGTAATCCACTTTAGGACTAGTTTCTCCCCATGCGATATAATCACCATATTCTTCAGGTTTTGTAGCTCCAATATTACATGTTGCCCATTTCAATCCACTAGGTAATCCTAAATCCACATACGAATGCTCTCCAATTTCACCACTGATAGTCGTAGTAATTACAATCTTCTTGTAAACTGCATAAAAATTTAAATCATTGTGAATATCCGTGAATGATGAATCACTCCAACCCACAAATTCATAGTCCGCTATTTGAGGAGCAACTGGAACCGTTGCAGTTCCGCCATCTATAATTTTTTGCCTTTCTATTAGAGTAGTACTATCAGAGTAGTAAAAATTAACAGTATTTCTTGACTTGGTATCAACTACTGCTCGAACTGCTCTTCCATACTCTCTTTGGCCTCCATTACCTACATCATGTCTTTTATTATCATAAATGAAAATATCTGCGTCGTTATAATAATAACTATTATGAATAGAGGATGCCCAACAAGCATGGTTCCAATTACATGTGACATCAGCCTGTACTACTCCAGAGGCTGGAAAGAATATAGTATTATTATTATTTTTCGAAGTTCCGACAATTCCAGCCATCCCCGAGCCATTAAAATCCTCTGTCCATTCCCAATCACACCCATCAACCATTTCTTTCAAATCCTGACGTGATGGCATATGCCAAGGGTATCCCCAATTCACAATTGCCGCGTCATCTTCTGGTTCTAAATATATTTCACCGAATTTACGCTTATAATAATACTTGCTCACTGAAGTACTTGACCCTTCATACCATTTATAATTACTACTATTATACATATCCTTTGTTTTTGTCTCTCCCCAAGCAAAGTAATCACCACTCTCTGTCGGTTTTGTTGCACCCACATTGTAAGTTGCCCACAACAATCCACTTTCCAAACCAAGATCCACAAAGGTATATTCATTCATTTTACCACTGACAGACACCCCTTGTGCTACAGTTCCTGTTGTATCATATACAATAGTGTCTTCTAAACACGACACCTCCATCACCTTCTCTACATCATATTTGTCTACCTTCCCATCATTTGTCTTCATACACATATACATTGTTGAAGTCGTTGCATCTTTCTCGAAATCAATTTGCTTGATTTCATCTACATTATATCTTACAATTTGTCCATCGGTAGTTTTCACCTGCATATAGGTCAATGCACTCGCTATAATAGCAAGCATGAACACCATCACTGATAGTAAAAATTTTTTCATCTTTTCCCCTATAAATTATTTACGAATGATTTTTATTGACTTTATTCCTACTACAAGAACGTATACCCCCTTCTGGTCGGGAAGTTTAACATTTGCTGTTCCTTCACTGTCTGATGTCGTAACAGAAAAAAGCTTACCATTAGATTGAACTAACATCACTTTTTCAAAAGCTGACGCATTCTGTATCTGTAACGTATTTTCATCAAGACTTACAATACGTAGCACATCTACGTGAGATTCCTTTACCCCTGTTTCACTTTCCTCTGAAAAATGATAATTTTTCACCTCGCTAATAGCAAAACTTGTTTTAGCATTACCATTTACCACAAAATTACCATCACTGCATGTTATAACAGGACTTTCTTCAAGCAAAAAGCTATACTTCTCCCCATTTTTTTTCTCTATTGTCATGTACTGAACGGATGCGTTCGCAAACAGAACACTACATACAAAGAACCCTACACTTAAAATTCTTTTAATCATACACTTACAAATTGAATAAAATAAAATTTCACAAAAAAAAGTAAGGCAAGTTAAAAAATCAACTTTTAACCTACCCTCTACTTTTTACATACCATTTCTTTAACGGATACTTTCCAATATACGTTTCAACACCGTTTCACAAGAAATCTCACGATTGGCAGCCTCTGGAATCACCAATGATTGAGGACTCTCTATCACATCATCCGTCACAATCATATTACGACGAACAGGAAGGCAATGCATAAAAAACGCATTGTTGGTAAGTGCCATCTTTTCTGCGCTTACTGTCCAACTCATATCCTTGCTTAATATCTGTCCGTAGTTAGGATCCTGATAAGCCGACCAGTTCTTCGCATAGACAAAGTCAGCTCCCTTCAATGCCTCATCCTGATCATACACCACCTTGGCTCCACGAACGAACTTCTCATCCAACTCATATCCCTTCGGATGGGTGATGACGAAATCCACATTCGCCTCATTCATGAAATCAGCGAATGAGTTAGGTACTGCTTGTGGCAACGATTTTGGATGGGGTGCCCATGTCATCACCACCTTAGGACGTGCCACCTTCTTATGCTCTTCAATCGTAATCAAATCGGCAAATGCTTGCAATGGATGGGCTGTTGCCGACTCCATACTGAATACTGGTTTACCTGAATATTTGATAAACTGATTGAGGATGGTCTCTTCGTAATCAAACTTCTTGTTTTCAAAGCGCGCGAATGAACGTACTCCAATCACGTCACAGAACTGAGCCATAACAGGGATGGCCTCCAATAGGTGTTCTGACTTGTCACCGTCCATCACCACACCACGCTCTGTCTCCAACTTCCATGCACCCTGGTTCACATCCAACACGATCGTGTTCATGCCAAGATTCATACCCGCCTTTTGGGTACTCAATCGTGTACGTAAACTGTTGTTGAAGAAAACACATAGCAATGTCTTGTTTTCACCCAACTTTTTGAATGCATAACGGTCTTTCTTTATCTCTAATGCCTCTTGCACAGCCTTGTTCAAATCACCAAGGTCTGATGCCATCAATAATTTCTTCATTATGAATTGTTTTATCGTCTATATTTTTTGCAAAGTTACACAATTTTAAGAGAAATCCCACGAAATGATTTTTTAGAATCCATCTAATTTCATTTCGTGGGATTTTTCCCTCTGTAGGGACGTGGCGTGCCGCGTCCGTCTAAATCAGCAACAATCATTCTGACAACATCATCATCTCTTCAAAAGCATTTGACGATAAATACCAGAATCGGAAACGATCTGCATGGTATACACACCTGCTGGCAACGAAGTAACATCTATCTGCATCTCTGATGAATCTTTTGAATAGGATCCACACAAACGGCCTAAACCATCGTATAGACTTATCTTGATTTGAGATGCCTCTTTCACAGAGACAGTCACTTCACCCATCGTTGGATTAGGGTAACAGCTTACCTTGTCATTATCAATGTCATCTGTTGTCACCGAACCTGATTCGCCACAACTAAGACTCTCCTTACCATTCTCCGCATTAGGAGAAGGCAAATAGACTAATGAGGCATCGCTATCCTTGCAATCCACAAAAAAGGTGGTCCAAGTGTCGGATGAATCATCCGCTCTACCCATGGAGGCATTCTGCGGCAATGGTGTGTAGGTGGCAACATCAATTGGTGCTGAATCATCACATCCACGATACATATAGAGAGACGACTCCGTCTTCGTATTATTCAATTTGAAATCTGCATGATGGACACCTCTGAAAGGTTTGTTATCAGCCCATAACAAGAAATGGGAACCAGGAGCCAACTTAGTATCCTCGTATCCATAAGGAATCTGACTCTTAAATGGTTTGTTTGGATTATCTGTCAGATAGAGACCTGCGATATTAATCGTATCTGCACCATTATTGTAAATCTCAAACCAATCTGGATGATTACCATACTCATCGGTTACATCCGACTCTGAATTATTCGATGGAGCAACCTCCGAAATCAACAATGGCAATTCCGGACAATCCTCCACCTTCTCGAAGATGGCTTTAAACTTTTGGTCTTGCGTCAATGTAGTGGTCAAAATAGGCTCTTTGTATCGACCAGACACAACATCATTCTTATAGTTGACCTTCATACTCATTTGGAAAGTCATATCCGAACTTGTAGCCTTTTCCTGATGTACCTCGACCGCTATCACATTCTTACCCTTTTTGAAGGCACTGAAACGAGTGATGGTGGTATCCTTCACGGCATCATTCTCATACGTGGTCGCCGGAGTAGAATACTCAACTTCTCCCTTTATGTTCTTACGCATAAACTCCTTTCCATTCACATAGAGCACGAAACCATCATCATAAACTATAGATAGTTTGATGTTTTTGATACAACTGGTATCCTCAAGGTTTATCTTCGTCCGATAATAAGAGGTCATGTATTTATGATCCACGTCGTCGCCATAGTCGAGCACTGTTTGGTAGGAGGTGGTGTCATCTGCATAACCCATCTTGCCATGACCTGTTGCCCACAACGAATCATTAAACGAAGCCTTGGTCCACGAATTATCCTTTTGTCCAATGGAATCGTAGGCAAACTTCCACTCGGTCGACTTATTCAACACATCAACAGAGACATCCCCATCCGACATTTCCCATCGTACGAATCGATAACCCCAAGGAGCGATTGCCTCAAGTTTCAGATTCTTTCCCTTAAAATATTTACCTGAGAAGGATGGCATATTCACCAACTCATCATTCATCATAAATCGTACACCCTTCACATTCGAACTGAAATCAAGCGAAAGCAATGAGCCCAATTGATAATAATCACGCAAGTATTGATACATATACTGCGGACGTTCCTTTGCAAAGGAGAGCATACTGGAAACGGCAGGCAAATCCTTCAGATTCGTAGAGTGGAAAGAGGCACAATATTCGTCCTTCACAACGGCATACAAACTGTCCCATACATCCTGAACGCGCCCTTCCGTGAAAGTTGTACCCAAATGAATCAGATTCCTATTCAAAAATTTCTCTTTGAACACCTCGTTTTGCATTAAATGTTTGAAGATGGTAACTTTCCATTCTGCCTCTGCATCAGCTTTATAATTGTTTTGTGAAACCTTCACTCCATTCGACCAGTTAATGGTATCACCCTCTCCCATGCACCACTTAATGGAATTAAGTTGCTTGACACAATAGTTGGGTGCACTTGGGTATAGACCCAAACCAAAGTCGGTATCATATAAAATCCAACGGAAGCGACCATTCTCCTTCTCACGCCACAACTTACAGTTGTTACCTGGCCAATCGGTATTAACAATGAAATGTTCCATGACAAGGTAATCAATGTATTCGTTCATATCAATATACTTAGCCGCCTGATCATAGTAGTTAGGCGCAGTTGGATTAGCCGTTTCGAGGAAGTTAACCATTTCAAAATAGGCGATACTGTCACCCGATGTAGGTTCCACTCCATTTTGGTTGGTGATTTTTATCATGTCGATGTCGTCCACCTTATGGTTAGCCTCCACGAAATCGTCACTCGTACGTTCGCGCAAGCCCATCAATCCTTTGTATTTACCGTTGATGAAATAGGCCACAGGCTGATATGCTTGATAATCAACATTCATTGCCCTCGCCAACGACTGCATGTAGCCATCACGACATCGAACAGCAGAAGCATCATAGGCATTACCACCATTACGAATATGCACGCTCGTATACTCATTGTCTGGTTTATCTTCAAAGAAGCGATAATTCAAGATGTTATTACCAGAACCTAGTTTCTTTCCAGCTTTCACTTTGAATGACTTCACCGAATTGGATCGAGAGCAGCCACCCATGATACCGATTTCCACCTCATGTGTCAATACCTGCTGACCATCCACTATGTATTCAAAATTGGCAGGACGCAACCAATCTCTCATAAAATTAGCCTTTCCAGAGCCCAAACAAGAGATGTTGATTGGAGCACCGTTCACACCTTTCACACACATTCCGACGGAATCATCCTCCAGATAGTAATTGTCAACCACCAGAGAGACGATAGGCACCGTATACCCACCACCACACGACTTATGTGCATCATCTACAAATAGGAAAGAGCCCGTCACGATAGGACTTGGCAAATAACCCTCAGCATAAGCACGGACTCGAAGCACCTTATTCGATTTAATCTCTTTGCCAGAAGAAGGGAAAGTGTCACTTACGCTCGTAGGTTCGGTTCCATCCATTGTATATCGTATCACTGCATTCGGGGTCGAACAAGTGATTTTCAATTTGGCAGCTTCAGTTAGGACTCCAGGTTGAGCCCCACTAAAAACAGGTTGAGCACAACGTCCCTCCGAGAGGGATTTCACAGCAAGCGTATTTTTCTTCATTGGAGATGGCTCCATAAAACCATCCGGACCATACGCAACATGGACCTTCATGGCAGGATAGGTAAATTGGTTGACCAATTTTCCTCCTTTATTGTACAAGTAAAGTTTACCGCCATCAGCATCAAGTTTGTAAATAGAATGATTAATGCCCTTCACCTCATCAAAGAAAATCACCTGATATCCTTTTTTCGACACGACACAAGAATCAGGAATTGTCCACTCCCACTTCTTCTCATAAAGATCTTTGCCTGTACGATTTTCATGAACAATCTTATAACCCTGCAAATTGATCGATACTGTATCAGAGTTATAAAATTCCACATAACCAGAAAAATTGAACGTCAACCCCTTGTCCATGTAAGATGAGATATTACATGGCATCACTTCATTAAATTTAACTCCTGCAAATAGTGTTTGCACGGAATATAATGAAATTCCTAGCAAAATGTTTCTTAACTTTCCCATTATATAAAAATACCTTTACAAGGACTCTCTCTCGATAAAATCCTTTTTACACAATAACACCACGCAAAATTAGGAAATTTTATTCATTTCTCAGCAAAATAGGTATTGAATATGTAATAATGGTTAAACAAAATTAGAGGTGAATTTATGGGTTTCACCGCTAAAACCCATCAAAAAAGTCCGAACGCCAAAGGCTCGGACTTCCTAATCTTTACAATTGGATTATAGGCCCTTCAACACGCAAGCCAATGCCAACAAAATCAATCCTGCGAATACGAACCAGAATGCGTTGGCTGCGATAAATCCACCGATTACTGCTAATCTACCTAATAAACCTAAAAGTCCTAAGACTAAGGAAATAATAAAAACAACACTAGTTGGAGCTGTAAGTTTCATAATACTAATTTTTTAAGGTTAATAACTAAGTTGCACTGACAAAATAAATCAATTGCTATGCAAGTATATAAATTATTCTTATCAAATCCTAAAAAATATTAAAAATTTCATTCTCTGACTCATTTAAACGAAAGAACCGTATAGCAGAATCATTCGAAACAAGTATTTTACCGTCCCTCCTTCCGTCAACTGCATTCCCCACACAACATCTGGCAATTATCGGCGATGTGCTACAATATGTTTTTTTGCTAATTGTAACCGATTTGTAACACCTACTTTTTTCGATTATGGTCCCTTCATCTTAATTTTGTACCATCATGCAATAAATGAAATCATGACTATAGGAATCGTTGTAAAGCTTTTGGGATCTCTTGCTTTGCTTATCTATGGAATGAAGATAATGAGTGAAGCGTTGCAAAAAATGGCTGGACCAGGGTTGCGCCATATATTAGCAAGGATGACATCCAACCGTATTACAGGTATGCTCACTGGTATGTTTGTGACGTGTGCCGTACAATCCTCTTCGGCAACCACTGTTATGACTGTTTCGTTTGTTTCTGCGGGTCTTCTGACGCTGACACAGGCCATCAGCATCATCATGGGAGCTAATATTGGTACTACGCTTACCGCTTGGATCATGTCGTTAGGATACAATGTGGATCTGTCGAATGTTGTCTTCCCCGCTTTTATGTTGGGTATGTTGCTCATCTACAAAAAGAAACATCGTGTGGCTGGTGATTTCTTATTCGGAATAGCTTTTCTATTCTGGTCGTTGGTGATGCTCAACTCCACAGGAAAAAGCATGGATCTGGAGCACAACGCAAGTGTAGTGGCTTTCTTTTCATCATTCGACACAAGCAGTCACTTCACCATCCTCATTTTTCTCTTTGTCGGCACCCTGATAACATGTGTTGTGCAATCATCGGCTGCTGTGATGGCCATCACCATCTTGCTCTGCTCCACGGGGGTCCTCCCCATCCACCTTGGCATAGCACTGGTAATGGGCGAGAATATTGGCACTACGGCGACAGCCAACCTGGCAGCCATGGGTGCGGGCATTCCTGCACGACGAGCGGCATTGGCTCACTTGCTGTTCAATGTGTTCGGCGTTTTATGGGTTTTATGTGTGTTCTACCCATTCGTCAATATGGTCTGTTGGCTGGTCAACTATGATCCTGAAGCATCTGGACAGGTAGCGCGACTTCCCGTTGTACTAGCCATGTTCCATACCTGCTTCAACCTAATCAACACATCCATCCTATTGCCTTTCGTTTCTCAGATAGAACGAATTGTCTGTCGTCTTTTGCCTGAGACAAGCGAGAAGGAACGACAACCTGTCACGCTGCATTTCATCAACGGAGGACTCATGACAACACCTGAAATCTCTGTACTTCAAGCGCAAAAAGAGGTGATACACTTTGCCGAACGTATGCAACGTATGTTTGGCATGGTGAGGAGTTTGCTCGATGAAAAGGAAAAAAAAGAGATCGAACGTCAACACGAGCGAATCTGCAAATACGAAGAAATAGCTGATCGCATGGAAATAGAAATCGCCTCCTATTTGGAGAAGGTGAGCAATGAACGATTGTCTGACGATACAAAGGGGAAAATACGTTCCATGCTACGTATGATAGGAGAATTGGAATCTATCGGTGACTCATGTCGGAAGATTTCACAAACCATTCATCAACGAAATGAACTTGACGAAGATTTCTCTCTACAACAGTACGAATATATGCACGAAATGATGCACCTTGTAAACGAAGCCATCACTCAGATGATGGTTGTCATGAACGGAAGACGAGAAAACGTAACCATTGAACCTTCGTTAGAGATTGAAAACGACATCAATGCGTTGCGAGATAAAATAAAAAATGAAAACGTCACCAATGTGAATACAAAGAGAGACTCTTACATCGTCACAACACTCTGTACCGACATTATCGCCAGTTGCGAAAAAATAGGTGATTATATCATTAACATACTAGAAGCACGAATAGGAAGACGTCGCATCTTCTTCCGCGGATTACACATGGATTGCGACAAGAAAGAGGTTTATATTGATGGGGAACCTATTAATCTCACGCTCACGGAGTTCAATTTGCTTTACGAACTTCTATCTTGCAGAGGATCCATCTGCTCCCGCCAGCAACTCATGGAAAAAGTTTGGACGGGTGTGGTGGTTACGGGACGTACTGTCGATGTGAACATCACCCGACTTCGCAAAAAACTGGGACCCTACGCGCATTGCATCGCCAACAAACAAGGTCTTGGATATTATTTCGATGATAAATCCGAACAATGATGGTCTAACTCTTAGTTAATAAATTTACAGAATAAATCTCAGTAATAAACATACGGAATCACACTAGGAAAAATCTATGCTTCTATAAACGAGAGTGGTCGCCACGATTCATCGAGAATGCGTGGCGACTGTTTTATCTATCATTTATCACTCTTCCTCCGATTACACTCCCTGCACAGCATCTGGCAATTCTCGGCGATGGTGCGGCCACCCTCTTTCCATGGGGTGATGTGGTCGGCTTCCATCTGTTCTATGTCGAAATGTTTGCCACAGATTTTGCAGATGCCTTGCTGACGCTCATAGACCTCTCGTTTCGTGTTGTCGTCAAACGCGCGGATGCCCAGGTGGTGCTCGTCGCCGTCTAATACGTAGGCGTAGATGCCCGACTTTTTCTGCACATCACTGTCCATCATCAGTTTCGTTACCTTTTCTTCCAACGCAGTAGCATCCAACGATTGCTCCTTGAATTTTTCGTACAGCGTTCCCCAATCCACGCCCTTCATCTCTTTGCGGTATTTGGGGAAGAGGGCCTTCACCCAGTTGATGACACTGCTGAAGTGATTCCAGAGTGCGACTGCGTTAGGATCGTGCTGGTGATTGCCCATATAGACCTCGATGTTTCCTTTTGAAATCCACCGGATGGCTGTTTCCAAATATTCCTGACGATTAAGTTTGCCATCCACGTACTTGCTCGCTAACCCGTAGGCGGCACAATTGTTTTTGCTGAAATAACGCTTTGCATCACTCACCCAACTGCCAGCATAGACCGCATTACGGAGTTCCTGCGCTGTCAGCTCCTCGCCAGCTATGTTGATAGTTTTGAACCATCGGAGCTTCTCACTTTCGGTTCCACTGCAGATGTAGATTTGCAGTTCGTAATTGAGGATTTTCTCCTTTTCATCGTTCTGCAGATTGTGGAAGTACCTTAACATATAGGCGAAGTCTCCGTTCACATACTGACAAATAGAGATGGTGCGTTGTTGCCCGTCGATGATCTCGAACGTGCCATCTTCGCGTGTTGCCCAGTACATCACATTGAGAGGAAAGCCCTGTGTAAGAGTGTCGATGACGGCGTCGCGCTGTTTCTCCTTATAAACAAACTCACGTTGATAGGGCGGACGCACGTCCAGTTTGCCACCGAAGGCAACGACTCCATTCTCAGCATTGTCCACAAAACCGTTGGCTAGGTCGCGGACTGTTATCTTGTGTAATTTAATTTCCATGGTATAGTGTATTTTATCGTGAATAATTTATTTTTCAAGTCCATAATCTGCCTGATTCTCTGCCGCCATGCTTGATTGTTGGTCGCTCTGTGGATAAATCTGTGAAGATGAAGCGGATATATCGTTTTGTTGACGGCGACGGATGAGAATGCGGGCAAATTTTTCTTTGCCATATAGTATGGGTTTAGCCAAATCAAATTCATTATCGCACCCATGATTTAAAATCCCCACTATCTCAAATTGATCTGGGTTGTATTTATCTAAGAATGTGATAGGAACACCCATTAAATCGTAATAATCAGAAGGTATATTAGCTGTTGGACAACATTCTATAGCATTAAAATTATCATATTTGGGGTATTCTTCTGGATTATATGTTTTATAAAGGATTAAATCCTCATGACGTTTTTGTATCTCTAAGTTTGTAAACCATGTCACGCCTGATACTCGAATCATACCTTCACGATGATCTCCGGCCGTTGCTGTATCTTCATATTTACTAATAAAATGACCTGCACCACCTTTAAAACCATAACCCAACCACAATTTGTTATTCTTGATCAAAGGAAATATCTCTTTATAATGAATAGCGTTTTGATGACCCACAATCACAAACTTCTTCTCATACTTCATCAATTGTGCCACATATTCACGGAAGAGAGAAAAGGGAGGATTGGTCACCACAATATCAGCCTCCTTGAGCAGTTCTATACACTCAGCAGAACGGAAGTCTCCATCTCCTTTAAAGTAATGGATGCCGATTTCTTCGGGGTCGGGCACACAGTTGTTGTTCTTATCACCGAAATATTCAAGCCAAATAGCACGCTCCGAATTGTTTTGGCTAAACAAGTCACGTTCTTGGCTTTTATAGCAAGTGGTGATCAACTTCTTCAAGCCCAACTGTTCAAAATTATAGCTGAAATAGTGAAAGAAATTGCTGATGCGAGGGTCATCACAGTTACAGAGCACCACTTTATCCTTGAAGTGTTGTTTGTAGTGCTTCAATTCGTTTTCAATGTCTGCCAACTGAGTATAAAACTCATCCTTCTTGGCACTTTTTGCCTGATTTAGGTTTTTGTTTGCCATATCTTGATTGATAGTTAGCGCATCACTATCAATCTCGCTATCGGGCAAAAGAAAGGTGCGGGCCTTTCCATCTTGTCCACGGAGAGCCTGCAAGAACTCCGTTGCACCATTGAATTAGCCCACACCTTAACGGCATGAGCATCAACTCTACATGGTGCAACGGGAAGCGTACGACTCTCCGTGGATTAGCGTATATCCGATAATTCTAAATCATCAGTTTGCAGGCTTTTGATTTGGACAAGAATAATAGCTAATGCTGTATGTTACTATTTAAAAATTCTTACTGTCTGGTTCGTAAAAATCAGTTTTTTAATTTGTTTTCAAAGATATAAGTTTTTGTGATGTCTGCAAAATATGAAGGCAGAGATTGTCGGGCACTATAGGATCGACCTACCCTCCATCTCAATGATGCGTTCCTCCTCCGAAAGAATCATCTCCTCTATTTTTTAAAAGTTTATCGGAGTATTATCCGATAAAAGTATTATATTTGCATAGTTTATCGGAGTACAACCCGATAAACTATTAAATTTTGTGTGGTTTGATGGAGTATAACCCGATAAGTATGATAAAAAGAGATTTGTACATAAAGAAAATAATGCCTTTTGTGAACCAACCCATCATAAAGGTTCTGACTGGTATTAGGCGAAGTGGTAAATCTGAGCTGATAAAAATGATCCGCGATGAATTACTGCACCAAGGCATTCCTGAGAATCGTATTGTGTATATCAACTTCGAAAGTTTTCGATGGATCAATCTGTTGGACTCTGTGGCATTATACAACTATATTAGTCAAAAGATAAGTCCCGATGGCAAAACATACATCTTTTTAGACGAAATCCAAGAAGTGAAAAATTGGGAAAAGGCGGTCAACTCTTTTATGGTGGATTTTGATGTTGATGTTTATATAACAGGTTCCAATTCCAGGATGTTATCATCTGAGTTATCAACCTATTTAACAGGACGTTACATTGAGATTCCCGTATTTCCTCTGTCTCTGTCCGAATTTATGGAGTTCCATTCCATAGAAGAAACCGAAAAGGCTTTTTACCGTTACCTTAGAGAGGGTGGGTTCCCTTCCGCTCATAACGCAGAACACACGGAGGAGGAAGTTTACAAGATCGTTTCTGATATCTTTGCATCAGTGTTGCTGCGAGACACCATCCAAAGAAATAACATTCGAAACATTGACGCATTAGAACGTTTGGCGGGTTATCTGATGATCAACATAGGGAATGCATTTAGTGCTAAAAACATCTCTGCATATCTGAAAAACCAACAACGAAAGATTGATGTGGAGACACTGTATAACTATGTGCGCGCATTAGAGTCTTCGTATATCATCCACAGGGTGAATCGATACGATTTGAAGGGGAAAGAGGTACTGCAAACAAATGAGAAATTCTTCTTTTCGGATATCTCCCTGCTCCATTCCAAATATGGTTATATGCCAGATTTAATAGCTGGCTATCTAGAGAATTTGGTCTATCTGCACCTTATACGCAAAGGGTACAAAGTATATATCGGTAAATTGGGATCGTTGGAAGTAGATTTTGTCGCTATAAATGGCAACGATATTATCTACGTACAAGTAACATATACGATGGAGGATGAAAAAACACGATTACGAGAATTGACTCCCCTTCAAGAGATAAAAGATAATCACCCCAAATACATTGTTGTGGCTGATAAACTTCAATGTGGCAATATCAACGGTGTGCAATGCGTTTGGATAGGTGATTTCCTTCTAAATTAATTTCTTCCTTAGAGCCTAAGGAGTGGATCGTACAGCACGTACATACCGACCGTATGCACGCTCTTCGTTTTTCCCTTCACATTCCGGATGGAAAATAAACGTGCCAGCTGCGCGCTCCGCATATATATTTAAAAGCATGACAAATGCCACTTCTTTGTCACATGAAGATGACCAATAAGTGGCAGAATATGTTGCAGGTTGCCCATAGCGTACCGCTTGGGAGACCAAGATCAACATATTCAAACTGATGGTTGATATCTGGTGTTACCTCCTCTTCATAGAAAACAGTCTCATTTACATGTTCAACATTATAATATGCTTTTTCCCCATCATCTGTTTTTATCTGCATAAATGTTAATTTCTTCCACTCAACCAAAGAAGCAGTAAGCCACCAAAATGGCAGCAATAATACCACCAAGGTCGGCCACCAAACCTGCGGTTACGGCATATCTTGTTTTTTTGATTCCTACAGAACCGAAATAGAGTGCAATAATGTAGAATGTAGTATCTGCAGAACCTTGGAACATACATGACAAACGTCCTGTGAAAGAGTCGGCTCCGTATGTCTTCATAGCCTCAACCATCATACCCTTAGCACCGCTACCACTTAAAGGTTTCATTAATGCGGTAGGGAGAGAGTCCACAAAACGCACATCCGTAAAGATAAAGGAAAAGAGGTGTTGCAAACCCTTTATCATCAAATCCATAGCACCAGAAGCACGGAACACGCCAATAGCCACCAACATACCCACCAAATATGGAAGTATCTTAATGGCTGTCTCAAACCCCGATTTAGCCCCATCAACAAAGGCTTCATAAACATTTATTCGCTTATAAGCTCCCACTGCCACAAAGATCATAATGATAACGAATAGCAAGAAGTTGCCACCCACCTTTGAAACCATGGAGGCCGTCTCGGTATCCAATAACGAAAAGGCATAAACCAAACCGATGATAAAGACAACCAAACCAAGAATGCACCCCAAAACCACACCATTCCATATATTCAGTTTCTGACGAATACCGACATACAATATCGCAGTAATCGTAGAGAAAAAGGTGGAGATGAGCAATGGGATAAAGATATCTGTTGGGTTGGCAGCACCCATGATGGCTCTCTGGGCCATAATGGTAACTGGAATAATGGTTAATCCCGATGTATTCAAGGCAAGAAACATAATCTGGGCATTGGATGCCACATCTTTTTGCGGGTTCAGTTCCTGCAGACTATTCATTGCCTTTAATCCGATAGGGGTGGCAGCATTATCAAGTCCTAACATATTGGCTGCAAAATTCATCACAAGATGACCATTTGCAGGATGACCAGCAGGGATCTCTGGGAACAACTTAGAGAAAAACGGTGCAATGATGCGAGAAAGAAAATTAATGGCTCCAGCTCGTTCGCCAATATTCAACAATCCTAACCACAGAATCATCACACCTCCCAAAGGAAGTGCTATATCCATCACGGCAAACTTGGACATCTCAAATGTGCTGGAGACAATTCTTTCAAACACATTATAATCCCCAAAGAGAAAAAACTGCACTCCTGCAACAACCATTGATGCAAGAAAGAAGAAAACCCATATATAATTCAGTGCCACTTACCTAACGTATTTTGAAATTAATTAACTCTTTTTCTTCAGCACCTTCGAGATGGTGTTCGACAACTCATACGAAAAAGCATGAGAATATATCTCACTCTCTATCTTACCTTCATCCAAACATCTCATAGCCTCTTCCGCCTCATAATTGTATCCATTACCAATATATTCTATTGGAATCTCCGTCTCTTCCTGTTCTCCTCTCAATTGTCGATATAAACGTGTTGGCATGTGAAACATACGATCCAATCGAAGAGAACCCTTCTCCCCCACAATCACTGCATCCGATTTCAAATCGCAAGCGAAGGAAGAGAGCAAAGAGGCAATGCAACCCGACTGACTGCGCAACGTCATGACGGCCGTCATATCCACTCCTGTAGGAGCAAGTGATATCTCAGACGAGACGTTTACTGGCGTACCCAACAGATAATGAAACAAAAAGAGTGGATATATACCAATATCATAAACAGAGCCCCCTCCCATTGCAGGATTGAACAATCGGCTTTGGGAATTATATGGAGGATGGATTCCAAACTCTGCCTTTAACAGCAATAGTTCTCCAATCTCATTCTGTTGAATTCTTTCTCGAAGTATCCTCATAGAGGGCAAAAAGGCTGTCCACATAGCCTCCATCAGAAAACAATGGTTGGATTCTGATGCTTGGTTCATCTGTTGAACTTCAACAGGAGACAAACCCAATGGTTTTTCACACAGCACTGCTTTTTTCGCTGCCAAAGCTTCTAATGTCAACGAACTATGTAGGTGGTTGGGAGTGGCAATGTAAACAATATCCACCAATGGATCATTGAGCAGTTCCTGATAAGAACCGTAACTTCTCTCAAAAGCGTATTGCTTAGCAAAACCCGCCGCTTTCTCTTCCGAACGGGATGCCACAGCATACAACTGCGCTTTTTGAAGAATTCGAAGTCCTTCAGCAAACTGTCCGGCAATATGCCCAGTACCAATGATTCCCCAACGATACCTTTTCATCACTAAAGATCCTTTCGTAAGAATGCCAAGATATTCTTTCTGTTGACTTTAATAAGGGCTATACCAACACCCAATATGAGGAAGACAAAACCAAAGAATAAACCTGTCTTAATTTTTCCGTTGATTGGATGAGGATTCGCATCGAAACGACTTGAGAAACTAACACCGTTCTCAAACACATCACGTTCCCACACTAGCTGCTGTTTCAAGTTCTCCAAACTCAAGATTTCATTGTGGTAAAGCTTCATCTCACGCTCTACCAACACCATTTTATCTGTAGACAACTGAACATCACGTTTACGAATAAAATATTCACGTTTACGCAAGCTATCCAGCATCATAATCTCATTAGAAGTCGCCGTGATTTTTTCATCCAACTGTTTTTTTCTCAGTGTGTTCTCCTTTACGATTTGAGGATTTTGAGAGAAGAAATAGAGAAACATATCATCCATCTTAGAGAACATGGCAGTATCTTTACAATCCACTAACAAGCGGAGACGGTCTGACATAATGATATCCATCGTATCCGATGAGTTGAAAACACCTTTATAGTCGATATAATCAGGAGTACCATCAGACAATACATCTACATAGAAGAATGATTGGATATTAACAATCTTTTCTGCTTTTTTCGGATCCAAACCAAAGTCAGAAGCAATGGTATTAATATCACGATATTTACACTGATTATATAACGGGTCGATCATATTCTTATAGAAATAAGAGTCGTGGCAATTGAATTTCAATTCCACCTCTGCTCTATAAACTCTTTGTCTGTTTAGATAGATTCCTAAACAAACACCCAATATAACGATGGGTAGAATAATGAACTTCTCCTGATAAATCAGACGGACGACCCAACCAATGCCATATACAGCTTTTTTTATCAGGTTCCAGATACCAACACCTAAATCACGCAATGCGTCGATTAGATCAATCTCCTTTCTTGTTTCGTTTTCCATATTTCAATAGTATTAAATTTTTCTTTTTTTATTTATGTAACCACAATTGTGGGTTGAGAAGTGTCTTCTCTTCCCAGACTTGGAAGAACAAAGTGGCTTTATTCGTATCTGCCTCCTTGTAAATCTTACCAATGGGTGTGTTTCTTTTTATTTTATCTCCATTTTTCACATAGATCTGTGTCAAATTAGCATAAACCGTCAAATACTTACCATGTCGGACGATCACCGCATTGTTACCGCCAGGAACAGTGAAACATTGAGAGACAACACCGTCGTATACAGCCATCGCCTTTGATTCGGGTGCAGCAGAGATATAGATACCTTTGTTATTGATGGTCACATCTTTTAAGACGGGGTGAGGTTGTGACCCAAAACGTCCTGTTATCGTTCCCTTTACGGGCCACATCAACAAACCTTTATTTTTAGAAAACCCACCTGCGATGATCTTCTCCTCATTCGATAAAACATAGTCGGAAGTTTTACTAGCAGTGTTTGTCGGGGTGGTTTTCTGAGGATTTGTCTTTTGAGTATTCGTAGTAGTTGTCGGTTTCTTTTGTTGTTGCTGTTGTTTCTTTCTAGCAGCTGCTGCCTCTGCGGCTTGTTTAGCAATGACATCCTGAATCTTACGATTGAGATTATCTGCTGCCACCTGTTGGTTTCGCAACTCCTGTTTCAGCTCTTTCTCTCGCGTACGAAGCGACTCCACCAACCGATTTTGTTTCTGTTTCTGATCCAACGAATATACCTTCTCCTGTTCCTGTTTTTTCAATAGTTCCTCGGTCTTCGCCCTCAACAAATTCATCTTATCACGCTGAGACTGCAGATTCTTTCTGGTCGCAGCCAATTCGATGGACTGTTCTTTTCTCATCTCTGCCAAACTGGAGAGATACTGATATCGACGGTAACCCTCCTGAAAGTTATCACTCGAAAGAACATAGAGCATCATATTCTGTTTATTCTTGGTCATGTATGCGTAATAGATCATATCCATGAATTTCTTACGCATCTGATCATATTGCTGCGAGAGATTTCTCACACTCACATCCAACGAGTCTATCTGATCGTTAATCTGCTCTATCTCAGAAGAACGGCGTCTGATTTGATTGTCGCGATATTCGATATCTGCATTCAAACGTTCCAATTCAGCAAGGGATTGTTTGGTGCTCTTACGCGTATCAGAAAGTTTTTGGTCTGTTTTATTAATCTGATTTTTAATCTGATTCTGTTTATTCTTTAATGAGTTTATCTCATCGTTTCTCTTTTTGGAATTGGAAGAGGTTTGAGTAGATTTCTGAGCCGTCTTCTGTGCAGGTTTCTGAGCCGTTTTTTGAGCGGGTTTTTGAGTCGATGTTGGCTTTTTCTGAGTATTTGTTGTTTGAGGTTTCTTTGTCTGGGCATATAGCGAAGAGACACCTGGCACCTGCACAAAGGCAAGTCCCACGACAAGGAAAAGAGTCAATATGTATTTACAAAACCTCAAGCCTACCTATTTTTTAAAATAAAGTTCAACAATCTCTTCCAAAGAAATCTTTTGGTATGAATCGGGTATTTTATATGCAAAATTCATCGTACCATCTACCTCCACTCTCTTATGTAAAAAAGCCAAACTAAGGTAAGAGAGCTGATGACTGGAGGATGGAGTTCGTTTGTTGGACTTCAAAACAATTTCCGTTTTCATCGGGAATTTACGTCCTCCAACATTAGCCGAGAAATCCATATAGTTCCATTTCACATCGCCCATCTCACTCAGGATTGTACCCGACTGTAATAAAGAGTCAACGACAAACTCTTGTGACAATCCAAGCGCCACACGCTGCAGCAGTGTCTTATTTCCTGGTATCTCCGTTTTATTGAAATCCTTTTCATGAGCGTCGCTGTTTTTTTCGTAAGCGAAAAGGGTATTTGAGAACACAGCCTGAATGGAATGATAGTTCACATCCAAACCAAAGTTCGTTTTCATCTCTGCAAAGGAAGAGGTGCAATAGCGCTTGTTCATTCGGTCGACTAACACAACACCCGACGTATCGATCATAGCTCTTGCCACCTCCACGCCAGCTATCGGCTGAATGGATAAGACAATGACACTATCCCTCTTTATTCTCAACTGACCTCCAAAAGAGTAGGAGCTGACACCATCCATGGAGAAGGAAACCGATGTTTTTGCAGAAAAAGTTTCAAATGGCACTTTATAAACCTCGGTTTTCTGCGTCACCAAGTTTTTCTGTGTCTTACAAGAGACTGCCAAAAAGGAGACTGTCAAAAAGAGAATACTATACTTAACTATCTTATTCAACATAAGTTTCCTTTTTTATTTTCAACTTTAGTTTTTCCAATCCCTCGTATGGTTCTTCTGAAGATTCACGTATCGACAGAGCCTTTTTCCACATTGCCATGTATGAATCCTTGCTCTCCCCTGACTTAAACAAGATGTCGCCATAATGTTCTAGCAATTCTGGATTTTTTTCGCCACCATGGTTGTATGCCTGACTGATATAGAGTGAAGCCATTACATACTCACCCTGTTTGAAACAGATCCATGCGTATGTATCAAGGAAAGTCGCATTGTTCGGGTCAGACTTTATCGTCTTACTACTCATGCGATCAGCCTTTGCCAAATCTTTATTTTCGACACATAGGTAATAGGCATAATTATTGAGAGCCATAACGTTCATAGGATTGTATTTCAACGCTTGCTCATAAGCCTCAAAAGCCTTCTCTGTCTGTTTCAGCTCGTAATAATAATCCGCAATCATACCTTGAATGACAGAAGCAGTGACCATATTCTCCTTGTTGAGTAAGATATCAACCGATTTTCGCCATTCTGAAAACACCAAAGAGGTATCCTTCTTTTGAGACTTATAAGCAAATCCAAGAAGGTAGTGGAAATCAGAATTATTGGGGAAGTTTTCTATCGCTTTTTTGCAGTAGACCTCTGTACTATCCTCCATCTTATGTTCAGAGAAATAGGTTGTCACCACCTGCCATGTGTTTTCCTGGCCAGGATTATACTCCAACGACTTAACTAGATAGACATAGCCAGAAGAGTCTTTCTTCGTATACATGGCCGAACCCTTGCTTAGGTATGGTATGTATTCTTTCGGATAATCCGATATAAACTTATCATAGACAGAATCTTGTAACAAAGTGGCAGAATCTGAAGTGGCAGCAAGTACAGCACCTGCACGCACATCAAACGTTGCTTCGGAATTTTGAATAACCTTCAGATAGTGGTCGACCGCCTGTTGTTTGCGATCTATCGAATGAAGATAACGTGCGTATGTATATTGCAACACAGGATTGTTAGGATTCTTTTTGAAAGCCTGCTGGTATGTTTTATCTGCCGAAGCGGTATCTCCCAACATACAATACATTTCAGCTTTATAAGAGACGTAGCCAAACTCTTCCGGATAGGTTTGAATCATGTGATCTATCTGTTGAAATGCCTTTTTCTTATCATCAGCTCGAAGATACATGGCAAATTTCTCTTCTGTAATCGCACGAGAAGGTTTCGTCAGCTCCGCATACTTGTCCAATGCGTTGCATGCTTTATCATACTGTTTGGTGGAACTATACAATGAGACCAATTGAATGTAGTAGGATTTAGCATGTTCTGAATCGAGTTGCAGTAACTCTTCGTAAAGAGATATGGCCATTTCATCTTCATCATTGCGGCTCGCCAAATCTGCCAATGCTCGTTTATATCGAACATTAGAAGGGTTTAAAGAAACTGCTCTTTGAGCGTATGACATGGCAACGTCATTCAATCCCTGCAAGGAACTAAGAGAAGCCAATTCAAAAAAGACAACCGCACTCTTGGGATTGATTAAATGACAACGATAAAGATTATCCGCTGCCGATGCAAAATCTTCCAATTCCTTGTCGCGAAGAGCTTCCATGAAGAAGTAATTAAACTTAAACTGATCACGATCCGATATGACCGTTTCCTGTCTCTGTCCCTCAGAGGTTGATACTTCTCGTTGTTTTTTACCCCAAACAGCTACTCCGGATTGCACCAAAAAGATGAATCCCAATATCAAAATTCTATTTCTCAACAAAGCACTCACGATCTTTCTTCTATCACTTTTTGCCCGTATGTCCAAAACCGCCTTCTCCTCTGTCTGTCTCTTCCAATACATCCACCTGCTGCCATGTCACCTGTTCATGACGAGCTATCACCATTTGACAAACTCTCTCACCATCTTCAATTGTAAACGGCTCGTTCGATAAATTAACAAGAATCACCTTAATCTCGCCACGATAATCTGCATCAATGGTACCCGGTGTGTTCAAAATTGTAATACCATGTTTTGCAGCCAATCCACTACGTGGACGAATCTGTGCTTCATAACCCTTTGGCAATGCCATGTAAATACCAGTTGGAACCAATACACGCTCCAATGGCTTGATGACAATGGGCTCTTCAATATTAGCACGCAAATCCACTCCTGCTGATTGTGACGTTGCATACGATGGCAACGCATGTTTTGATTTGTTAATTACCTGTACGTTCATACTACAATTTTTTCACTTTTACTTGCAATCTACAAAAGTAATAAATCATTTTTATTTTTCAGCAGTTGAACAGTTTATAATTATCTTTGCAACCAAAATAAAATTCGATTATGAGCTGGAAAGAGAGAACTGAACTTTTGATTGGAGAAAAAGTGATGCAGGAGTTGTCACAAAAGCACGTATTAGTCGTGGGTGTAGGTGGTGTAGGTGCTTATGCTGCCGAGATGATCGTACGTGCGGGTGTGGGTGAGATAACGATTGTGGATGCCGACACTGTCAACGAGAGCAATATCAACAGACAACTTGTTGCACTGCACTCCACCATCGGGAAGGCAAAAACAGAGATTCTGGAAGCCCGACTGAAAGATATCAATCCCAATTTAAAAATTCACGCTTTCACCGAATTTATGAAAGATGAAAGAACCGCCGAAATACTCGATTCTAATCACTTTGATTACGTCGTGGATGCCATCGACACCTTAAGTCCGAAGGTATTCTTAATTCAACTCACCCTCGAACGTCACATTCCCCTCATCTCGTCGATGGGTGCTGGAGCGAAGAAAGATATCACACAGATTCATATCGCTGACATCTCCAAATCCTACAACTGCGCATTGGCGAAAGCCGTCAGGAAACGTCTTTCCAAATTGGGCATACGGAAGGGATTCCCTTGTGTGTTCAGTTCTGAATTAGCCGATGAAAACGCCGTTTTATTAATCGACAATGAACAAAACAAAGTCTCAACGGTAGGCACCATCTCATATATGCCTGCCACCTTCGGCAATCATATTGCCTACCGAGTATTGAAAGATTTATGTGAAAAAATCAGTGAGAACCTGCCTCCAACTTGCAAATAGCAATTAGGACCTCAACCGCCTTACGCATGGATGGGATGGGAACAAACTCATAGCAACCATGGAAATTGAGACCACCCGCAAACAAATTAGGGCAAGGCAACCCTTTGAATGAAAGGTTCGCTCCGTCCGTACCTCCACGGATGGCACGCACAACAGGTGTCACATCACACGTCTCCATCGCACGTTTAGCCAAATCAATCACATGCATCACAGGTTTAATCTTTTCAATCATGTTTCTATATTGATCCTTAATGGTCAGTTCCATCTTGATACCAGGGTATTTCTTTGTCAGAGAATCCACCACGCGTCTCATCACCTCTTTCTTCTCCTGAAACTTCATCCAATCATGATCACGGATGATGAACTTCATCTTTGATTCTTCGACAGAACCCTCCATACTTGTCAGATGAAAAAAACCTTCGTATCCACCGGTCATTTCAGGAATTTCATGAGAAGGCAACATAGAGACGAACTCACAAGCCACACGAGAGGCATTGATCATCTTTCCCTTTGCATATCCAGGATGAATGCCCCTACCATAGATAAGTAGTTCGGCAGAAGCCGCATTAAAGTTCTCGTATTCTAATTCACCAATTTCACCACCATCAATGGTGTAGGCCCAATCGGCACCAAAAGACTCAATATTCAGGAGATCAGCTCCACGACCTATCTCTTCATCCGGCGTGAAGGCAATTCGAATCTTACCATGTTCTTCCGATGGATGCGTTAAAAAATACTCAGCCATGGTCATAATCTCTGCTATGCCAGCCTTGTCATCAGCACCTAATAGCGTAGTACCATCCGTCACGATCAACTCCTGACCTTTATATCGGTTCATTTCTGGGAATTGCTCTGGTGATAGAACAATGTTCTTCTCTTGATTTAAGATGATATCTTGTCCATCAAAGACGACACATCTTGGTTTTACATTCTTACCAGACGCATCAGGACTTGTATCCAGATGTGCAATAAATCCAATTGTAGGAATCTGTTTTTCAGTGGTGGCAGGAATGGTGGCTGTAAGATAGCCATTATTATCTACAATGACATATTCGGCACCTAAAGCTTTCAGTTCATCCTTCAGCATATTAGCCAAAGCAAATTGTCCGTCGGAAGTTGGCGACTTCTTTTGAGACTCATCAGAAGTTGTTTCAATCGAAACATATCGTAAAAAACGACTAATCAAAGATTCCATTGTCTACGTTTAAATTTTCGTCGGTTAGTTTTTCAGCGTGCAAAATTAGGAAAAAACAAGCAGTTATGGTAATTTTTCTTCTTCGACCAAGGCACAACGGAAGATTTCCTTCCCGCTTTCATCGAAAAATTTCAGTGTATTATTGTGAACATAAAACCGAACTATTTGAGCTAATCCCTTTAGAAACTGTTTCTCCAGTTGAGACTCAGGACATGCTTTCTTGGTAATTGCCACTTGTTGAATGGTCATCTTATCCTCATCGGCAGAGAAGTTACCCTCATAGCTATTGCAACCAGCGAATCCATGCACTTTTCTATCGTTGGAAAAGGTAAAGAAGAGAACATCCGATTGATTCTTATATTCAATCTTAACACCTTGAATAGAGACCACGCCCCATACCTTGTCCAATAAGGAAGGATTCTCGTAAGTAGTTATAGTACGTTTGGAAGAACACCCGAAAAGGAAGAGTGTCAAAAAGATGAAGATAAGTGTTTTTTTTGTATACATAATCAGATTTGAAAAGCGTCTCAAAATGAAGAGAAAGAGGGCATATCCAGCGGATACACCCTCTTCGACATATACTCAGTAAAAAGATTAATCTTTAAACTTAGCACAGATGAACTCACGGTTCATACGAGCGATATTGCTAATAGAGATACACTTAGGACATTCAGCCTCACAAGCACGAGTGTTTGTACAGTTACCGAATCCAAGTTCATCCATCTTAGCTACCATAGATTTCACACGTTTAACAGCCTCTACACGACCTTGAGGAAGGAGGGCGAATTGAGAAACCTTAGCAGAAACGAACAACATAGCTGAACCGTTCTTACAAGCAGCGACACAAGCACCACAACCGATGCAAGTAGCAGAGTCCATTGCCTCGTCAGCATCCACCTTAGAGATAGGAATTGCGTTAGCATCTTGAGCACCACCGCAGTTGAAAGAAACATAACCACCAGCCTGTTGGATTTGGTCGAATGCGTTACGGTTTACCATCAAGTCTTTGATGACAGGGAACGCAGCAGAACGCCATGGTTCAACAGTGATTGTTTCACCATCTTTAAAGCGACGCATATAGAGCTGGCAAGTAGTAGCACCTTGAGCAGGTCCATGAGGGTGTCCATTGATAAACAAAGAACACATACCGCAGATACCCTCGCGACAGTCATGATCGAAGACGATAGGTTCTTCACCTTTCTCGACCAAAGTCTCGTTCAAGATATCCAATGTTTCCAAAAAAGAAGTATCAGGTGTCGTTTCAACATTTTCATATAATTTGAACTCACCTTTAGCTTTCGAGTCGGCCTGACGCCAAACCTTCAAGTTAACTTTCATTGTATTATCTGTAGCCATTTGATTTACTGTTTTAAATGTTAAGATTTATAGTTACGAGTTTGAACCTTAATAGCTTCATAAGTAAGCGGCTCTTTGATCAACTCAGGTTCCTTTTCATCGTTACCTTGGTAGTTCCAGCAGCCTACATAGAAGTAGTTCTCATCATCACGTTTAGCCTCACCTTCTTCTGTTTGGTACTCCTCACGGAAGTGTCCACCACAGCTCTCATTACGGCTCAAAGCATCACGAGCGATCAACTCACCCATAATAATAAAATCTCTTAAATGGAAAGCTTTATCCAACTCTACGTTCATACCCTCTTCAACTGTACCAGGTACAAACAAGTTTTTCTCGAATTCCTGACGTAATTCTTTCAATTTCTTCAAAGCAGTTTCCAAACTTTCCTTGGTACGACCCATACCAACGTACTCCCACATGATGTGACCCAACTCTTTGTGGATGGAATCAACGGAACGTTTTCCTTTGATCTTGATGAGAGCCTCTTGTTCTTTTTCGCACTTAGCTTGAGCATCCATAAACTCTTTGCTATTTGGATCGAAACGAGGAACAGTAATTTGGTCTGACAAATAATTTTGAATAGTGTAAGGCAATACGAAGTAACCATCAGCCAAACCTTGCATCAAAGCAGATGCACCCAAACGGTTAGCACCGTGATCGGAGAAGTTACACTCACCGATAGCGAACAAACCTTTGACAGAAGTTTGAAGTTCATAATCAACCCACAAACCACCCATTGTGTAGTGGATAGCAGGGAAGATCATCATTGGGTTATAGTATTTCACACCATTGATTTCTTTAGCGAACTGACCTGGATTCACGTCGGTGATCTCTTCGTACATATCGAACAAGTTACCATAACGTTGACGAACAACGTCGATACCCAAACGGTTGATAGCCTCAGAGAAATCCAAGAATACAGCCAAACCTGTATTGTTAACACCGAATCCATGATCGCAACGCTCTTTAGCGGCACGAGAGGCAACGTCACGAGGAACCAAGTTACCGAATGCAGGGTAACGACGCTCCAAGTAGTAATCACGATCCTCTTCAGGGATATCAGATCCCTTTATTTCACCACGTTGTAATTTCTTAGCATCTTCAATGTTCTTAGGTACCCAGATACGACCATCGTTACGCAATGACTCAGACATCAAAGTCAACTTAGATTGCTTGTCACCGTGAACTGGGATACAAGTAGGGTGAATCTGAACGTAAGAAGGATTGGCCATGTAAGCACCCTTACGGAATGCAGCGATAGCAGCTGAACAGTTACAACCCATAGCGTTGGTTGACAAGAAATAAGTATTTCCGTAACCACCAGTAGCCAAAACTACAGCATGAGCAGCGAAACGTTCAAACTTACCAGTTACCAAGTTCTTTGCGATGATACCGCGAGCACGACCATCAATCATAACGATGTCATGCATCTCATAACGGTTGAAGCTCTTCACCTTACCTGCTTTGATTTGACGGTTCAAAGAAGAGTAAGCACCCAACAACAATTGTTGACCTGTTTGACCCTTAGCGTAGAACGTACGAGAAACCTGAGCACCACCGAAAGAACGGTTAGCCAACAGACCTCCGTATTCACGAGCGAAAGGAACACCTTGAGCCACACATTGGTCGATGATATTAGCGGAGACCTCAGCCAAACGATAAACATTAGCTTCGCGAGCACGATAGTCACCACCCTTTACAGTATCATAGAAAAGACGGTAAACTGAGTCACCATCATTTTGATAATTCTTAGCTGCGTTGATACCTCCTTGTGCTGCAATAGAGTGAGCACGACGAGGAGAGTCTTGGATACAGAAATTAAGGATATTGAAGCCCATCTCTGCCAACGTTGAAGCAGCAGAAGCACCAGCCAAACCTGTTCCTACAACGATGATATCCAACTTACGCTTGTTAGCAGGATTCACCAATTTTTGGTGAGCTTTATAGTTGGTCCATTTTTCTGCTACTGGACCTTCTGGAATTTTAGAATTTATTTCAGCCATAATAATATTTCTTATTTTCTAATTAGTACATTAAGAATGGATATAACCCGCAATAACAACTGCAGTAAATCCTAATACGATAATTGTAGAGAATATGTTAGCACACATTTTCAAACGAGGGAACCAAACCTTGTTGTTCAAACCTGTTGATTGGAATGCGCTCCAAATACCATGTGTCAAGTGGAACCAGATAGCTATAAACCATCCTATATATGCCAAACAAACATAAGGATTTGAGAATGTGATTCTTATCAACTCTGCACCATTAGTAAATTGACCTTCATATTCAGGAGTAGCACCTATAATCTCTTGCAACTGCATCTTAGCCCAAAAATGAATCAAGTGCATGCACAATCCCATCAGAACAATAATTCCCAAAACAAGCATGTTCTGTGATGCACCCTCAACTTCTTTCTGATTCTTTTGAGTAGAATACCCAATTGGACGAGCCTTGTAATTGCGATACGAAAGAAGAAATGCAAATACAATGTGCAACACGACACCCGCTGCCAGAACCATCGTACCTGCTAGTGCGTACCAATTTGCACCTAAAAAATTACAAATGTCATTGTATGTTTCGCTCGAAAAAATAGCGACAACATTCATCGACATGTGAAAAATAAGAAACAAAACGAGAAAAAGACCTGTGACAGACATTATCACCTTTCTCCCGATTGACGAATCAATTAACCACATAAGTTTTTGAATTTAAATGAATTATTTTAATTATTACTAGTTTCAAATACAAAAGATTCAGTTACGTCGAATCATCAGACAATGATTCATTCTACAAAAATATAAAAAAATTTAAATTTTAGATGATTGACGCTAACAAAAAAACAAAAATCACCACAACCAGAAATAGCCATTTCCTAAATACACTTCATGACTATTTAAAATATTCAGTTTTCTTTCTTTTGCGAGCTGTAACATAAGCGCATAAAATGGGCTCTCTTTCTCAGAAAATTTTTCTCCTGCTCTTTTTCTTCTTACTATTTGTATATATTCCCGATAATATGGCTCATAAGAAGCTGGTACAAATTCAGCTATTTTATTTTCAAAAGAATCAATGTCAATAAAATCGAATTGTTCCATACTGGCATAATAGCCACACATAAGTGGGAAACAATATTCTGGATGCTTTGATATTATATCAAAGTTCTTATCAAAATTCAACATATCACTCCTATATGCCCTTGTCGCAAAACAATCCAGCAATATCATCGTGTGCAGAAGATCCATTTTTTTCTCTTTTGATATAACATCATCACCTGTTTCATACAAAAGAGTATACACTCGGTTTGCAACTTCGTGACCATTTTCAGCTGCAACAATCTCATGTTCAATACTATTATAATCAAATATCAGGCGGATAGTCTCGTCATAATCCTGATTGAAATCTAGGAAGAACTTTCCGTTCGTATTAAGTGCTTTATATACTGTATTATGATGTCTGTTGTCAGGGGCAAATCCATAGCATTCGCTACCAGGCTCTGAAGGAAGTAGATGAGGGACAAAGATATGTCCAAAAACAGTGTCAATCTCTCTTTCTCGAGGAAATACTTTTTTCAATAGGAAGTTGTAACTACAACGTTCCTTTATTTCTGATCCATTAATAGAATCAACAGTTTTCTTACAATCTGAAAATATAAAAAATAACGAGTCATTACGCGATGCCTCAATCAAATAACTAATACATTCTCTTTGTTTGGCGATATATGGTTTAATTGACTTTACCTTATACGACTGCGCCAAACATTGAAAGCTGATAGCAATATAAATAAGCAATACTATTATTCTCACTTGTTTTATTCGGTACATATTTATAAATGGTTACATTGCCCTTCATGGCTACCAATATGTGTACTTCCATTCTTTCGTTTCTGAATCATACGCGTAACACTGATCCATACTCACACCGAAGCAAACCATGTACTTATTACTATCACGCTTTACGTAATAAGGTCCACTGCCAGATTCGGTTACTTCCATACCAAATTCCAATTCATTCTCTGGCAGTCTATTGTGCGTAGTGCGAAAATCTTCAATGGCTGAAATCATACGTCCACCCAATTCTCTGAATTCTTCTTCCTCTCTTTCAACCATCCAATGTCTCAATAACAACAAAAAAGAGACAAGACAAATAAATGCTATGACTACACGTTTGAAATGTTTTATCATTTCTTATCAATTTCTATGATAACGTGTGTAACGCTTCTTAGACATACCATAGTTGGCATAACATCCACGATCCTTCTGTCCTACCCTAAACTCGATTCCTATTTCATGTGAACCATAACTATCATACTTTAAGTCTTGGAAGAAATAGTCGTAAGAATAGAAGATAGAGAACCATTGATAGGAGAATCCAACTCGAAGAACTGCCTCATTGTAGATTCTGCATGCTGCTCCAACATAGAAATAGTCTCTTGGTCGGGAATCATAATCACCCACATAATAGAAATCCAATCCGATCTCATGTTTCTGAATATTCTTCGATGCCTCATCACCTCTGAAGTAATAGAAGGCATAGGTAGGTGAAAGTCGCCACCACTCCTCTGACTGGAAATTGCAATTGGCAAATCCATAAAATACACGATTCATGGTTAAGTAATCTTTCTTTCCTTTCAAAAGATGATTCGCGGCAAATCCGAACTCTATGTTCTGAACCAAGAACTCAATACCCACATCTATATCTGGTTCGCATCCATGCTCCAGATATTTGTTGGCAAACATATCCTTATCCAGAACAGAATTCTTACCCATGTATATCTTATCCTGGTCGTATGATTTACACATCATACCAACACTTAATCCGAAATTGATGTAACTATCTGGTGCGAATGGCACACAGAAGGCATAATCAACTTTAGGATTAAAAATCGACTGGTAACCTATATGGTCATATAACATATTGATACCCACTTGCGAATGTGCACCCAAGAAGAAATACTTGGCCGATAAGAATGTGGAAATAGGCATTCCATCCAATCCGACCCACTGGAATCGTCCTCCTAAAGTGATTGTCGAGTATTGCAATTCGGGAATGTATCCCGGATTATGATAGGCATACTGCAATTGCTTGTTTGAAAAAAACGGCGACTCTTGTGCTTGTAGCAAAAAAGTGGCAAAAACAAATGTTATTATCGAAATGACTCTTTTCATTGATCTGTTTTATTTCAAATTTATTCCTCACGTGCGACAGTCACATAACCTGTCTTCGTCTTCTCCGTACCATGTACATAGTAAGTTAATACATAGAAGTAGGTGTCGTTGGATGCGTAGAATCCTCCACTATTACCTCTCGTACATGTTCCATTCCATCCTTCAAAATGTTCGTTATGGTAAATCAACGTACCAACACGATCAAAGATCTGAAGATTGTAACCTTCCATAAAGACGGAAGAACCATCTGCTAAGAAGGAGTTTGGCACATCTGGCTCACAATAAACTCTCAAGGTGTCTACTGCTGTTCCCGAACATCCGTATTCATGTGTCGCTGTCAAGCTTACATACACGTCATTGCAATAATTAAAGATATCGTCAGAGAACTCTGGATAGATCACGTCTCTGTCTCCTACACTATCAAGAGGCTGTGAACTGAATGTCCATTGATAACTCCACAAGTCACTATCTTGTCCTTCTTTATTTGGAACATAAAGTGTGACATTTCGATGATCCTTATTCATGGCATACTCTTCCGTGTTAAACTCATCATTGATAAACTCATCCATGTTCTTATGTGCAATCAATGGATATGGTTTGTCTACCACACGTACATGTATATCCATACTGTCTGTACACTGGTATCTGTCTTCCACTACTACTCTAATATCGTGTACACCAACATCGAAGTGATGTTTGAAGTTCAAACCTGCACTGGATGCTCCTTCGTAATACCATGCCACATTTGTAAAGTCCATGAGATACAATTTCGTAGTATCTGCTACACAGTAGCCATAATTCTCATCCAACGGAATTTGAATCTTTTCGCGAGAAGCTACCGTGAATTCTAACTCCTTAGCACATCCCATTGAACTCTCCTTCGCAATTACTTTATATCTATCCTCCTCTGTAGTGATTCTAAAGTCGGCCTGAGTATGTGCTGTTGTATATGGATACTCATACCACTCGAACGTAGATGGATTATCTGTTGTTGCTACGAAGTTTGCAATCTCACCATAACAATAGATGTTCTTCTTCGTCACTTGAAGATTCTCTGGCTGATGGAACGTAATGTTCAATGTATCGGTGGCGATACAACTATGTTCGTTCTTAGCCACAAAGGTGTAGAGACCCGTCTCACTGATGCCCTTATCCAAATTTGGATGAGCAACACCTAATGTCTGATTGTACAACGATTTGATTGTATCCTTAATGTTGTACGTATTGGCAATTTCATAGATTGTGATGGATTCACCCACACACAAATCATGTTGAACCGTCAATGGACGTACTTCTGGATAGATCGTCACTACAATAGTTGTATCCAAACTCAAGCAGTTACTGTAATCTTGAACATGACGAACTTTATAATAACGGGTTCCTGCTATTTCAGTGTTTACGTATGAGTTGACCGTATCAATCACAGATGGAACGGAAGAGATATTCTCCCAGATCAATCTCAGATTGGTCTCTGATGGCATACCCTCCAACAAATGGTCACCTGTGTTTTGACAGAATCCCTGACTTTCAACAGATGGTGTAACCGGTTGTTTGTAGAAGGTCAATGTTGTGAGATCACTTGCGGTACATGTCAAGTTGTTGATCGTATATGAGTAATTAACCTTGTAAACACCACTCTCTGACAATGTACGAGCATTGGCAGTGACATCATTCGTCTCTGTCGTACCGAAATAGACTGCATCTGTTACAATCAAAGAGGTCATATCCTTCGCAGTAGCGGATTGTTTTGCTATCTGCAAGAGATCGATCGTGTATGGTTGACAAGAAGCAGTGTCTGGCAATGCAATCTGAATCTGTGGATAAACAACCACCTTCACAGATGAAAGCTTACTTTCACAACCTGTTACTTTGTTAACTTGTTTTACAAAATATTCAGTCGTACCATCTTCCGTTATAGGGAAGTTGACCATATCCATATTCTCGAAGACCTCTGCATTGTTAGCATCATACCACTTCAGCATCAACAACTCATCTGTGTTAGTGCGAGTAGGAATCAACACCTTCGCATCATCACCATCTTTCAACTGACAAAGGTTGATGATTGTATCTGGCAATGTCTGAGGATTTGGCAATACTGTTACAGTTACATCGATACTATCCTGACAATACAAAGAACCAATCTTCTTTTCTCCGATCAAACGGAAGGTCTCTGTCTCCTGTACTGCATCTGCATAAGGGAAGTTAGCTCCATCGGATGTGATAGCTCCTCTTCTCCATACATAACTGTCAGCATTGATAGCTTTCAAATCTGGTACCACATCACCGTAACATATTGTCGTAGTACCTTCAGTGGCAACTCCAATGGAGTCATAGACTACCACCTCAATGGTATCTTTACGCTCACACTTAGACTCTGTCTCCTTCACAGCAACCAAGTACTTACCAGTCTTAGTCACACTCTCTGGTGCAGCTACCGTGGTTAAGCTACCTGTTGAAGAGATATAACTATATGTATAAGTGATTTCATCATCATTTGTTGAGTAATTAGGTTCTACCTTGCTTGGCAAATCAATACCTACATTATAACAGCTTTCTAACAAGCCAACTGGTTTGAACTCTAACTTCTTACGAATATCCATTGTGAAGGATAATGGTTCACTGTAACAATGTGAAAGGGTATCAACTGCCTTAATTGTGTAATCAGTGGTACCAGCATTGTTGGTTGACAATGTGAGTTCATCTGATTGCTGACGAATCTCACCACCCTCCCATACAAATGTTTGAGAAGAGGTGTTTGTTCCATTCTTCTTAGCTGTCAAGACAATGTCACCGATATTTTGACAAACGATTGTATCACCTACCAACGTTGGAATAGCTGGTTGCACGTAGAACTTAACATTGATCTTTTGTGCCAACTGACAACCGTTCTCATCTGTATAATAAGCAGTCAACTTACTATTATCAGCTATGGCAGTAATCTCTCTCAACGTATCTGCACCATTCATCACATAGTAGTCATACAATCCTTCTCCTCCATAGATGCTCGTATCCAAAGCCTCCTCCAAGTTGAAGGTGAATGGTTGACAGATCGTCTCTGGGTCACGCCACTTCGTACGTAACATTGGATGAACCTCAACAGTCATCTTGAAACGTGGACTGACACAGCCGGTCACCTTATCGGTCAAGTCTGCCCAATAGTTGTATGTACCATCTTCCTTAATGGATTGTTGCATCGTTTCAGTTGTTGCGATTGGCTCTGTTGCATCTGCCTTGTCATACCAACTGATGGAGTAGCTCTTCTTATTATCCGTAGAACGGTTGAAGTCGAACTTGATTGTGGATGAATTAGCTGCAGTGTCTTGGCAGACATAAATCACACTATCATTCAACACCTTCGGATTAGGATTTGTAACGATGGTGACATCGATACTATCATGACAGTAGAGTGCACCTATCTGACTGGTTCCAATCAAGCGAAGTACTTCTGTCTTGGCGGTGTCACTCATATATACTAATGAGTCGTTTGCCAACTTGCGTCCGTCGGCTCTTCTCCATACGTAACTATCGGCATTGCTTGCCTTTAATGTGATTTGTGAATATTCACATACCTCGCGAGGACCTTCAGCAATGATGGACAACGAATCCCACATCTGTACGTTCACCTTCTCCTCACGCTTACAAACTGCCATTGAGTCGGATACCTTCACCACATAACCGCCAGTCTTTACAACGGCTGATGGATCAAATGTCTCCAATGAACCTGGCAATGAATATTCGTATGTCAGTGTGCCCTTGCCTCCAGTTAGGTGTTCTACCTGTGATTTGATATCTACAGGCACATTGTAACAACTCTTCAATGTATCGAGTACCAATGCTTGGATAGAGTCGCGTACCAACAATGTCATTGTGTCTTCCTGACTGTAACACTTGGTTATGGTATCGTAAGCACGAATACGGTATATACTCTTACCTGCTTTGTTCAAATCGACCTCCTTAGACTTAGCCAATAGGGTCTCCTTATCGTTCAAGATCCATTCGAAGATTTGAGGGGATGGAGAACCATCCTTAACACCGTTCGATTTCACAGTCAACTCGATCACCTTTTGAGACTGACAGATATCAGTATCTTTTGGTACGGTTGGAACGTTCGGTTCTGAATGGAAGAGTACGTTAATGTCTTGTTTCATCTGACAACCCTTCTCATCTGTGAAGTATGCTACCAACTGACTGTTCTTAGCTATAGCAGTCTCGTCGGACAATGTGTCGGAACCATTCATTGTATAATGGGTCAAAGCACCTGTACCACCATAGATCACGTTTCTGTCTTCCAACACCTCTTTCAAGTTGTAGGTGAATGGTTCGCAGATTGGTTGAGGGTCTTGCCACTTCGTGCGGATCATTGGATGAACGATGATGGTCATCTTGAAACGTGAACTAACACAACCTGTCAAGCGGTTGGTCAAGTCTGCCCAATAGTTGTATGTACCATCTTCTATGATGGATTGTTCCATCGTTTCAGTCGTTGAGATTGGCTCTGTAGCATCAGCCTTGTCATACCATGCGATGGAGTAGTCTTTCTTATTATCCGTAGAACGGTTGAAGTCGAACTTAATCGTTGAAGAAGCAGCGTTGGTGTCTTGGCAGACATAAATCACACTATCATTCAACACCTTCGGATTAGGATTTGTAACGACGGTGACATCGATACTATCATGACAATACAAATCGCCTATCTGAGTGGTACCTATCAATCGGAGAACCTCTGTCTTGGCGGTATCACTCATATATACCAATGAGTCGCTTGTCAACTTGCGTCCGTCAGCTCTTCTCCACACATATTTTTCAGCATATTTTGCCTTTAATGTGATCTGTGAATATTCACACACCTCACGTGGACCTTCAGCAAGGATGGAAAGTGAATCCCACAACTGTACGTTCACCTCCTCTTCACGCTGACAGACAGCCATCGAGTCGGAAATCTTCACTATATAACTACCCGTCTTCACTACTGCCGATGGGTCGAAGCTCTCCAAAGAGCCTGGCAACTCATATTCGTATGTCAATGTGCCCTTGCCTCCGGTCAGATGTTCCACCTTTGATTTTATATCCACTGGCACCATGTAACAACTCTTCAGAGTGTCGAGTACCAATGCCTGGATAGAATCGCGAACCAACAGTGTCATCGTGTCTGGCTCACTGTAACACTTGGTTACGGTATCGTAAGCACGAATGCGATATACATACTTACCAGCCTTGTTCAAGTCAACCTCTTTGGTCTTAGCCAATAGAGTCTCCTTGTCGTTCAAGATCCACTCAAAGATTTGAGGGGATGGAGAACCATCCTTGACACCATTTGATTTTGCCTTCAAGTCGATCACTTTTGGAGACTGACAGATATCCGTATCTTTTGGTACGGTTGGAACATTCGGTTCGGAGTGGAAGAGAATGTTGATCTCTTGTTTCATTTGACAGCCATTCGCATCAGTGAAGTAAGCCATCAACTGACTGTTCTTAGCTATGGCAGTCTCGTCGGACAATGTGTCGGAACCATTCATCGTGTAATGGGTCAAAGCGCCTGTACCACCATAGATCACGTTTCTGTCTTCCAACACCTCTTTCAAGTTGTAGGTGAATGGCTCGCAGACTGGTTGAGGGTCTTGCCACTTCGTGCGGATCATTGGATGAATAATGACGGTCATCTTGAAGCGAGGACTGACGCAACCCGTCAAGCGGTCGGTCAAATCTGCCCAATAGATGAAAGTAGTATCCTCTTTGATGGATTGCTCAACAGACTCTTTCGATGAGAAGGCTGTTTCGGCATCCTTCGTAGCATACCAATTGATCAGGTAAGCGTTCTTATTTTCAGCCGTACGGTTAAAGTCGAACTGAATAGTAGATGACGCAGAGGCAGTGTCCTGACAGAAGTAGATGGTACTATCTGGCAAAGCCTTTGGATTAGGATTTGTAAGGATAGGAACATCAATACTATCTTGACAAGCCAAAGCACCAATTTGTTTAGTACCAATCAAACGGAGGACTTCCGTCTTAGCGGTTTCACTAGCATAAACCAAAGAGTCGCTAGCCAACTTACGTCCGTCTTCTCTTCTCCATACATAAGAGTCGGCATATAGACCATGGAGAGTTATTTGAGAATATTCGCACACCTCCTTAGGTCCGTCGGCAGAGATTCTCAATGAATCATGCAAGACAACGTTTATCTTATCCTCGCGTTGACAAACATTAAGAGAGTCTGAAACTTTTACAACATAAGTACCACTCTTCACCACAGCCGTTGGATCAAATACCTCCAAAGAGCCTGGCAATTGATATTGATAATCCAATTTACCCTTTCCACCAACCAAGTGTTCGACGTTAGCCGTAAGGTCTACTGGTACATTGTAACAACTCTTCAAAGTATCGAGGATAAGAGCTTGGATAGAATCACGAATCAACATCGTGAAGGTATCCGGTTTACTATAACAGAATGTTTTTAAGTCGTAAGCACGAACCTCATACGTATTGACACCCACAGAACTAAGATCTGCCACAATAGAGTTAGCCTTTATTGTATCATGACCATTAATCACCCATTCGAAAGATTGAGCAGAAGGAGTGTTGTTTTTAAGTCCGTTAGCTTTAGCATTCAATGTAATTGTTTTCAATGCCTGACACACGTCAGTATCATTAGAAATAGTAGGGATATTAGGTTCTGCATGGAACTGAACAGAGATGTTCTGTTTCATTTCACATCCATTTATATCCTTGTAGTATACCGTTAACTTCGTATTCTCCTTGATAGCCGTCTCATTATGGAGCGTATCCGTTCCACTCATAGCGTACTGATAAGAAGGGTTCTTACCACCATATACTTTTCCAGCCAAAGCCTCAATCAAGTTAAAGGAATCAGGCTGACAGATGGTATCTGGATCTATCCAATGGATACCGATTTGAGGTTGAACATTCACCTTCATGGTAGCCAATTGGTTGACACAACCTGTGTTTCGGTCTGTCAAGTTAGCTCTATAAACATAGACTCCATCTTTCACGATTGGTTGAAGCACATCTTCAATATCGTTTTGTAGCGTATCGCCATCTGAATTATACCATACGATAGCGTAGTTATTGATATTCGAACTACTACGATCGAAGTTAACTTTCAATGGAGTGGTCGATGTAGTATCTTGACAAACATAGATACTTGTATCCTTCAGAGGTGCAGGCAAAGAATCCACTTGTACGAAGTGAGTAACGACGGTCTTACAAGTAGAGAGGTCGTTGAGGGCACCCTCTACGGTAAGGGTTGTATCCGTTGTCAAACCAGATTGTTTGTAGGAAGTACCCGTGCTAAGCAACGTAGAGCCATAATACCAGCCATAAGCAATTGGACGGTCATCGCCAGTTACTTTCAGACCAATGCTATCACCATAGCATATTTCAGTTTCACCAACCACTGAGAAATGAGGCAACTGATGGAAGATGACAGTCACCTTATTGGTTGCCGAGCAACGTGTCAGATCATCACTCATCTCAAATTCGTATGTAGCCGTATCTTGAACAGTAGAAGTAAGGTGTTCCAACTGAGATTGAAGTACAGTGATTGCACCCCTCTTAGCCGTCATTGTGACGTTAGAGCGATCCTTCAGATCAGGAGTGAATGATTGATAAGCCAAATCCCAGAGGTTGACTACCGAGTCGGCACAGAATGCCAATGTATCCTTACCACCGATTGGTTTCACCTTGATAGGAGCAGCCACGATAGCAATAGCTGTAGAAGGGTCACCTTTACAAGAAGTGATGGTATCTTGGAAATAAGCGCTCAACTGAGTAGCAGAAGCAGCCTCATTCAGTGTAAACGATAGACCAGTGGCATTGTTTTGCCAAATCAAATTCAGATTATCATATCCAGCAGTATCAGAAGCGTTGACAACCAATGGTGCATTATCGCGACAGAAGAAGAGGGAATCTTCGCCCTGTTCGATTAATGGAGCTTTAGGCTGACGATTGATAGTAACCACGAATGTATCTTCAGACGAACAGATGCCATCTGAATCAATCATGCCATAACCATAGCGAACCTGATCAGAAGAGGAAGAATATTCCAATGCATTCATCTCAGCCTCTGTCAATGTTGTCTTATTCAGATTGTTGTCCAATTTGAAGTAGTAATCAATCTTAGGGTTATGACCACCGATTGAATTAGAGTTAAGATAACTCTTGATATACGAAGTAGCATCAAATGTTTGAGGTTGGCATATTGGAGAAGGATCACTGATGCCTAATGAGATACGCTTATTGACAGTGACTGTAATCTCTTTGCTATTGAAACAGTGAGTTCCCTTGTTTATATTCTTTATAATACCAACATACTTAACATTGATTCTGGAATCAGCGAATGAGGTATCTGCACTGAAATATGACACCTGTGTTTTATTCTTATCTTCCCAATAGAAGTGAAGATCGTTGTATACGTTGTCTGAGTTAACGGAAGAATGGTAATCCACATCAAGCGTATGATTGCCCGAACCCTGACACAAAGCTGTATCACTGATTAAAGGAACACCAGGCAAGGAGTCGATATCAATCTCTACAGGAACGCTATCAACGCAGTTGAAAGAGGTGGTTGCCACCAATGTCAATATTTCATCCTGAGTAGCACTAAAGGCTGTTTCATTGATGATTCTAGAACCCTTGTTATACCACTCGTAAGAGTAAGACGTACCTTCCGGAGTAGGCAAAGCAAACACTTCGCCCTCACACTTGTTCACCTTATCAGGCTGCATTTCTGGAAGAGGGGCAAAATTAATTGTAACCGACCCATCGTACGAGCAACCACTGATAGGTTCTGATACAGAAATATAATAGGTCTGTTCATCTTCAATGGTTTTAGCCTTAGTAGAAACAATATTACGAGCAGCCGTCTCTGTAAGTTTAGTACCACTAGCATTCTTTATTTCAAAGATAGGCTGTGCTTTTTTGATGACCATGTTATGAGGAGTGATTGCTTGTTCCACCAAATCCCATAAATCGACAGTTTCACCATAGCAAACCTGAATAGGTGCGATCGGAGCGAAATCGAAGGTCTTTTCAACGAGAACATCAATCGTATCATAATCACTCAAACAGCCAGTCACACTATTAAGGGTCTGTACCAAGTAGTCCGTCTCACTGGCAACGGAAGCGACAAACTTGTCGGCCGATTTCCATTTCAAAACCTCCATTGGTTTATTGACGGTCACACCACCATCCGCAGTTAGATCCACATTATCGTCGAGACAGTAATACAAGGTGTCTTTTAAGATATTTGGTACGGAAGGTTTTTCGCTGACAATCGATTGTACCGGAATCTTTTCACCCGAACATTTCGTATCGAAAAGTGAAACGAAGAATAGGTTGTTTTTATAAGATGATAGGTATTCGCCAGGGACATCCGTATTAACAACAGCCAAATCCCTATTGATTTCCGTGGTATCCTTGTCATAATACTTTATATTGTATGTACTACCATTGTGAACGAAATCAACCACCTTAGCACTTGGAGAAGCTTCGCACAACTTGATGCTATCCACAGAGAGATCACCTTTCACAGAATCGCGAACCGAGATGGTGACGTTTACCCAAGGACCATCACAACCAACAGAAGTGGTTTGACGAATACAATAATAGTATTTACCCGGAGCATAAATTGGCATTACGATAGAATCCTGTTTTACAGTATTCCATTCCAAACGGATAGAATTATACTTGTATGTTGTATCGCAATCATCTGTAAAGTTACTCTTCTCAACAGCAGTCATGGTATATGTTGACTCGGAAGCCTTGACAGGTAAGACTGCATTAGGGTAATCTTTGTCATCACCCGGACAGAACTCCAAGATGAAGTTTTGGTTGGTATAGATATACTTTGTTGTATCACCAATCAGCGGAGTAGAATGGATAGAGTCACCTACTACAACAGTTAATTTAGCAGGGTCACTTACACAATTGTTACTGTCAACACGAACAACAAAGAAATCCCTTGAATATGGAGATTCTGTAGAAAGATGAGGATCATAAGGATTATAAATGTAATTGGAATTATTAAAATTATTCACCTCAAATCCATTTTTTGGCAATTTGGTAGAATCAGTCATCCAAACCCAACGATCAACAGAATTGAAATTCGAAATATATTCATTCAAATTTTCAGTAGGTTTATCTCCAGTACAATATAAAAGGCTATCGCCTTGCGAGAATTTTGGAGTAGAATCTTCATAACAAATTACCTCTATAACACCAAGATTACCTTTTCCAAGACATTTGTTACCCGAATGTGCTTGTGCCACATATCTAGTGTAACGATAATCTACATTACTCATGTTATTACATGAAAAATTAGATCTTGATTCATAAAGGAATCTGCTCAATTTGATAGAATCTGCTGTTAATGAAAGCTGCACACTATCTGGAGCTGAATTAGGAATGTATTTGTAGAATAGCACGCTATCCTCAGTGAATCCAGGGTTCAACTTTTTTATTCTACCGAGCACATCTACATCCTTCAATTCATAATTCTGACAAATCGTAATGGTATCCAGTTTCACCAAATCCGGATATGGATCAAATCGAACGAAGAGCGTATCCATTTCACTCAAACAAATATCCTTAGAAAATGCAACAGCATATTCAAAAGTTCCTGCTTTCCCACTAGGAATATTGACTGTATCTCCTGTGCCAATCAAAGTATCCCTCTTTTGACCTTTTATTGAATCTGACATAATCCAATACCAGTTAACTCCTAATCCAGCGGGAATCGTGCTTTTATCAATTTTAAGAGTAACATAACCTGCAGTATCTGTTGATTGACAATATGTAATCTGTTGATTCACTGCCTCATCCTTATTTAGAATATGCGGTTTCTCACTTATCTTTATATCAATAATTTTCAGATAGAAAGTTAGTTTTTCACCGAAACAACGATCGATATAGTTACGTTTATACAACGCAATTTTGTATGTGCCCGAACTGTCACTTGAAATTATTGAATCTGCAGACAAACTCCACGAGTATGGATCATCAGTCTTCCTATTTCTATTTAACCACAATTTGGTATAATCATTCTGTTCTATATCCGTAATATCTGCATAAATATCATAATTATTATGGCCCTTTAAAATTGTTATAGGTTTCAAAGGTTCCTCACGACATGCATAAATCGTCTTCCCCTCTTCTATTATAGAATCCTTATAAAAAGCCTCTGGAGCATCTAGATTTTTTCTAATAAATTTTATAACAATGGTCGTATCACATTTCCCATTCTTCCACGGAGATTTGAAGTATGCATAAGATGTTAAATCATCATCAATAGTATACTCTTTACTATGTGCTTCATCACTCCTCACTTCATAACTCTTCGTTGACTGATAATAATCAGTGAGGTTTTTCGATTTATATAACACGAACAACTTACTGTAATCAATCTTCATGTTGACTATTGAATCAATAGAATCTGGCGCCAACTGAGCTTCGCAAGCCAAAAATTTATTAAACTTATCTGCTGCCGACGAAGTAATGGATGGCAGATGGTCTATACTATTGAGAAGGACTTCCATTCTGGAGCGATTGACACTATGTCTTCTTGCGAAATCCAACAATTTCTCCCTTTTAGCACGTTCCCATATACAAGAATCCACTCGATTCAACGAATCAAGATTAAACTTATAGTAGTCGTATAAGAAATCATAGATGGAAGATGCTGTTATAGTCATTTGACTACAGAATGGAATCTCCACCGTATCAGGCACACTGATACACTCGCTCGATGCATTTATATTTATGTTGATAGGCTCAGTTAGAGTGTTTTTCTGGAACAATCCCTCTGTTGTATGAGAAGAAGAACCATCAATACCATTACATCCGCCACCGTCACCGCCGCCGCCATCGCCGTCGTCACCGCCATCGCCGCCTAAACATCTCAGTTCATCGAAATAATTTCCTATCTGTTCAGACGAATTAACAGATTGTTTATTGATATTTTCAAATGTTGATTTCTCTTTAGAATTGACACCCTCGACAGACATCTCAGCACTTTGGACATAACTTGGTTTTGAAACGCCATCATATGTTGTGATTCTATAGACATCATCATCAGCAGGCTTTGTATGCAATGTTAAGGTGATTTTTATCACATCACTGTTCTTTACCTTCGAAGGAATGGTCATCTCTCCAAAATCCAATTTCACCAATCTTGCGATCATTTTGGAAGGATTATCTTTAAACAACTCAGCGTTTAGCTGATCTATATGCCTTAGATATGCATTAATACTATCAATAGCTGCTTTGTAAAAGGTACCAATATTTGTAGCATTACTTGTCGAATCCCTATAATTATAAAGATCTATTTTGGACTTAAACCCCTTTTTAGCATTGACAGTATCAACAGCAGAAACATTTAAAAACGCTTTATTCCAATTGTCCGGTGTTACTGCATCCCTTTCCAAAAATGAAATCCTAAAATCAGAAATAGAATCAACATATTCTGTAATAGGAATGTTTACATTAATATGAGTCAGTCCATCTTTGTTTTCTCCGACCGTCACATACAGACTGCAAGTATACGTTGAATCGGGTTCTATATCCGATTTATCCACTTCAACAGGCAATGTAGCCTCAGGCACATCTGGCGCACCAAATGCCAACACAGCACTAGTAAGATAGTGATTCTCATTCTCCGGTCCTACATATAAATTAAACAACGTAATAGTATCTTCCGGCTGAACTTTGATATAATTAGACGCATCTAAACCCACCACATGAAGATCAAATGCTCTTGTATATAAATTATCACTCTCTGGACTAAGTTGACAAGTCTCATATGAATAAAAGATAGTGCTACCAAATGAATTCTCATTACTCCATATATCACCATCTACATGAACAACAGGCACCTCCTTCTTATTACTCTTCATAGTCTCATAAATTGTATTATGCATACTTCCAAAACCAGAATAACCGAAGGTTAAGCGATTATCAACCATTTTAAATCCTTTCTTAAGACGTAAATTCGTTTCTAAAGGATCTCCACTAACTCCCTGAAATCCTGTTTTTGCAAATTTATCGACATCATAAAACATGATAGTCTTACGATCTAACATAGGGTGAGAATAGACCATGGCAAAAGACCATCCCGTTCCATTATTTGACTTAAGAGGTGCGGCTCCCAACTCCACCTTTATATCTGCAACATAAATTCGGTATTTTGTCCCTACTTTCAAAATATCGTTTTTATACAAATCACCAAGATCTTCTGAAATATCTGCATGATGAGAATATAAATGGACAGAGCTTATCACATCAGGAGCTCCATCCGTAACAGGAATTTCCGCTATCACGTCATCACCATTTTCCGATGTGATGATTACCTTTATCGTGTTATTAGGTTGTCCATTCAAGGGATTGCCATATACCCAATTTAACTGAGCATACGGGATTTTTATCATACCACATGTAGTATCTACAAAAGGAACACAAAAATAATCAAAATTTATATTGGTAAATTGTGACACTGTATAACCTGCAGGAACTTTACGAATATTCTCAATTTCTGCTTCAATATCCGTAGTAGGATCCAAATATTTATTATCCGCTGGATTTGTATTTGTATTTCCTACCCAAATAAAACCTCCATTCACAGTACCTTCCCAAGATGCTTTTATCGTATCCCCATCTGCTTTAACAGTAGTACTAAAAGAAACAGCAAGGAATAGTATCAATGTCGATATAAGATTTCTATTATTCAATACCAAACTCATAACTTAAAAACAAAAATTTTCCACAAAAATTCTAAATATACTATAAGCAAAATAACACGTATCAAGTGTAACACACAAATTGAAACATAAACAAAATTTCAAAAACCATGCCAAAAATACAATTTATTTTGTTACGGATTCGTTAAAAATATAGAAAATCAGCCTATTTCACAAGTTTTTTTATTTTATAATTCTGCTTTCTTTTCTTGCTTTTATTAAAATATATCTTGTTTTATGGGTCTCTTTCCTCTTTTATTGAAAAGTTTACAGACAATATTGTTGCTCGTCCAACTTATATTTTTTAATTTTTTTTCACATAATCAACAGGATTTAACACTCTTGCTCCCTCCTCACCTCCTTAATTTCATTTGAAAGTATCATCTTTATATGTTACATTTGCAAAGATTAAATAGGAAGGTAGCCCTCATAAATAGATTATCATGAAGATATTATTAGCCACCATCGACCTAGAAAGAACAGGTGGAACAGAAAACTTTACTTACGCCATGGCCACCGCCTTGAAACGACAGGGATATGATGTTGAATACTACTGCTTCGTTTCTGGTGAAATAGCCCGTAAAATCGAGGCTTTGGGCATCCCTTTTATGTCTCATTCGCACTATGACCTGATTATCGCCAACCACTTATACGTGGTCGACCGACTCTGCGGGAAAGGTCCTATCATCCAAACTTGCCACGGGGTAATTCCTCCCATCGAACAGCCTTCTCCCTACGCCGATATCCTCGTGGGTATCTCCGAAGAGATAAAAGATCATGTCGAAGCTCTTGGATTTCCAATTTGTCATGTGATACATAACGGCATTGATTGTCAGCGATTTAAGCCTACAAAAGAACTTCACCCACATCTCTCTTCCGTACTCTCTTTATGTCAGGCCGACGAAGCTCACCAAATCATAAAAGAGTGTTGCGAGGAACTGGGCGTTGAATATCATCGTAGCGACAAAACAAAGGATAACAACTGGGACGTGGAATCCCTCGTCAACAACAGCGATATGGTAATCGGTATTGGTCGCTCTATCTACGATGCTATGGCCTGCGGACGAACCATCATCGCATTCGACTACCGCTCCTACAACGGAGCTATGAAAGGTCGTGGCTATCTGACCGCTGAGAATATCTCCGCTTGCCTCTATGACAACTGCAGCGGGAGGAAAAAGAATGTCATCAACAGCAAAGAGAATTTGCTCCAAGCAATGAAGCAATACAATCCTGCCGACGGAGATGACCTCAGACAATTCGCCTTGGAAAATCTAAACGTAGATATCCAAGTAAAAAAATATATTCAACTCTACGAGGATTTCATAAATGCCCAAAAAGAGAGCATCTGGAACAGATTGGGTTGGCTATTCCGAAGGAAAAGTCACCAATTCTACGTATGGCAGAAACACCTTTTCAGAAGAAAAAAATAGTCACTCATCCATTCAACCATGCAAAAAAGCGTATCTATCATCATACCAACCTACAACGGCGTGCATTTATTGCAAGCCTTCCTACCCTCTGTCGCACAGATTGTCGATAAGAGTCACTCCGTATCGGATTATGAAATCATCATCGTGGATGATGCCTCCACCGATACCTCTATCGATTATCTCAAATCAATCTCCATCCCTAAAATGAGATGGCTGCAAAACGCACAAAACAGCGGTTTCTCCATCACCATGAACAGAGGTATTCAAGAGGCTTCCATGGATCTTACCCTGATGCTTAACAACGATATGCTATTGGCGGATGACTTCTTCGAAAAAACAATTCCTTATTTTTCAAACGAAAATCTGTTCGGTGTCTATAGCGAAATACGCGATCGGGAAGGGAAAGTGATGATCGAAGGCAGAAAAATTCCACTCATCAAACATGGGAAATTACATTACCAGAATAGTCCTAATAATGAAGCGGGAAACTCCCTCTACCTTTGCGGAGGTAATGCTCTTGTCGACACAAACAAACTGAAAATGTTGGGTGGATTCAATGAACTCTTCTCCCCGTTTTATTTCGAGGACTTCGACCTCTCTCTACGGGCATGGAGAAAAGGATGGAAATGTCTCTACTCCAATGAGACCTACTGCAACCACTGCCACTCCACCACCATCAACGCCGAAAACAAAAAAGAATACATCGAAAAGATATTTCTGCGTAACCAATTACTACTCAACTATCTACATAGCGACTCGGCAACATGGCGCAAACTTTCATGTAAATTGTTCTTTAAAAAACTACTTTACTCAGTCATTCGCAGCAACTCTCACAACAAATTCCTCGCCTCTCTGCAAGCCTTCCATGCCATCAAAGAGAAGGCACAACAAAGACGAGAAGAGGAGTATCTGCCCCTCATCCCCACAAAGGAAATCATACGTTCAATCGATTGGTAATCAGTTATTGAGTAGTTCGCGATAAATCTCTACGTAACGTCCTAAGTGCTTCTCGTACGAGAATGACATTGCATAGGCGCGATTAGACTGAGCCTTCTCTTCCGTAAACTCACTTATAGCACTTTGAATCTTTGAAGCTATATAATCTGGTTCAAAATGTTCAATAAACGTTACATGGTCAGCCCCGATCTCTTGTAAGGAAGTCTGATTGGAAGAGATAACAGGTTTCTCAAAAAACATTGCTTCGATAATAGGCAGACCGAATCCTTCAAACAAGGAAGGGAAAACAAAAGCCGTACAATGGTTGTACAACCACACTTTTTCAGAATGTAGTATCTCACCCATTAAGTGGACATTATCAATATGCTCCTCCTTGATTCGTTTCCTCATCATTTCTGCATAGTCCGTATTATCCTTTCCTGCTAAATAGAAATCATACTGAGGCAGTAATTTCATGGTATCCAACATCACATGAAAGTTTTTCTTAGGCATCAACTGCCCGATGGAGAAGAGGAATGGGCGATCACTCGTTACTGCTGCAGGACGTTTTTCAACATCTGCTGACATAAACTCGACTCCATTATAAAGTACCTCAATCGGCTTTTTTGTTTGGAAATGTTTCTGCACATCGTTTTTGGCAAAATTAGATATGCAGACAATCTTCTTCGCCTGACGAATCTTTGCAGCTATGCGTTGGCTGTATTTTTTAATCTTGGCAGGCTCTTTTTCGTATAGGAAATTGAGGTCATGAATAGTCAGGATGGTGGGAGTCTTCTTCCTTGAAGGTTTAAAGCGACTCAACTGATGAATGGCATGCCAGACATCAAACTTAGGAAGAAGTGAAGGAAACATCGTGTACAACTCCTTAGACTGATGATAAAAGACATCATTTCCGAAGGCACCTATGTATGACTTAGGGACCAACAAATGAACCTCAAAATCAAGGTGTTTGGCATTGGCTTCAAAGTATTTGGCATAATTGTATGCAACTTGACCCAAACCACAATTCAGGTGTTTTAAAACGGATAAGTCTATCAGAACTTTCTTCATCTTCTTTACACGAATTAAGCAGCAAGCATTCTCGCTAATTCGTTGCAAATGTACACATTTTTTCGTAGAAATATTTGCGTTTGATTTTATAAAATGGTCCCACCTCTTTTTAATTCCTTCAAAGGGTGGAGATATGGATTTTTATTCGTAAGTTTGTAAAAAAAAGAGATGAAACTAATTATCAATTCTGATTTTAAGTCATACACATCATTTATCGAGTCGATACCCTCTATTTTTGACAAAGAAGGTGAAAGCATATACAAGGCAAGAAATGAAATCAAAACATACACTATCAACGACATTACATTCAACGTTAAATCATACAAAGTTCCCATACTGATTAATCGCATAGCCTATACTTTTTTCCGTCCTACAAAGGCGAAGAGAGCCTACGAGTATGCATTGCGTTTGTTGTCGATGGGTATACAAACACCCACTCCCGTAGCCTATATGGAGGAGAAGAAACATGGACTTCTCTCTCACTCCTATTTCATCAGTCTGCACACCCCCATGGAGGGAAATCTTCGACTCTTCGGTCTGCCTGGCCACCCTTTTGAAGAGACGAAGGATTTGGCGATTGCCTTTGCCCAATACACAGCACATCTACATGAGAAGAAGGTGTTGCACATCGACTATTCACCAGGAAACATCCTCTATGAAAAGAGAGAAGATGGCACGTACGATTTCTCTCTTATCGACATCAATCGCATGAAGTTTTGCGAGGTGGATATGAAGACGGGATGTAAGAATTTTGCCAGGATGTGGGGAAATGATGATTTTTTTGAAACAATAGCTCGTGCCTACGCGAAAGAGCGCGGATGGGACGAAGAAGAGTGCAAAAAACTGGTGTTTGCCTATCGGGATGAAGACCGCCAGCAACGCAAAAAGAAAGAGGCTTTTAAGAAAAAATGGAGAGGTTAGGATTTCTTCTTTAGTTCACTGTAATATCGCAACTGTTTCTCCTGTTTAGACTGATATTTAGCATGCAAAATAGCATATTTGGCTTCTTTAGGAAGTAACGTATAGGTTTTATAGCCTATGATTACTTCATGGACTCTCTTATGCCAATGAATAGAAGGTAAATTCTTAAAAATACGGAACTGATAATCAGGGAAATGATAATACTCTGAAGGGTCTATTCCATCCATATCATCCCATACTGGTAACGTCTGATTCTCTTGTCGAATCAAGTTGACCCTTGGCAGACGGAAAGCCTCAATCTGAGGATTCTGAGCAATGATTGAATGAATGTGTTCCAACAAGTAAGGGGATGGTAGTTCATCCGCATCCAACTGGAAGATATAATCAGAGGAAGTGTTTTTCAACAGATTGTTTTTAAATGTTGCGAAATCGTCATTCAAAGGGAAAAGTGTCTGATGGTCTACCAAATCAGAAAACTCATCTAAGAGTGCAAGCACCTCAGAAGAGACATGGTTTTGATCCTTTTGAACGAGAATAGTATCATGCTGTTGCTTATACTGAGAGAGAAGGGTGAGCAGCTTACGCAGTTCATCCGCCTCATTACAAACCGTGATGGCATAACAAAGCGATGCTGACGAAGATTCGGTAGACACAGAAAGATCCGCCCAACGTTTTTTCAGACCCAAAAACGTTGCCAAGAAATTCATGATTTTTTTTGTCAGATTCATCCGTTCAATATCGCCCCCCAAATATAATTATAAACAAATACGGTGGTCAGAACTAACGTTAAAGAGCATATCCGCACGTTTAGGCATCTCTCTCAGCATATAGCGAGTCAGTCGCTCATAATGGGAGATAAAACGGCGCAACTCTTCATCAGACATCACGCGAAGATTCTTCTGTCCTTTCGTTTTGATTCGCAATTTAGACTCTTGCAAGGAACGCCACTCGTAGACCTTGTCAAAAGAGGAGATCTTCAACATAACCAAAATATCGATCTTATCGAATAGGGAATGGTAATTATCCTTCAGTTGACTGTTCACATAACGACGCCAAACGCAGTAAGGGTCTTCATTTTTCTCGAGGTCGTTGATAGGAGAGAGCAACTCTGTCTCCTTTTGTTCAACAGCTCCCATAAACCATCCATCGAAGAGGATGACATTAGGTCGACCTACAAACGTGTCCCATTGAGATTCTGGGAAAGGATCGTCTGTGGCTTTATTGAATCGAGGAATAATGGTTTCCGTTTTCGGCGTTGCTTGCGACAAGGAGTTGATCACCTTTTCGCACAAACGAACATTATGAGTGCCAGGCACACCCCTCGTGATTAAGAGTGGGTGAACATCCTTTGCCAATTGTTCCCGCTCGGCACGCGATAAATAAAAATCGTCGATACTAAGAGAGACAACCCTCATTCCGAATTGTTTTTCCAAAACAACACGGAGTAAATGACTGAAAGTGGTCTTTCCAGCACCCTGCGCACCATTTATACCGATGACCTGTGTTTTCTCCTCCGTATTTAGTCCCGTATGGATAAGATTAGCCAAAGGGAGGTATACGCGAGGTAGATCCTCCATGAGGACCTCGTCTAACATGAGTTCTTTCAAAGCCGCCCTGAAAGAAGTCTCCAAATCTATATCGTGAACTCCGTACATAATCAAAAATTTACCGTGATTTCAAAATCCTCTGTAACAACATTCTTAATTCATCCGTAGGCTCCGCCCCTTTTGTAATAAGGAAATTACCATCCTTATCAATCAAAAAGAACGATGGAATACTTTTAATTTTGTACAATTCTTTCACCTCATCCGAATTGTCTGCTAACATAAACTGCATTTTTCCAGAATAGCGCTGTGACAGTTTCTTTACTGACTCAGGGAGATCATACATACCTACATTTACAACCAAAAGATCACCTTTATAATCGTTTTGGAACCGAAGGAGAACATCCAAATCCTTCTGCGTTTGATCTATCACTGAGTTTTCAAAATTCAAATATATATATTTCCCTTTAAAATCCGAGAGTTTTTTCTTTTTTCCTTCAATTGTTTTCATCACAAAATTAGGAGCAGGGGCACCAATGATATTGATGGATGTGTGATTCAGAATATACGTCAGCAGATCTCTGTTTTGTTGGGAAGCAATACCAGCACCGATCTTTTGGAGAAGATCCATCACCTTAAACTGGTCAAACTGACTCTGATTGATTAGGTCGTACAACCACTTGATGGCCACCAACTCCTTTAACGATTGGTCTCTGATTCCGTAGCGATTGGCAATCAGCATAAAGTACATCTTTGCATTTCCCTCCTCTATGACACGCTGGAATGACAAATACTGTTCTCTGTCATACTGCGTTTGAGGAATAAAATTGTCGAACAGATTATTGAACACATCCCAGAATGCAGGATTACGCTCATCAGTTCCCAACTCATTCAGACGTAAAATCAAACTGTCTTGGTATACTTGTGAAGAGGAGTTCAACAAAAGGAGAAAACGATACTCCATGTATCGACCTAAAAACTGATCCGCATACAAATCATTGAAGATTTCCTTCATCTGATCAATGGAATTCATAAGAGAATCCACCGTACCGCCATACATAATATGTTTCATGGAGTAGAAGTCGAACGCATCCTCAAACTCCATCAGTTTGTAGTTAAAATCACCTTGTTTCAAGCCTGCTATCTGCACCAGAATATCAGATGGTTTGAAATAGGGATCCAGTTTCTGTGCCAATGTACGCTCTGCAAAAGGCGGTATCGTCACCTCATACTTCTTTCCTGGTTCCAAGAACAGAAAACCATTGTAGGTTTCGCTAGGAATAAAAACCTGAAGCGGAGAGGCAACATCCACATTAAAAGAAAAGGCACCCGATGTGTCCACCACACATGAATCTAAGGTGCGTTGCATTCCAACCACCTCATCCATGTAGCAGTTCAATCGGATCGTCTTGCCAGCGTATGAAGGCTCCTTGCCAAAAACGGTAGTTTTCTTGGCATTCGCTCCCATTACAAGGGCAGATAACAGAATGAATATAAATAACCTCTTCATCTTTCAGTTTAAAAATACAAATTTAAAAAATAATTTCGATGTTCTTATAATGGTGAGTTCTATAAATTCATCGTTTTATATAAAAATGCATTGGATTATATGCCCGGGCTAGACAATCAGGGCGATATTCCTTAATATGATACAACCAGATTTTCTTATATTGCCTAGGGATTTTCCAAAGCTGCTGATTTCCTTCCAAATAACCATTCCTCAAATATTGGTTCCGCTTGTCCAGATATAAGACATCATACTCCATTGCACCCGAAGGATTGCAATCCCCGTTTGTAAGTAACATTCCGAATGCCAAACGATTTGCATACCGACGAGGAATCGTATCGCCCGACCTCCACATCAGGATAGAATCCTTCGATTCTAACAAGGTATGCCTGGTCATACCCTTAGGGACATAATAGAGCACACACTCTTTTATGTCGTATCCTTTTCCCCAAGGTGTTCCGTCGCGCTTCACAAACCTGACCGTATCTTTTTGCTGGAGAGGCAACAGCGTGTCATAGCTCCAAACCGCATACTCCAACTCAGCGGTTTTACCATCATTTATAAATCCAAAATATCCGTTGCTTTTTTGTAAGAAACGTTTCCTTCGACAATCAAGCACATATAAATCCTGCGAATCCAGCCCTTCTATTTCCAACTGCAATCCGGTCATGATTCCCCAAGGACGATAGGTCAAATTCTTTATATTACCTTCGCTGTCCCTCCAAACAGGTTTATTCGTGTTCTGTTGCAACGCCATATTGCGTTTACGCACATCCGCATGAGGGCAATAAGCCACAGCAGATTGTTTTTTCTCCATAAGCCAACGCTTAATCGACAAATAGAGTTCTTCATTCTCCACGTAATAATAACGCGCATCAATTCGATCACACACATCATCATTATAATAACTCTTTAACGAATCGCAATAGAGATATGCACTATCACATTTGATGGAGCCTTCCAAATAATGTGTACGCTTCGGAATAATCACTTTACGAAAAGAAGCATACAAATCTAAGGAATCCACATCCTCGCGAATGATGAGCACGGAGTCTTTCACCTCACCGAAATCACTCCATTTCTGTTCTGGCTCCTTTTCCTCTGGCTTTACAAACACTTCCAACGGCAGGCGATACAATGTGTCATACGTGGCAACATAGAACCGATAAACATCTTTCCCATCTTGATCTTGATTTCTGAAATATACATTCTCATCCGCTATTCCCTCTATTTTCGCCGACTCAATGTACCTTCCCGAAGGGATGGAATCGGCCCCCACTAACGTGTCACCATTATCCAGAACACAAGTCATGCGATAGCTCTCCCGCATCCAACTCGTATCCCGCTTACGCACATCAAAATTGGGGCAATGAAACCTATCTCTACCTTTATTGACATCTATTTCAGGATCCCATTCGAGACGGCTCCACACAGTCTCCATAAAAATGCGTGCAACAGCAGAATCGGAAGGCCAATACAGGTAGGAGGAAACGGAACCTGCAGCCTTGGCGAACCAATCCCAATCCGGACAATGCTTCGACTGGATAATCAATGTATCGCAAAACGGGGGAAACGCTGGATACATTTCGCAATGCTTGGGGAAAACGATTTTTGAATAATGACGATATGGAATACTCCACACCTGAGTCACCGTTTCGGGGATTTGCAACACCGAATCCCCCGCATTGGGTAGCGTAAAATAAAGACGGGTCTTATCCCGATTGTACATTGTGCCATCCTCCCATCTCAAGTAGGGATTTTGGGAACTCATCTGAATCTTTTCTATCACAGGAGATTCCCAATAGAAAGAGAGATGTTTCAGTGAAGAAGGTATCTGTAATAATTTTATCGTATCAATAGGTAATCTGAAGACTAAAGAGTCCACCCCTTCGTCTATTATTACAGTTGAATAGCCATAATAAACAAAACGATCATCTTCGTTTGGAAAATATTCACGTACTAAACCAATTGTATCACATGGAGGAAATACACAAGAGCCATAAAAAATAGGAAAGTAAGACACTTCCGAGAGGTTCGAACAGATATGCAGGATGGTATCATTCTCCACCCTAAAAGGATGCTTCTGTTTGGCCTCGGCAGACCCAAAGGAGAGCAAGAATATAACACTGAAAAAGCAAAGAAGTTTTTCCCTCATAACGATACGATAACGAATTATACTTTATCACAAATATAGAATATTTTGGGGTATTGTCCAATCAACATGATCATCAACAATGGGAATGAATCCCTATCTGCCTACGTAGAAATGCATAGGAGGATATCTTCTTGGAATACAATCAGGGAAAAATTCCGTAATCCCTACCAACCAGAACTCCTTGTACTGTCTCGGAATTTCCCAGATTCCACTTTCACTACTGTCTCTAATCAAAATCCCTTCCCCAAAATAATTCCGTTTGTTCAAGTATAACATGTCACACTTTATATAACCCGAAGGTTCATACTCCCCGTTTTCTAGTATGAATCCAAACGCCAAACGATTTGCATACCGACGAGGAATCGTATCGCCAGACCTCCACATCAGGATAGAGTCCTTTGAGTCTAACAATGAATGCCTTGTTACACCCTCATGAACATAATATAGTACACTCTCCTTCCAACCGGACCATCGCGTCCAAGGTGTTCCGTCACGGTTTACAGGTCTGATCGTATCCTTTTGTTGGAGAAACAACATCGTGTCATAAGTCCAAACAGCATATGCCAGCTCGGCAGTTTTACCTTCTCTTAATAAAGGCGAAAATCGTCCATCTATATTAATTCTGGGGAAATAACGTTTACTACCACAATCATATACGAACACACATAAGTCCCGGGAATCCATTCCCTCTATTTCCAACCGCAAAAAAGTATTACCAGACCGCATAGGGCGGTATGTCAAATCCTTTAATACGTTACCATTCATGTCCTTCCAAACAGGTTTATTTGTGTTCTGTTGCAACGACATATCACGCTTACGGATATCCGCATTAGGTGAATAGACAGCCGGACCATACATACGTCTAAATGCCAAATAGAGCTGCTCATTCTCCACGTAATAATAACCCGCATCGACAAAATCCGTTCCATCTAACGAGTCGGAATAGATAAATACACTATCACAGGTGATACCTCCTTCCATATAACGCATTGACTTCGGGATAATCACCTTCCGGAAGGAAGATGGCCTATCGCTCAAATAGGGCAAAGAATCTATCCCCTCACGAATGGTAAACACGGAATCCCGCACCTCGCCAAAATCACTCCATTTCGGTCCAGGCTTTTGTTCCTCTGGTTTCACAAAAACCTCCAACGGCAGTCGATACAACGTATCATATGTGGTGACATAGAAGCTATAGGTATCATTAAACCTGCGAAACCGTACATTCTCATCCGCTATACCCTCTATCCTCACCGACAGGATACGACTTCCCGAAGGGATCGTATCAACTCCCACCAACGTGTCACCATCCTCCGTGACGCAAGTCAGGCGATAGCTCTCCCGCATCCAACTTGTATCCCGCTTACGCACATCATAACTGGGGCAATGTACAACATCATAACCAGGACAATGGAACGTATAATTAGGGCAACGAAACTTGTCTTCTTCATTGAAATTCCATTTCCATCCGATATCTCCCCACAAATTCTCCATCATACTATGCGCCAAGGCAGAATCTGATAGAATGATTAATGAATCGGAATAATAAATAGAAAGCCCCTCCGGATATCTCTTACAATGCCTTGGAAAAACAATTTTCGAGTAATGAATGCCTTTCGGATATCGTTCCAGATATCCTTCCCAATGCCTATAGGGAAGGTCTTTCAAGTAAAGCGTATCTTTCGGGTAATAGCAACTAGGGATGGTCCATACCTGTTCCACCGTTTCAGGGATGTATAACACTGAATCCACCGCACTTGGCAGCATAAAATAGAGCTGGGTCTTATCGCAACTGTACAACGTGCCATTCTCCCATCGCAGGTAGGAATTCTTGGTACTCATCCGTACTTCTTCCAAGCCGGGAGGCACTTCAGGTAAGAAATAGAGGTATTTCAACGAAGAAGGAATACTCAGCCTCTTTGCCGAAATAAGATACAACCTAAAGTAAACAGAGTCAACCCCTTCATCTATCACTATATTCTTAATGCGCCAATAGGGATAAGTAGTAAAATAATCAGAAGGACTATTACTTTCATCACTCTCATAGAAGGTCCAACAGTCCATCTCCGAGAGGTTGGAACAGACATGCAGGATGGTATCATTCTCCAAACGGAATAAATTTTTCTGTTTGGCCTCAATAGATCCGAAGGAAAGAGATGAAATTACAACGAAAAGATAAAAAAGTTTTTCCCTCATAACGATACGATAACGAATTATACTTTATCACAAATATAGAATATTTGGGGGTATTGACCAATCTACATAATACGACAACAATGGGAATGACATCCCTATCTGCCAACGTAAAAATGCATAGGAGGATATCTACTATGACCATGATCTTGCCCAAATTCCCTAGCTCCTATCAACCAGAATTCCTTGTACTGCCTCGGAATTTTCCAGAGCCAACTGTTATTAACGTCTCTAATTTCATCTTCCCTGACTTCCCTGAAATAATTCCGTTTGTCCAGGCAGAACACAGAATACCATGTGGTGAAAGACGAATAATCAAACTCCCCATTTGTGAGTATTAATCCGGCGGCCAAACGATTTGCATACCGACGAGGAATCGTATCACCCGACCTCCACATCAGGATAGAGTCCTTTGAGTCTAACAATGAACGACTTGTTGTGCCCTTCGGAACATAATATAGCACACACTCTTTCCAATCGTACCCTCCCGTCCAAGGCGTTCCATCCCGCTTCACCAATTTAAGTGTGTCCTTTTGCCGGAGAGTCAACAACGTGTCATAGGTCCAAACCGCATACTCCAATTCGTCAGTTTTACCATCATTTATAAATACAAAACGAATGAAAACTCTTCTCAAAAAACGGTTCCTATTACAATCTAACACATAAAAATCCTGGTAATTCATTCCCTCCAATTCTACCTGCAAATAAGAACGGGACGCCTTGGGATGGTACGTCAAATCCTTTATCACATTGCCCTTCTCGTTCCTCCAAACAGGTTTATTCATGTTCTGCAATGTCATATCACGCTTACGGATATCCGCATTGGGGCAATAGACCACGGCCGATCGATCCCACTCCATAAACTCACGCTTAAACGACAAATAGAGTTGTTCATTCTCCACGTAATAATAATGCGCATCGATAAGATAATAACAGGTTAACGAGTCGGAATAGATAAACACGCTATCACAAGTGATGTGAGTTCCTATATAATGCATTGACTTCGGGAGGATTACCTTTCGAAAGGAAGATGGTCTGTCACTCAAATAGGGCAAGGAATCCACCCCTTCACGAATAGTGAACACAGAATCACGCACCTCGCCGAAATCACTCCATTTCGGTTTAGGCTTCCGCTCCTTTGGTTTCACAAAGACCTCCAACGGCAATTGATACAACGTGTCATACGTGGCGACATAGAAGCGATAGTGATCATCCCGCTCGTTGAATCGCACATTCTCGTCCGCTATACCCTCTATCTTCACCGACTCAATACTCCTTCCCGAAGAAACCGTATCAATTCCCACCAATGTGTCACCATTCTCCATGACACAAGTCAGGCGATAACTTTCCCGCATCCAACTCGTATCCCGCTTACGTACATCAAAATTGGGGCAATGGATCTTTCCTCTATCAATACTTCCACTACCTCTTCCCCATTTGATACCATCCCACAAATTCTCCTGCAAAATATACGCTACAGCAGAATCGGAGAGGCAATACAGATAGGAGAACTTCGACATAACATATCTAGTCAAGAATTCCGGGCAATGTTCCGATAGGATGATTAATGAATCGCAAGGTGGAAGATATTCTGGATATCTCTTACAATGCTTGGGGAAGACAATTTTCGAGTAATGAATGTGTTCCGGAGAACGCTCCGGATATCCTTCCCAATTTCTAAAGGAGAGATCTTTCGGGTAATAGCGATCAGGAATGATCCATACCTGTTCAACCGTTTCAGGAATTTGCAACACTGAATCCACCGCACTTGGCAGTATAAAATAGAGCTGGGTCTTATCTCGATTGTACAATGTGCCATTCTCCCATCGATAATTGGGATTCTTGGCACTCAACCGTACCTCTTCCAAGCCAGGAGGCACTTCGGAATAGAAATAAAGGTATTTCAACGAAGAAGGAATACTCAACCTCTTTGCCGAAATAAGATACAACCACCCAAAGTGAACAGAGTCAACCCCCTCATCTATCACTATGTTCTTAATGCGACAATAGGGGGAATTAAAATATTCAAGGGAATCATAATCACTTATACTACCGAAGGTCCAACTATCCATCTCCGAGAAGTTCGAGCAGATATGCAGAATAGTATCATTCTCCAACCTAAGTAAATTCCGCGTCCGAGCCTCAACATTCCATACGAAGAGGGAAAGCAGACCGATAAAAAGAAGAAGTTTTTTTGCCATACGATTAATCATTTCTACTATTTTTATAATCCCACATCACCTGCCTACGTAAAAGTGTATGGGGGACCAAATCCTTTTAATCCACTCAACATGACGTGGATTCATATCCAATTGACCTATATCCAACATCCACACCTCCTTGGGATGGTTAGGAGGAATCTGCAAGAAGGCGGTTTCTAATCCATCAAAAGATATAGTATAGAGATAATTTCGATTGTCTTTCCAATCCAAACGGTAGCTGATTCTACCTTCCATAGGTTCACACTCTCCATTCTTATACAAAAGGCCCAAAGCCAACCGTTTCAAATATCGCCGAGGTATCGTATCCCCAGATTTCCAATACATGATTTTCTTCCCCGACTTCATCAAGGATTCACAGGTTTCTCCTTTCGGCACATAATAGAGGCACGATGTCGGGTTAAAATCGCCCTCCCAAGGAGAGCCATTCTGCTTCACAATCCTGACTTGCGTCTTTTGTGGGAGGGTCAACAAGGTGTCATACGTCCGAACCGCATACTCCAACTCCAAATCGCCATGCGAAGCAGGCACCCACCATAAACACTTTTCTGAACCATCTTTGTCTCTTTCCCAGCTATACTTCATCATATATTTACGGTCCTTCCATTCATAAAATACCCACAAATTCCCAGGCTCGATGCCTTCAATCGTCAGCTGCAAATATTGCCAAAAGTTTGTGTGACGTAGGTTCGATAAATCAATAACATTATCTTGCTCATCCCTCCAAACCGGAGGATTCGTATTCTTCTGCAACGACAGGTCTCGTTTGCGGATATCCGCATTGGGGGAATAGACTTCAGCCGATCGATTTTTCCCCATAAAACTACATTTTAGCGACAAGTAGAGTTGTTCGTTCTCCACGTAATAATAATCCGCATCGATGCAGTTCCATAAGTCATAACACGCTCCATGTAACGAGTCGGAATAGATAAATACGCTATCACAGGTGATACCTCCTTCCATATAACGCATTGACTTCGGAATGATCACCTTCCGGAAGGAAGATGGCCTGTCGCTCAAATAGGGCAAAGAATCCACTCCCTCACGAATGATGAAGAGGGAATCACGCACCTCACCAAAATCACTGCATTTCGGTTTAGGCTTCCGCTCCTTTGGTTTCACAAAGACCTCCAATGGCAGGCGATACAACGTGTCATACGTGGCGACATAGAAGCGATAGCGACCATCCTGCTCGCAGAATCTCACATTTTCGTCCGCTATCCCCTCTATCTTCACCGACTGAATATTTCTTTCCGAAGAAATCGTATCAACTCCCACCAATGTGTCACCGTTCCCCATGACGCAAGTCAAGCGATAGCTATCCCGCATCCAGCTCGTATCCCGCTTGCGTATATCATAATTGGGACAATGGATCTTTCGTCTATCAATAGCTCTTCTATAATTCCATTTGATACTATCCCATAAATCCTCCATCAAAATATGAGCCACTGCAGAATCGGAAAGACAATACAGATAGGAGAGCCTCGACATCACATGGTCATTCAAATACCCCTCCAGGGAATAAGCTGAATGAATAATCAATGTGTCACAATCGATATAACCAGAAATCGGCTTACAACGCTCAGGAATGATGACTTTCGAGAAATGAATATTTATTGGATAACGTTCCAAATATCCTTCCCAATGTCTCGATGGAAGGTCTTTCAAGTAAAGCGTGTCTTTCGGGTAATAGCGTTTAGGGATGGTCCATACCACTTCCACCGTTTCAGGGAATTGCAAAACCGAATCCTCCGCACATGGAAGCATAAAATAGAGCAGGGTCTTATCTCGATTATACAATGCACCATTCTCCCATCGATAGTTGGGATTCTTGGCACTCAACCGCACCTCTTCCAATCCGGGAGGCACTTCCTCAAGATACAAGTCTTTCAACGAAGACGGAATACTCAACCTCTTTGCCGATATAAGATACAACCCAAAATAAACAGAGTCAACCCCTTCGTCTATCACTATGTTCTTAATGCGCCAAAAAGGATAAGTGAAATAATCAGAATTATCATCACTCACATAAAAATCCAAACAGTCCATATCCGAGAGGTTCGAGCAAATATGCAGGATGGTATCATTTTCCACCCTGAATAAACTTTGCTTCCGAGCCTCAACATTCCATGTGAAGAGGGAAAAGAGTCCGATAATAAGAAGAAGTTTTTTTACCATACGATTGATTATTTCTACTATTTTTATAATCCCACATCACCTGCCTACGTAAAAGTGCATGGGGAGCCAAGTCCTACAAAGACAAAAACAATTATCAGCGAGTTGACGTATATCCAACATCCACACCTCCCTAGGATGGTTGGGAGGAATCTGCACAAAAGGGTTTTTAGGAATCAAATCTTCTAAGTGCAAAGTATATAGTCCACTATTATAGAGATAATTCCGATTGTCTTTCCAATCCAAAAGGTAGTTGATTTTGCCACCCATAGATCCACACTCTCCATTCTTATACAAAGCGCCCAAGGCCAACCGTTTCAAATACCGCCGAGGTATCGTATCCCCAAATTTCCAACACTTAATTTTCTTCCCCGACTTCATCAAGGATTCACAGGTTTCTCCCCTCGGCACATAATAGAGGCACGATCCCATCGAGTCAAAATCGTTCCCCCAAGGAGAGCCATCTTGTTTCACATACCTGATTTGCGTCTTTTGCGGAAGGGTCAGCAAAGTGTCATGCGTCCAGACCGCATACTCCAACTCCAGATTACCATACGCAGCCGCAGGCATCCTCCAAAATAACTTTTCCGAACCATCTTTGTCTTTTTTCCACCTATACTCCATCTTACGTTTATAACCCTTCCATTCATAAGAAACACTCAAATGCCGAGGGTTGATACCTTCAATCGTCAGCTGCAAATATTTGCCGCAATAGTTTGTGGGACGGAGGTTCGATAAATCAATAACATTACCAAGTTCATCCTTCCAAATCGGAGGATTCGTATTCTTCTGCAACGACAGGTCTCGTTTGCGGATACCATAATTGGGGGAATAGACCACAGCCGATTGAGTTCCCCTCAGCGAAAAATAGAGCCGCTCATTCTCCACGTAATAATAATTCGCATTAATATAAGCGTCCCAATTATTCCAATTATAATACGGCCCTTCTAACGAGTCGGAATAAAT
>JAFRNH010000107.1 GCA_017430235.1 Paludibacteraceae bacterium | reverse complement strand
GAAAGTTTCTTCTCAAGAGCATCAAACTCGTTCTGTGAATGTTCTAGATACCCCTCTTCCTTGGCAATATCTTTCAGTGCGCTAATGTATTCCTCCATCTTCAGTTTGTAACTGAAATTTTGTTTTTTTGCATACTCTTTGAATTGATCGTATTCTGTGTATTGGAATTCTTTAGGATTGTCGATTTTGCTATGGCTGGCGATGTAGTCTACAGCATAGTTGAAAATGATGTTCTCTTTGTATAAACGATAGCTGATGGTGGATAGTTCTTTTCTCTCCATTTTTACGTCAGGCAATATGCCTCCTCCGTCACGAACGATTCTTCCGTTTTTGGTTTTGAATTCGGTGGTCAGACTGTCAGGGATACGTTTGACGGAACCATCTTCGTTTCTTTCTGCATAGTTGATAGCTTGAACACATCGACCGCTTGGTATGTAATATTTTGAAATGGTTACTTTCAGAGTTCCGCCAAATGGCAGTGGACGTGAAGACTGAACCAATCCTTTGCCGTATGTCCTTTCTCCTACAATCACAGCACGGTCCAGGTCTTGCATGGCACCAGAGAATACTTCAGAGGCGGATGCCGAATTGTTATTGACAAGGACAACAATAGGTATTTTGTTGTCGATAGGATTTTTAGTTGCTTTGTATGTTTCGTCTAATGCTTTCACTTTGCTCTTTGTGTAGACAATGACGGATTGATTTTCAATGAAATAATTGACTATTTCAGTTACTTGATCAAGCAATCCTCCAGGGTTGTTTCGTAGGTCGATAATCAACGATTCAATTTTTTTATTCTCTTTCAAATCGAGGAATGCATTTTTGAATAGCTCTGCCGATTTCTCTGTAAAGCTAGAGAAACGGATGTATCCGATTCCCTTCTCTAAAGTGTCGCAGTATTCGATGGTCGGAAGCGTTATTTTTTCTCTTGTGACGGTTAGTTTTCTTTGCTTTCCTGTAATGGGATTTTGCAATACCAATTTGAAATTGGTGTTTTTTTCTCCTCTCAAGAGCTCACTTACATCACTTACACTCATTTTAGAAGCATTTTTACCTGCGATTTCGATGATCCTATCGCCTGCCTTTATTCCGTTTTTATAAGAAGGTGTACCTTCATAGATTTCTGTGAAGCAGATATAGTCTCCTATCTTTCCTATAGAAGCGCCGACACCCGCATATTCTCCTGTGATCATAAAGTTGAAGTCTTCTTCCTCCTCTTCAGGAATGTATACGGTGTAAGGGTCTAATTTGCTCATCATGGCATCGATACCTGTTTTCAACACTTTCTTCGAGTCGATGGTGTCCACATAGTAAGAATCAAGCTCTTTGAATAGTAGGTTGAATAAATCGAGGTTTCTAGAAATCTCTTCAAGACGGTTGTCTGTCGAATCATTGACACTTCCTGCATGAGAAGAGATGGGTAATATGCAGATGAATGCAATTATGCTCAAAAGTTTTTTATTCATATTCTTAAACGTTGATTACTTATTAATAATTTTTATGGGAACCCCATAAACTTTTCATTCGTTCTGTTAATTTGTTTTCCGCAGGGTTGTCTTGTGGTATCCAGAATTGTGTTTTGGATAACTTCTCTGGCAGGAATTCTTGTTTGACGAAGTGTCCTGGATAGTCGTGAGAGTATTTATATCCTTTCCCATAATCCAACTTCTCCATCAGTTTGGTTGGTGCATTGCGCAGATGTAGGGGTACGGGTAGGTTGCCCGTCTCTTTCACCTTACCTAATGCATAGTCGATGGATAGGTATGCGGAGTTGCTTTTCGGACTTGTTGCCAAATAGACCGTTGTCTCTGCTAAAACAATTCGTCCTTCGGGCCATCCAATTTTGTGAATGGCATCGAAACAAGCGTTGGCGAGTAACAGTGCATTTGGATTGGCCAATCCAATGTCTTCTGCAGCAGATATTACCAATCTGCGGGCAATGAATTTCGGATCTTCTCCTCCGTCTACCATGCGAGCCAGCCAATAGATGGCGCCGTCGGGATCGCTTCCTCGTATGGATTTGATGAAAGCAGAGATGATGTCATAATGCATCTCTCCGTTCTTGTCGTAGGCGTTGGGATTCTCCTGTAACCGTTCTGTTACTTTGTCATTTGTGAAATGTATCTCGTCGCTGTTTTCTTCTGCATTGACAACCAGTTCAATGATGTTCAGTAGTTTTCTGGCATCTCCACCAGCAAATCTGAGAAGAGATTCGGTCTCGTCCAAAAAGATCTTTTTCTCTTTTAGGATTTTATCCTCTTGAATCACTCTTTGTGCCAGTTCCAACAGATCGGCATCTTCCTGATGTTTTAGTACGTAGACTTGACAACGGGATAAAAGGGGAGTGATGACTTCAAAAGAGGGATTCTCTGTGGTGGCTCCGATTAGAATGACAATGCCTTGTTCTACAGCCCCTAACAGAGAGTCTTGTTGTGCTTTTGAAAATCGATGAATCTCATCAATAAATAATATGGGTGGTTCCGGATTGAATAATCGTGCACTCTTAGCTTTGTCTATAATCTCTCTGACATCTTTTACACCAGAGCTGATGGCGCTGAGTGTGAAAAATGAACGTTCCAATTTCTTTGCGATAATACCTGCCAAAGTGGTTTTCCCTACGCCGGGAGGTCCCCAAAGAATAAAGGATGAGATGCGTCCTGATTCAATCATCTTACGTAGAATGGCGTTTTCACCGACCAAATGTTTTTGCCCGACATATTCGTCCAGTGTTTTAGGACGAACTCTTTCAGCTAATGGTTGTATTAGTAAATCGCTCATTCTATCGTAATCATATTATAGTACAAATTTAGTTATTCATAACGATATTTTCAAATGGTAGGTTCTATAAATAATGTTGATGGGTGTTTTTTTTGATAGCTGTGGCTGATGCAAAAAAAAGAGTGTATCAAATATTCGTTTGATACACCCTCCTGTTATTTCTGATTGACCTTCGTTTTATATGAGGCCTAATTGTTTGCCTACTTTTCCGATCTTTTCCAAAGCGATTTGTACTTGTTCTTCTGTGTGAGTTGCCATAAGTGAGAAACGAACCAAAGTGTCGTTGGATGGTACGGCAGGACTTACAACAGGGTTGACGAAAACGCCTTCGTCGAACAATAGTTTGGTGAATAAGAATGTCTTTTCATTGTCGCGGATAAAGAGAGGAATGATTGGAGTCTCTGTGTGTCCGATTTCAAATCCCATGCTTCTGAATCCGTCTAATGCGATGTGGGTGATTTTCCACAAGTGTTCCATTCTTTCAGGTTCATTCTTCATGATTTCCAATGCGGCAAGAACAGATGCCGTAGCGGCAGGAGTGATGCTGGCACTGAAAATGTATGGGCGAGCAGAGTGTCTCAACCAGTTGATGATGCTTGAGTCTGCTGCGATGAATCCTCCAATGGATGCGAGTGACTTGCTGAATGTACCCATGATTAGGTCTACATCTTTGGTGAGACCGAAGTGATCGCAAATGCCTCGTCCTTGTCTTCCGAAAACACCCAAACTGTGAGCTTCGTCAACGTATATGCTAGCATTGTATTTCTTGCTAAGTGCAACAATCTCTGGTAGCTTAGTCACATCACCCTCCATGCTGAATACGCCATCGACAACGATCAGTTTGATTTTGTCTGGCTCACACATCTTGAGCTTTTGTTCCAACGACTCCATATCGTTGTGCTTGAACTTCAGTGTTTTTGAGTAAGTCAACTGCTTTCCTGTCATAATGGAGGCGTGATCTAATTCGTCGAATATGACATAATCTTCACGACTTGTCAAGTCGGAAACAACACCCATGTTTACATTGAATCCAGCAGAGAAGATCAATGCTTCTTCTTTTCCAACAAATTCTGCGAGTTTCTTCTCCAACTCAATGTGGATATCCAATGTTCCATTTAAAAATCTGGAACCTGCACATCCCGAACCATATTTCTTGGTGGCCTCTATGGCTGCTTCTTTTATCTTTGGGTGATTGGTTAGTCCTAAGTAACTATTAGAACCAAACATTAGAACCTTTCTTCCGTTCATTGTGACTTCCGTATCTTGATCACTCTCAATCACACGAAAATACGGATATACACCAAGTGCCTTCACTCTCTGAGGCTCTGTGTATTTGGCTAACTTTTCTTGTAATAGTCCCATTTTTTATACCGAACTCTAAAATTTGTCGCAAATATACTACTTTTTTGGACAATTAAGTTAAATTTCTTTAAATCTATTATGCCGAAAGCAAAAATAGATGTTTTCACTCACTAAAATATTGCAATTAATGCAAAGTAATCAATGCGTTGCTTTCTCTTTCTGCTTTATCTGAATTTAGTTATTTTTTCAGGAAGTGGAGCCACGAATGTCATGACTTGTCCTGTGATAGGGTGTCGTAAAGTTAACTTTTCTGCATGTAATCCGATGCGACCAATCGGGGAGGTGCTTCCTCCGTATTTTTTATCGCCTGCTATTGGGTGACCAATACATTGCATGTGTACGCGTATCTGATTCTTCCTGCCTGTGCGTAGGTTGATGGAGAGAAGCGAATATCCTTTTTTATACTCTTTCTCCACTTTGTAGTCGGTGAAGGATTCTTGTCCTCCGTTGTCAAAGTCGGATGAGTATACTTTCTTTGATTTTACATCTTCATTTAGCCAGGTGTGAATGGTTCCTTCTTTTTGTTCTAAGATACCTTCCACCAATGCGTAGTATTTTTTTTCGGATACGATTCTTTGCCAGTTCTCCTGTAGAATCATCTGAGTCTCTTTTTGTTTGGCGAAGAGTAGTAGACCAGAGGTTTCTCTGTCTAATCGATGAACGATGTAGAGACGATTGTTTTTGTTTTGTTTCTTCAGATGATTCATGATGATGCGGAACGCCGTCTCTTTCTCGTTCTTTTCCGTGGCAACCGAAAGCAAACCTTCTGCTTTGTTGATGACAATGATGTAATCGTCTTCGTAGATAACGGAGATTTTTGCACATTTCAACCCGGCGGTACCTTTCGTGAAGTCGATTTTAACCGTATCGCCTACTTTCAGTTGATAATCATATTGGGTGATTGCCTTGTCGTTGACGCTAATCTGACCTTTCGCTAAATAGCCTTTTAGGGCAGTCTTGCTCAAACTTCCCATTTTCTTGAATGCGAAATCGAAGAGTGTATTTTCTTCCTTCACTAAGAAGGTGACGATGCGATCTTTACTTTTCTTTGGTGTGAACATTTCAAATAAACTAATTGGTTGCAAATTTAACTGAAATTTTCTCTTGTTTCATCAGACTTCCTCTCTTTTTTATTAAATTTGCCTCGATAAATCTATTGTTGAATGTTTTAATGAAAAAATTTATGGCTGCTCATAATGATTTAGGCATGTTAGGAGAGGAGAAATCTGTCGAGTATTTACAATCGAAAGGTTATGTGATTAAACATCGTAATTGGCGCAGTGGAAAGTATGAGATTGACATTGTGGCTGAGAATGATAAGTATCTAGTGGTTGTAGAAGTGAAAACGAGGAAAAGTGGTACGTTGTTGTCGCCCGTTGAAAGTGTGAATAAAACAAAGATTCGAAATTTGGTATATGCGGCGAATGCCTATATTCGTCGGTTTAATGTAACAAAGCAAACACGGTTTGACATCATCTCTATGACGATTGATCAGACTGGAAGTGTAGATAGTTTGGAGCATTATGAGGATGCTTTCCTTCCTTATGTGAATATGTAGGAGATTTAGTTTCTTTTCTTTTTGAAGAAGTTACTGACGATATCTGTGCATTCAGATTCCATGACACCGCTTTCTACAACGCATTTGGGATGTAATGCATTGGGCGCGATGATGGAGAAACCCTTTTTGGTGTCTTTCGCACCATAGACTAATCGACTGATTTGTGCCCATCCGATGGCACCTGCACACATAGTGCATGGTTCTACGGTTACATAGAGCGTGCAGTCTGTCAGATATTTGGATCCAAGATGATTGGCGGCCATTGTGATGGCTTGCATCTCTGCGTGTGCTGTTACGTCAGTGAGTGTTTCTGTTAAATTGTGTGCTCGTGCGATGATTTTATCTTTGCAGACAATCACTGCGCCGATGGGAACCTCGTCCACTTTCTCGGCTTTCTGAGCCTCGGCTAATGCCTGCTTCATATAGTATTCGTCGGTCATCGCATTTCATTTTCTGAAAACAAGGTAGGAGCACTTTCTTCCAGTTTTTGCCAAACTGTGCGGATGATGGTGTCTCGTAAGAATTTCGACTTGTTTCTGATTTTGTATTCTTTGAAAAAACGCTCTATCACCCTATACTCTTTTTCGTTTAGGGTGATAGACATGCGTTTATCTCTTACCAAACGATCTTTGACGCTTGGTGCACTTACTTTTTTCTTTTTCCGTTGGCCTGCCATATAGGTCGGTTGATTATTTGACGATGATAGGCTCCTCGTTTTTCTTTGCGTAGGTTTCTTCCATCTGTTTCAAATTCTCTTCAGCTTCAACAACTGCGTTTTGAGCTTTTACGAGATTAGCTTTTGCCTTCTCTATGTTGGCAAGATCCTTTTCGTGCTCAGCGCGGATGCTGTTCAACTCAGAGTCTGAAACAATACGATTGGCTTGTTTGAAACGTCCGTTGAATGCGTCTTCTGAACTATGTGCGATACGTACGATGCCATCTTTCTCGTCTGCATAGAAGAGTGTGAATGAGAGTCCGTCGATAGATACACTCTGCACAATACCCATTCTATAAATCTCCTTCTTGTTTTGAGGGTTGGCGAAGAACACAATGTCACCAGGTAACATTTTGGTTATTTTTGTCACTTTTTTTCCAACCTCACTCAATTTGATCATGTCTTCAGGAAGATCAATTCCCATTTGCTTGTAGAGGAAGAGCGCTAATCCTAAATTGTCAAAGCCATTATCTCCACGTCCGTCTGCTGCAAATGGTTTGTTCGTTTGCTGATGCATCACAGCCATAGCTTCACTTAATGTTTTGCATCTCGCATTTACTATATCCACACGGGTTCCTGCTAAAATTGAGGAGCCAGCAAGAAGAACTGCTAATAAGGTCAGTTTAATTTTCATCTCTTTAATTTTAATGTGTTTATTGTTATTTTGGGTGCAAATTTAATTAAAACCAATTTATTAGCAATGATTTTAGACATAAAGTTGCTGACATGAATTAAAAAAGAGTAGGCCTGAATTTCTATGAATGACATCAAAAAATTTCTCCTTCATGTTATTGTTTTTCTGCCAAAGAGCATAAAGTAGTCTTTTTATTTTTTATTTTTGCAAAAAAATTATTTCAGTAAAATTCAGATGGAACACAAATTGTTAGTTTATAATACATTGACCCGATGCAAAGAGCTTTTTGTGCCGTTGAATGCACCTCATGTCGGAATGTATGTGTGCGGACCAACCGTTTATGGTGATGGACATTTGGGACATGCTCGTCCTGCCATCACATTTGATGTGTTGTTCCGTTATTTGACTCACCTTGGTTATAAGGTGCGTTATGTGCGCAACATTACGGATGTAGGTCATTTGGAACATGATGCGGATGAGGGAGAGGATAAAATCGCTAAGAAAGCTCGTTTGGAGCAGAAAGAACCGATGGAGGTAGTTCAGTATTATCTGAATCGCTATCATAAGGCAATGGATGCTTTGAACGTGTTGCCTCCAAGCATCGAACCTCACGCTTCTGGTCATATCATCGAACAAATCAACTTCGTTCAGAAAATATTGGATGCGGGTTATGCTTACGTGAGTCAAGGTTCCGTTTATTTTGATGTCCGTAAGTATAATAAAGACCATCGTTATGGTAAGTTGTCGGGAAGAAACATCGAAGACCTTCTCGCTACTACTCGCGAATTGGACGGACAAGAGGAGAAACAGTGTTCGTTGGATTTTGCTTTGTGGAAAAAAGCTCAACCTGAACATATCATGCGTTGGCCTTCTCCTTGGAGCGATGGTTTCCCTGGTTGGCACATGGAGTGCTCTGCTATGGGTACTAAATATTTAGGCGAGGAGTTTGATATCCACGGTGGTGGAATGGACTTGGTATTCCCTCATCATGAATGTGAAATCGCACAGTCTACGGCTGCCCTTGGTAAGGAGACGGTTCACTATTGGTTGCATAACAATATGATTACTATCAATGGTAAGAAGATGGGTAAGTCATTGGGCAATTTCATTACATTGGATGAGTTCTTTACTGGTAATCATCCATCGTTGGATCAGGCTTATTCTCCAATGGTTATCCGTTTCTTCATCCTTCAAGCTCATTATAGAAGTACGGTGGATTTCAGTAACGAGGCTTTACAAGCTTCTGAGAAAGGTTTGAACAAGTTGATTGATGCGTATGCCCGCTTACAACGTGTCACACCTGCTGCTACCACAACTGTAGAGGTGGCTGGCTTGCGTGAGAAATGTGAAGAGGCTATGAATGATGATTTGAATACGCCAATTGTCATCTCTTATTTCTTTGATGCTGCTAAAGCTATCAATACGGTAACAGATGGTAAGGGTACGCTTTCTGCTGCTGATTTGGAAGAACTGAAGTCTCTGTTCAAACTCTATTTGGGAGATATCCTCGGTTTGCGTTTGGAGAGTTCTTCGGATAGTCACAATGATGCATACAAGGGTGCAGTTGACCTGTTGCTCGAAATTCGTAAACAAGCAAAAGCAAATAAAGATTGGGCGACAAGTGATAAGATTCGTAACGAATTGACGGCACTTGGCTTTAATGTGAAAGATACGAAAGATGGTTACGAGTGGTCTCTGTAATCATTTGAATTGATATTCTGAAAGCGGTTTGTTCATAACCGCTTTCTTTTTGAATGGACGATAAGATTCAACAATGAGTAAGTTTTTTTCGAAAGCATTCTCTACTGCAATGGCTGCCTATGATTCTGCGATGAAACGGGCTCTTTGCATTCCCTTTGTCAAGGTGGATAAGAATCGCTATTTGCGAAGGAAACTGAAAAATCGTCTGACCGACGAAGAACTGGAACTCGTGTTGAATGAACGTCCTCTGTCTGTTTTGCCAATGGAAGAGGTGAAGCGGATGGCTAAAACGGAGGTGCGCAAACATGCACTAATCGTTACACTGCTTTCTACTCTCTCGGCAGTTCCTCAGAGCGGTTGGCTTATGTGGTTGGGAATCGCATTTGATTTCATTCAATTTCAGGTCTTTGTTTTTGTTATTATGCAGAAGTTGTTGTACCTCTATGGGTGTAAGAATCTTTCATCGGATAACAAGAATCTAAGTGGATCTGCCGAATGGATTTTGTTGTTGATCTCCACTATTATGATTGGAAAACATCAGGTGATGCGTCTGGCTAAGTCGGCCGCAGGTATGGCTGTTAAACAGGCTATTCAACGCTTTGCAGTACGTATGCTTACTAAATTGATGGTCTTTAATACACTCCGACAGGTTGCAAAATGGTTTGGTATCGTCTTGACGAAGGATATGTTGGTCCAAGGTGTCAGTTTGTTGGTGCCTATTTTATGTGCCATCATCTCAGGTTTGATTTCACTGTGGTTGTTTATGCCGATGACGAAACGCCTACAACGTCACCTGACGCATTTGGCAGAGGAGGGAAAAGACCCAATGGAGAGTGTGATGGAGAAAATGTAATGTACTGATAACGAAATTATTTTGATTATGATGGATTATAAGGTTTTAGTGTTAGATATAGATGGTACTTTGACCAATTCAAAAAAAGAGATTACGCCTCGTACAAAGGATGCCCTTATACGTGCGCAGGAGAAAGGGGTGGTCATAGCTTTGGCTTCTGGTCGTCCGTCGCCAGGTATTGTTCATGTGGCGGAAGAGTTGGAGTTGAGTAAGTATGGCGGGTATGTGTTGTCGTTCAACGGCGCTGTCATCACTAATTATCAGACGAAAGAGGTGGTCTTTGAGAAAGTCTTGCCTGATGGTATCGTTCCAATTTTATATAATGAATCAAAATATGCGGGAGTCTCCATCGTTTCCTATCTGGATGATGTGATTGTAACGGAAACGCCTGAAAATAAGTATATTGAATATGAAGCCTTCTTGAATAGAATGCAGGTGGTGAAGGTGGATGATTTTGTTGATACTTTACGTTCGCCGGTAACGAAATGTTTGATGGTGGGTGAACCGGAACTCTTGGTGAAGGAGGAGGAACGGTTGAAGAAGAAGTTAGGCGACCGACTGAATGTCTATCGATCCGAACCTTTCTTTTTGGAGATTATGCCACAGCATATCGATAAGGCTTATTCGTTGAGTAAATTGTTGAAACATCTGAATCTGACCAAGGAGCAGATGATTGCTTGCGGAGATGGATTCAATGATCGTTCGATGATTGAATATGCGGGTTTGGGTGTTGCCATGTGTAATGCGCAACCTGAGGTGAAGGCGGTGGCAGACCTTGTTACTTTGACCAACGACGAGGATGGTGTGGCGTTGGTGGTGGAAGACTATCTACTATCCCCTCATCCGTAATGGCTTATTGTATAAGCCAAAAGATTGAATCTACAATCCATCCACCTGTAATGGCTTATTGCATAAGCCAAAAGATTGAATCTACAACCCATCCACCTGTAATGGCTTATTGCATAAGCCAATCGCTCGAATACTCACCTTCTGTGTGTCATGTGCGACTATGTCTTATGCACCGATTCATCGCATTATCACCGCAGTATACTTCTCTTTCTCAGCATTCATGCGTATGTGCCATTCCGATGGATATAGATTGTTGCATCGGTTGCCTAAGTTCTTGCCGAATCCTAATGGAATGCCGTTGAAGCAGAACAACACAATGCCTTTGGGGGCATCTTCCAACTGTATGTTTTCTTTTTTCAAATATTGAATGGCTTGTTCCCAAGTGCATTCTATGGTTGGGAACTTCGTTTGATCAAGTTCCCATGAGAGGGCGAGTGCCTCGTCGGGTATGATGTCTTTCCCCTTGACAATGCCCATGGGTAGAGCATTGTGAAGTACACGTAGCTTTTGCTTGAAAAATAAAACCACCTCCAACCATTGAGAAGGGACTGCTATGATACGGTCTCCTTCCTGTAGGAATTTCACATCTTTGTGTTTTAACCAATTGGAACATGTGTTTGTCACCTCTTTAGAAGCAAGAGAAATCTGTTTTGGAGCTTTTATCTTTGTGTGACTCTCGTTTGTGTTTTTTTTCAGGATGGATAGGAAAAATCCTTCTCCTTTTGTTTTGTGTGGATAGAAATGATAGCCAGCCCCTTGGGTGGTCACATTCCAATAAGCCTCTGTTTTTATTTCAAGAATCTCAGCTCCTAATTTTTCAGCTATCCATTGAACGTTTTTTTCATCCTCTTCTGCATTGTAGGTGCATGTGCTGTAAAGTAATAATCCGCCCTCTTTCAGTGCGGGGAATACGTCTGCCACGATTCTTCGTTGGCGTTCACTGCATAGTTGTACGTTATCGAGAGACCAATCTTCTATGGCTTTGTCATCTTTGCGAAACATTCCTTCGCCAGAGCAGGGTGCATCGATAAGGATTAGATCGAATAGACCGTTCATCTGACCGAAATCTTTTGGATCGTTGTTGGTGACTGTCACATTGGGCGCACCCCATTTGGTGATGTTTTCATCTAATATGCCCATTCTGGATTTCATCACCTCGTTGCACACCAGCCATCCTTTGCCGTTGAGTAGGGATGCGAGTAGGGTAGACTTACCACCTGGCGCGGCGCAGAGATCTAAAAAAAGCGGCTCCTCTTCATCCATCTCATTCCAATGCTGACGAACGGCCTGCTCCACAAACATGGAAGAGGCCTCTTGTGCGTAGTAACAGCCTGCGTGAAACAGTGGGTCCATGGTGAAAACCGGACGATTGTCAAGGTAGAAACCATTGCTGCACCATGGGACAATGGTTGCATTACTCACTTCACTTGTTACTTTGCGCTCGTTGGTGCGAATGCTTGTGATGCGTTCGCCCTCAATCGCTTTTTGAAACTCATCAAATTCATGATCTCCCAGAAGAGAGGTCATTTGCGCTATGAAATCAGATGGTAATTGAATCATGCTTAATTGGTCTAATATGTTGCAAAGATAGTGAAAATTAATTTATGGAACCCACCAATAAATATTGGACGGGTATGGATTTGCTCAAATGATTTTTTTATTTTTGCATTGTCTATAGAATCGAATAAATAATATGAATTACGATAAGTTTATAGGAATTATTCCTGCTCGATATGCCTCTACACGATTTCCAGGCAAACCCCTTCAGTTGATAGGTGGTAAAAGTATGATTCAGCGAGTGTATGAACAGGTTTCGAAAGTATTGCCAACGGTATGTGTGGCAACAGACGACCAACGAATTTTCGATGCTGTTGAGGCTTTTGGAGGTAAGGTGGTGATGACTTCCGAACATCATAAGAGTGGTACCGATCGTTGTTATGAAGCATTCACGAAGGTGGGTGCGGGTAAGTCGATCGTCATCAACATACAAGGAGACGAACCTTTTATTCAAACGTCGCAGATAGAGACAATCTGCCATTGTTTTGATCAGGATGAGACGCAGATTGCTACGTTGGTGAAACCATTTAAACCAGCGGATGGAACAAAGGCTTTGTTTAATCCTAATTCACCTAAGGTGTTGTTGAATAAAAATAGTGAAGCCATCTATTTCAGTCGTAATGTCATTCCATATATTCGAGGAAAAGAACAAGAGGAGTGGATTCAACTGCATACCTACTACAAACACATTGGTTTGTATGCCTATCGTGGCGATGTGTTGAAAGAGATTACTCAACTACCACAATCATCGCTCGAATTGGCAGAATCGCTCGAACAACTCCGATGGATTGAAAATGGTTATAAAATAAAGGTGGGTATTACTGAGGTGGAAACCATCGGTATTGATACCCCTGATGATTTGAAAGCGGCAGAAGCCTTTTTACAGAAAAATTTTTCTAAATGATTACGATTCCCGAAATACAACCTATAGGCGAATTTTTGTTCCCTGAGAAGGAAGTCTCGACACTTTCCAATGGATGCTCACTTTCCATTATTCCTTTTGGACCAGAAGAGATGGTACGAATCGATTGTGTTGTTGGAACAGGACCTCTTTATCAGTCGCATTTCTTCGTGGCCTCATTCACCCATAAATTGATGCGAGAGGGAACATTACATCATACATCGAAGGAGATTTCGGAGATGCTTGATTTCTATGGTGCCAGCTTCGTTTCCAATACGATGGATAACCATACCGTCTTTACGTTGTTAACGTTGAAAAAACATCTGAAGGTGATGTTGGACCTTTTCTATGAGATCCTTTTTGAACCAACATTCCCGGAAAATGAGTTTGAACTGATGCTTGCCTCAGAGAGACAGTCGTTTAAGATGAATGAAAGTAGGGTGTCTGTGATGGCTAACAGAGGACTTAAACGTTGCGTCTACGGAGAGAACGGAACATCGGGTAAAGCACCGAAGGAAGAGGATTATGATACATTGACGTTGGATCAGATCCGTTCTTTTTATCAGCAATATTATGTTATCAATAACTGCCAATTCTTTTTGTCGGGAAATATTGGAGCCGAAGTTCGAGAAGCATTGAATGCACGTTTCGGATCAATCAGTCTCGTCGATGGATATCAAAAGAAAGAACCGGAATATGTTATTTTTCCGTCAGCAGAAAAGAAGTTGTTTATGCCGAAGGAAGATAGTGTGCAATCTGCCATCTTTGTGGGGCGCAGGTTGTTTGATCTCACTCACCCCGATTTCCATAAGGTGAGTGTTTTAAATACTATATTGGGAGGCTATTTTGGAAGTCGATTGATGTCGAACATACGAGAGGATAAGGGCTATACCTATGGAATCAATTCCATCTTGAGAAGAACCTCTAAGGAGGTCTTGTCGGTGATAGCCACACAGGCAGCTAATCAATATGTACATCCATTGTTGGAGGAACTATATAAGGAGATGGATCGTCTTTGCAATGAATTGGTGCCGAAAGAAGAATTGGAGACTGTCAAAAACTACATGTTGGGGGATATCCTTCGATCTGCGGATGGCTCTTTTACTGTGGTGGATGCCTATATTGGTATGACGTTGGAGCATTTGGATCTTCCTGAATTCTATCATGAAAAGACCCTTGCCATACAATCTGTTACTTCAGAAGAGCTTCTTGAATTGGCAAAGAAGTATTTCCGAAAGGAGGATTATTACGAGGTTGTAGTAGGCAAACTTTAAGCCGTTACTCTATGTTGTTCAATAGCATAGAGTAAAATTTTATGAAATTTACTTGCGAAAATAGAGTTTTTCTTTATATTTGATAGTCCATATAGGTGTATTCTCAAGATTCATTTTAGAACCCATCTATAGTTTTACATCACATAGTTTTACATCACAACTCTATGAATATGTATGGACGAATTAAAATATGCATAATTGTTTCTTTCCTGACGAATGTTTTTTTTTCTGTTTCTTATTCAGCAGAGAAATTGATTGTAGATCTGACAAATAATATTCGTCCGGTAACACATTGTGCGTCTGGGTCGTTGTATGGTATGACCGAGACATTGCCTGCGGATGTGAATGAGTTGGTTGCTCCGTTGAGGCCTCATTTGTTTTGTCAACCTCCATCAGGGAAGTCTGGTAATCAACATGATTTTGGTGATGCATTTATTGTTGCTGATAGACTGAAGGGTACAACAGCTCAAGTGCAGTTGCTTATGGCTGATTTGTTACCTTACTGGCCGTATCAATGGCCGGGAAAAGATAAGTGGTTGGAGAGTGTGGAAGATGTTTTGAAAAGACATGCGGCTTCTGATTTGGAGAATATTCACAGTTATGTGATTTGGAACGAACCGAATGAGACATGGCAGGATGAAAATGGAGACTTCTTTGAAACTGTATGGGAGCCAACCTACCGACTGATTCGTTGCTATGTTCCAGACACTAAAATTGTAGGTCCTGCTACATCGTTCTATGGTAGAGATATGTTTAAGAAATTTCTGACACTTTGTCGAGATCATGATTGTCTTCCTGATTTGGTCTGTTGGCACCAATGGGGAAGTGGAGGATTTATACGTGCGGTGGAGGATTATAGAAGTCTATTGAAGGAATTAGAAATCCAAGAGATTCCTCTATGTATCAACGAATATAGTTGCAGCTCTGATTATGAAAAAAGAAAGTATGAGGGCTGTCCAGGTTATAGTGTCCCTTTTATTGCGAAGTTTGAGAGAAACAATGTAGAGAGTGCCACTATCTCTTGGTGGTTCCCTGGATTGCCAGGACGTATGGGCAGTCTGTTGACGGAGAGTAATGAGCGAGGAGGAGGGTGGTGGCTCTATAAGTGGTATGGTGATATGTCGGGTTACATGGCAATGGTGACACCCCCTAATGATAAAAGTGATGGATTGGATGGATTCGCTTCGGTGGATAAGAATAATAATCAAGCAAGTATTATACTCGGAGGAAATTATGTGGGGGATGTTAATGTGGTCTTCCCTAAATTGCCTGTTTTCTTGCAGGGAACGGTCAATGTTCGATTGGAGCGTGTTACATGGGAGGATAAGGATATTCCTGTGAAATCAACCGATTTGATATCTGAAAAGGAGATGGAAATTAAAGGTGATAGCTTTACAATTGCAGTAAAGGTAGAAAGTGAACTATATGCATATCGGATTACAATGACGGCTGTTGATGTGCCACAAACTCCTTATCAAAATGTGATAGCTTCTATACCAGGCGTTATAGAAGCAGAGAATTATGATGTGGCAGGACAAGGATTCTCTTATTATGACAGGGATGCTGAGAATAAAGGCGAAGAGTATAGAGACGATTGCGTGGATATAGTAAAGGCAGGAGATGGATATGCCATCGGTTATACCGAAAGGGATGAATGGTTGGAATATACTGTAAATGTAGATAAAACGGATGATTATGTCGTATCAGCCTATGTCTCTAATGGAGGAGAGTTGGAAGGCTTCCAATTGTATTTGGATGATATAAAAATAACGAATGAATATACAATCGCACAAACCTCTGAAGATTGGAGTGTGTATAAGGAGATTCGAGTGGGCGTTGTGCGTTTGACTAAAGGGAAACATGTGTTGAAACTGCTTATTGTGGGTAGTTATGTGAATGTGGATTGGTTGAAATTTGAACCATACAGTGTTGTTGAATCACTTGATGTTTTGAATGAAGAGACCATTTTATCATTGGAAAATGCACGTTTTTATGACCTTAGAGGTAATGAAATACCTAAGAATGCATTGCAAAAGAACAGTGTTTATATAGTTGTCTTGTTTGATAGTAACCGCTCAATTCCTTTTGTGAAAAAATAGGGTGAGTTCTATCGATTCATCGTTTAAACAGCAATAGTTAAATCTGGATTTATATACTAACAGGGCTGACTCCTCGTGGGAATCAGCCCTGTTTGATTGATTTTATAAAGTCCTATATCTTTTTATTCTTCGTCAGGAATTTCTATTGTGTCTAAAGAATCAAAGAATACAGGGTCTGTCATGTTCAATGCATATTCCAAGTCAACCATTACATTATGTCCGCAATTCTCGAATGTAACACTAGCAGGCATTTTAAGACCTTCCACTTCGTTACGATCTCTATCCCATAATACGGTTAGTGCATAGTTCAAAATATTTTGGAACTTTACGTTTTCTAATGAAATCATTTTAACACCATCCGTATAAGCAGTGTGGATATATAGAGCAGAATTGTCTTCACCCTCTTTATCTGCAGCGCAGCTGATGGTGCAGTTCTTCATGTAGCTACCACCTTGATTTTGAGTGTCGCTTTCAAAAATGATTCCTCTCCAATATCCAGCTTCGTTTTTATATCCAGTTAGTGTTACAGGTTTGCCCTCTGTACCATTGATTTGTATCAATCCAGAAGGAATCCATATTCCTTTGCCATTGCCAAACTTTAAGGTTACATTTTCGTTGACGATCATACGACCTTCGCCTTCGATGGTGAAATCTTCGTTGAAGAGGTAATCATAACCTAAATCATTGAAGGTGACCGTTTCATCGATAGTGTTAGCATAGAAATCAAATGTTATGCAGTTGATCTTGTTGTTGGAGTAGATGTTGTTGTCAGCAATGTTTTTCAAGAACTTGAAACTTTGTAATAACAATGGAGACTTTTCAACATTCATAATGGTATTGTTTTCAAATGCTGTTAACGCATTGTCAGCAAATACATTGAACACACCATTTCCTAATGATCCATCAATGAGACAGTTTTTCACAGATACAGATCCTTCGCTTTCGATACGAAGAACACCTTGCTCTTTTTCACTACCTCCATGCATTAATGAAACGTATGACATCTTGTTTTCTGGTCTGTCTGTGAAGTATCCAATATATCCCCACGAGCCATTTGGACTATTGAGCGTTGGTCCATGGAAAATGATTCCCTTTTCCTTCGTACCTTCCATGCTGATGGCTCCATTGTCACTACATTGCAAGTAACCTCCTTTTTGTGCGAACGCAATGGTGACACCAGCCTCGATAGTTAGTTTAGCTTGATTTTCCACGGTCACTTGATCGTCAATGATATAATCTACGTCAAGTCCTAAATCTTTTAATACAGAGTCCTTTGTAATGTAACCATTAAGATGAATGGCTCCTGTGTTTTCCACGATGTTTTGCACTTCTTCGTCTTCTGTACATGCAGCCAAGCCGCATCCTAATACAATGGCACTGAAAAATGCCAGATACTTCCAATTCTTTTTCATAAGCTTCTTATTTATGGTTAATTTATTGAACTCACCTTATGGTATAAGTAAAACTATTTTGTTCTGTTCCAGTTATACGATACACAAATATACAATATCTTTTTATATGTTTCACAAATTTTTTAAAATAAAAGTGGGTTCAGTAAATTAATTTCATAGGATTTCTTCTAATTTGAAAAAAAAAGAGGGCATGCCGTTGATTGGCATGCCCATCTCTTCCTAATAGTGTAGTCTCATTTTAGTTGGTTTTCATTCTATTTCTTAGTAAATCTTTTTATGACGGTACCCATTTCTGTCTCCATCATTAGTACATAAGCACCTTGTGATAAAGAAGAAACATTAATGGTGAACTCTGAGCTGTTTGTCTCTTCGCCCATCATGATTCTTCCTGAGATATCAGAAATGGAGTAGCTAGTAACATTCAAAGATTCAGCTTTCACATTCAATGAAGTCTCCACCAAAGTTGGGTAAACTGAGATAGAACCGTTCAAGACATCAGAGTTAGCATCTACCGGATTCAATTGAATGATGTAAGGGTTGCTCAAAGTACCAAGCGTTGCATCGTCTGCATATACGAGGTCTTGATCCAATACATATTCAAAGCCGTTGTAGATTACTTTGATCGTCAACGCGTCGGCAGACTCGCCACCCATTACGGTAAGGAATGCCAAAGAGTT
>JAFRNH010000106.1 GCA_017430235.1 Paludibacteraceae bacterium | reverse complement strand
GTTAAAGCAAGTTCCTGCCTTGTATGGACAAGATGGGAAGGGGGTCCAAGCGACTGTCTACGCTCATTATTTTGGGGGCGCAACGGATGTTTTCGTGACAGAGTGCAGCGGAGATGATGCCTTTGGATATGTGATCCTGAATGGCGATTATGAAAGTTCTGAGTTGGGGTACATCTCCATTAAGGAACTGACGGAGATTGATCTGCTGAATCTGGATTTCTTTTGGGAACCTTGTGCCTTGCATGAGGCTCTTTCCGAGGTGGATTCGGAATATTTCCAGTAGGGAGATTATTGGGCAAAAAAATAGAGACGGTGAATACATCGTCTCTATTTCTGTTGAATTTATTGAAAAATTAGATTTTACATTCTTTCAGGAACTTCAATGCCTAAGAGTCCCATGCCCGATTTGATAACTGCCGCAATCTTCTTTGACAACAAAAGACGGAATGCTCTCAAATCTTCGTTCTCCTCCTTCAAAATTGAGAAGTCGTGATAGAAAGAGTTGTATTGCTTAACAAGTTCGTACACGTAGTTGGCAATAAGAGCCGGACTGTAGTCGGAACCTGCTTGTTTTACAACATTCGGGAAGTTGGATAGGTATTGAATCAAGTTGACCTCTGTATCGGATAGCGTAAGACCCTCTTTTACAGAATTGTTGAGCTGAATGCCTTGCTCTGCAGCTTTACGCAATACGGAGCAGATTCTGGCATGAGTGTATTGAATGAATGGTCCGGTGTTTCCGTTGAAGTCGATAGACTCTTTTGGATTGAACAACATGTTCTTACGTGGATCCACCTTCAAAATGAAATATTTCAAGGCACCTAAACCACAAATGCGAGCGATCTCGTTGATCTCATCTTCCGTCATGCCATCCAGCTTTCCTAATTCATCAGATACTTCGCGGGCTGTTTGAATCATCTCATCCATCAAATCGTCCGCATCCACAACTGTACCCTCTCTAGACTTCATCTTACCTTCTGGAAGTTCCACCATTCCGTAAGAGAAGTGAACCAAGTCTTTTCCCCATGAGAAACCAAGACGGTCGAGTAGGATGGAGAGCACTTGAAAATGGTAGTTCTGCTCGTTTCCAACCACATAGATCATTTTGTTGATGTCAAACTCTTTGAAACGTTGAGTGGCAGTTCCGATGTCTTGTGTCATGTAAACGGATGTGCCATCCGCACGGAGAAGCAACTTCTCATCCAAACCGTTTTGAGTAAGGTCGGCCCAAACAGAACCATCCTCACGACGATAGAACAAACCTTTGGATAATCCCTCGTTTACTTTTGCTTTTCCGTCAATGTAAGTGGTTGATTCATAATATATTTTGTCGAATCCTACACCCAGTCTCTTGTATGTTTCGTCGAAACCTGCGTATACCCAACTGTTCATTTCATTCCATAATTTGCGGACTTCAGCATCGCCATCCTCCCATTTCTTCAGCATGGCTTGAGCTTCTTGTAATAAAGGAGCTTGCTTTTTGGCATCTTCCTCAGAGAGACCTTTGTCCATTAGCGCTTTGACCTCCTTTTTGTATTCTTGGTCAAACTTAACGTAGTAGTCACCTACCAGGTGATCTCCTTTTTTGCCTGTTGAGGCTGGAGTCTCTCCGTTGCCGAATTTTTGCCAAGCCAACATAGATTTGCAGATGTGAATACCACGGTCGTTGACAATGTTTGTCTTGATAACGCGATACCCATTTGCTGCTAATATTTTGCATAGACTATAGCCTAGCAGATTGTTTCGGATATGACCTAAGTGAAGAGGCTTGTTTGTGTTGGGAGATGAATATTCAACCATGTATAGAGGGGAGTCTGCTGTGGCTGTTTTGAATCCAAATTGATCGTCGGCCAACATAGCGTTGAGAGTGCTCACCCAAGTGTTCTTGGCTATTGATAGGTTGAGGAAACCTTTAATCACATTGAATTTTTCCACAATGCTCTCGTTCTTCACCAAATAATCGCCGATTTCATTGGCAGTGACCTCTGGAGTTTTTTTCGAAATTTTCAAGAATGGGAATACAACAAGTGTCAAATCTCCCTCAAATTCCTTTTTGGTCGTTTGTAATTGTACCGTTTTTGCTTCTACGGTTTGTCCATACAGACTTTCTATAGTCTTGATGACAGATTGAACTAATTTTTCTTCTAAATTCATCTCTTTTATTATTTTGTCTGCAAAATTACAACAAAAAAAGGGAAGGTAACATACCTTCCCTTAGTTTTTTTGCTAAAGCTAAATTAGTTTAATGCAGCATTCAATTCAGAACCAGCTTTAAATTTAGCGGCTTTCTTAGCAGCAATCTTAATCTTTTGCTTAGTTGCTGGGTTGATACCCTCACGAGCAGAAGACTCTTTTACTGAGAATGTTCCAAAACCGATAAGTGCTACTTTGTCACCTGATTTTAATGCACCAGAGATAGCCTCTGTGATTGCGTCGATTGCTTTCTTGCTGTCTGCTTTGCTAAGTCCAGCTTTTTCTGCTACTGCGTTAATAAGTTCTTGCTTGTTCATAAGATTATAATTTAAAAATTTGTTTGTTTGTCTTAATTGTTGCAAATCTATTTTAAAAATCTTTGATTCCAAAGGATTTGAGAAAAAAAATAAGGAAAAAAATCTATTTTTAGTATATTTGTGTTGTAAAACATATATGGGCATGTTTTTTAACATTATCTTTGCGGAAAATTAATGTCTATGTCGAATTTTAACTCTTCTGGAAATTTCCTAAACAACATACCTCCAGTCACGAGGCATTTGTTGATTATAAATGTTCTTTGTTGGATAGCTTGCATTGCATTAAAAAAAGAGGGAGTTGATCTTTTGGAAACGTTTAGCTTGCATTTTTGGGGATCTTCTGCTTTTAACCCTGTTCAGTTGGTTACTTACATGTTTTTACATGCACCATTCCCTAATATTGAACATATTCTCTTTAATATGTTTACCCTCTATATGTTTGGAAGAATTCTTGAAATGTATTGGGGCCCAAAATTCTTTTTGTTCTTTTATATTATGACAGGTTTGGGTGCTGGATTGATTCAAGAACTGACATGGATGTATGACTTGAGACCTTTCCTTAGTCAATTTGAAAATTATACACTGCCTATCTATACGGAAGACTACCAAATGCTGTATACTGAGGATGATGTGATGGCCTTTGTGGATGAAGGACTTAGCTGTTTCCGGACAGTCGGTGCTTCGGGTGCTGTGTTTGGTATACTGACAGCTTTTGCGATGAAATTTCCTAATCAGCCAATTTATCTCTTCTTTATTCCAGTTCCTTTAAAAGCCAAATATGTGATGATTGGTACTGCTGCGTTGGAATTGTTATTGGGCGTGAGAAGTGTTGGTGATGGTATCGCACATTTCGCTCACTTGGGAGGTGCATTGGTTGGCCTCATTCTTGTTTTGTGGTGGAATAAATTTTATGTCCCAAATCGTTAGTCTATGAGCTTCAAAGATGATGTGATCAAATCGTTTCAGGAGGGTTCTCTTCTTACGAAGTTAATCTATGTGAATGTGGGTATGTACGTGCTACTCGCACTCGTTCAAGTGATTGGTAAATTGTTTCAATTGGATATCACTTGGATGAGTTGGATTTTTATGATTCCTTCTGAATGGAGTGCTTTCCTTCATCATCCATGGACGATATTGACGTATATGTTTTCTCATACGGGATTTGTCCATTTGATTTGTAACGTGCTGATGTTGTATTGGTTCGGTCAACTCTTTATGACATTCTTCAATCAACGTGATTTGGTGGGCGTCTATCTCTTAGGCGGAATGGTTGGAGGTTTGACCTACCTCTTGGCATTTAATATTGTCCCTTATTATGTGCAACATGGCCCCAATTTCTTGTTGGGGGCTTCTGCTTCGGTGATGGCGATTGTGGTCTCTACTGCTGTAATATCACCTGATTATCGGGTGCGAATTCCTCTGATTGGTTCTGTGAAGATTGAATGGGTTGCCGTTGCTACGGTTTTAATCAGTTTGTTGAGCATTACGTCTGCAAATGCGGGTGGGGAACTAGCTCATCTTGGTGGCGCCTTGGCTGGCTACCTTTTCGCAAAAGCCTATAAAAAGAATAAAAATATAGTTGGTTGGATTAATGCCTTATTGGATAAATTGACCAACCTCCTGAAAAAGAGACCTTCGATGAATGTCTCGTATGAAAATCCATCCTCTGTTCGCGAAACGGATGAGGAATACAATGCTCGGAAAAAACAAAAGAATGATGAAATTGATCGAATCTTAGATAAGATAAAACAAAGCGGCTATGATTCATTAACATCGGATGAACGGAAAAAATTGTTTGGTAAATAGACAATTCTTATTGCTATGAAAAAGGATCTGCTTCTTCTCCTTCTTCTCTTTTTGCATTCTTCGGTTTCCTTTGCTCAGCCTGATTCTCTTCAGTCTCATGAACTGCAGGAAGTGGAGGTCTTGTCCTCTCGTCGATCTATGTCTAATGATCTCTTCTCGGGTGCTACTTCCGTGTTGGCTCCCACCGAGGTGTTGAATCAGATGCAAAATACTTCCTTGTCCGATTTCTTAGCCAAAGGTACTTCTTTGTTTGTGAAAGAAACGGGAAATGGAATGCTCTCGACAATCTCTTTGCGGGGTACTTCCGCCTCTCATACGAAAGTAAATTGGGAAGATGTCCCGATTAATTCGCAGACCATGGGTCAGGTGGATCTGAGTCAGTTGCCTCTTATCTTTTTTGATGAGGTGAATGTTCATCCTGGTGGAGAAGGCGCTGTATATGGGAATGGTGCTATTGGTGGTGCTATCACGTTGTCTGAAAAGCTCTCATTTCAAGACACTTTTTCTTTGCAGTTGCACTCCTCATACGGATCTTTTCAGTCATTGTTTGAATCGTTGAAATGTAGGGTTGGAAATGAGAAAATTCAGTCTAATACAGCTCTTTTCTATCGAAGATCTGACAATGACTTTAAGTTTGATTTCAGAAAAGAGAGACAGGTGCAGCAAAATGCGTCATTCTACGATTATGGGGTACTGGAAAATCTGATTTTTCGTCTGACTCCTAAAAATAGCATTGGAGTAAAATTATGGCATACCTACTACGATCGCAACATACAACCGATGATGCAAAATAATCTAGATGAACGGAAATATGAATCCATCTCTAATCGGTCGACAAAAATCTTATTGGACTATGTACAAGAGTCGAATTTGCTTTGGAAAATGCGCATGGGTTGGCTTGCCGACGACCAAGTATACGAATCTCATCTTATCGCCACAGATGATTGGCTGGCTCAATCTTCGGTGGAAAAGTCTTGGCGGAAATCATCCAAACTATGGGTGGACTTGAAAGTGGGTGGTGATTTGCATGCCATTCGTCCTGAAGTGTATGCCTATATGGATTCTCTGATGGAGTGGGACGGCTCCCTCTATGCTTTGTCAAAGTTTGTGGCTAATCGTTTTGAATTAACCTGTAATTTGCGGAAAAATTTTGTGACAAATCTAAAAGTGCCCTTTAGCCCTTCTATCAGTATAAACTATCACTTTATTCGTAATGAGAAAGACAACTTGTCCGCACAATTTTTGTGTTCTCGAAATGTGAATGTCCCTACTTTGAATGACAGATATTGGGGAAAGATAGATAATCGAGATATCTCTCCTGAAAAAGGAGCTGATTTGGAAATGAATGTAAGGTATGGACATAAAACAGAATGCTATTTTCTGCAGCTACAATCGGCCTTGTATCGAAATGATGTATCGAATTGGATTTTATGGATGCCTCGTGGAAATATTTGGAAACCGACTAACATCGACCGCGTTTTGGCAAAAGGGGTGGAAGTAACGTTGAATCAGATGGTTAAGTGGGGTAGGAACGCTTCTTCTCTTGATTTGAATTATGCCTATAATCATACAGAAATAAAGGAAGGATTTTCGAATATGTCTGTTTTTGAAGGAAGACAGATGCCTCTTCTTCCACGACATACGGCTTCTGCTTGCTTATATGGTAATGTCCATTCTTTACAATATTCTTTGTTGGGTAAATGGGTGGGGCCACGAACCACCTCTGATATTTTTGACCAATTGGATAGCTATTTTATCCTAAATATGACGGTGGATTATCTGTTTAAGATAGGGAAGAAAGAAGAGAAAAGATACCTTCATACCATAGATGTTGGTGTTCAGGGGAATAATCTGCTAAACACGGTCTATCAGACGATGCCGTATAGAGCGATGCCACTGCGGAATTTTATTGTGTTTCTGAAATACAATGTAAATCGGAAGTCTACAATAGTGAAATAGACCTTGGACATTCATGCGTCTGATTTTTTTACTCTTATGAAATAAAACTATTTAACAAAAATTTGTAATTCGGTAGTTATTTCTTATTTTTGTACGTTGGATATAGTAGTATAATTATAAGAACTTATTATTCACGAACTTAGTAAATTCTAAAAAACACATGGAAGCCATGAGTAAAAAATACACATTACATAGTTGTGCCGTTGTTATATCCCTATTGATGTTTTTTTCTGTAGGGGCGGTGCCTGTGCACATTAATTCTGGAAATCCTGCCTATCCATTCCCACAGTTTTTGGAATATGCCTGTGGTGTCAATTTAGGTACGCAAAATCCAGAAGGAGTGGTGCATATTGAAATGGAACAGGATATTCGTGACGCCTACCAAATTTTTGCCAATGAGTGGGAATATACAGGGGATGTGATGGATGGTGTCAAGTACATCCGTGGTAACATCGGTTGTCCTTACGATTGTCGTGAGGGTGATGGATATTCTATGCTTGCTGCCGCAGTGATGGGAGATAAGGAGGCGTTTGATGGTTTGTGGTTTAGAATACATGATAGATTCCGTCCTACGGCTACTAGTTATCTGACTGGAGCGAAAGTGGCAGATGGAGGATATGGAACTTTAATCATTGGTGATCAGGCAAATAGTTGTTCTGCTACTGATGGTGATAATGAAATTGTATTGGCGTTGTATATCGCATGGCGCCAGTGGGGTGATGATAGTGGACACAAGGGTGCTAATGGAGAAATGATATCCTACAAAAAGGATATGATTGAGGTGGTTCGTGGTCTCGTTGCTATGTATGAAGAACGATTCAAGACGGAGAATCCACGAAGAGTGACTACGGGTGATGTTGGTTTGGATGGTTACTTGAAGAATGGTACCACTTGGTCGGAGGTGACGGACTGGGCAACTTCAAATGCTACGGTTATGAACGGAGTGAGCTATATACCAGAATATGCTGGTCCGGTGAAAATGCATACCGACTATAGTTCGCCAGCCTATTTTAAAGAGTTCTATGATTTGGTGATGGAACTTGACCTTCCGGAATCTTCAGATTGGGAGAGAGAACAATACCGTAGATGCGAAGCATCATGCGATTGGATGGTGGGTAATTGGCTTAGTCAATCTGCTAAGAACCTCTTCTTTGGTGAGGAGGCGACCGTTTCCAATAACAATGTTGTGACATTGACTGCAGGTAACCAAGGAGGTCGTTTCCGTGCAGCTTGGCGTACTGCCCTCAACTATGTATGGCATTTGAATCCAGATTATACATGGGATCCTGCTTCTCACACTGTTAAGGATGGTGGAAATACCTTTGAAAAAGATTGGTGTGACAGATTTGCTAAGTTCATGAATGACCCTCAGGGTTGGAATAATTCATCAGCATGTACAGAATTTGGTGGTGGACCGAGTGTCTCTTACAAAGGTCCTGCTACATTGCACTGGGATATCGGCCCAGATGGCTCATTCCCTAAGAGTGAGTTTATCTTCAACTGGATATCGGGTGTGGGTATGCCTGCCGCTATTGGTTCTGGCGATATGGATTTGGCCGGTGTCCTTTATAGACAATGTAATATAGAGTGGGATATTACTGAAGGTGGTGATGGCTATCTAACAAGTAAGCCTCACTATTTTCATGGTTTCTTCCGTTGGTTGGGTATGGTTATCGGAACCGGTAACCATCAGCCTCCAAGTGTGATGAAACCGTCTGCTAATATGAAAATTTATCGTGCAATTGAAGATAGTGTGACTTACGCTTATACGGGTGATGAAATCAAGTACTTGCTTGATTATCGAAACTTTGGTGTTTTAGATGCGGAAAATGTAGTCATTGTCGAAAATGTACCAAAGGATTTCATCTTTTTAAGTGCTAGTGACGGAGGTGTCTATGATGCATCTACACATACAATCACTTGGAAAATTGGTACGGTGCCAGGATTTAAGAGTGATAACACGGAAGGTCCTGCATTGAATTTAAAATCAGGCAATTTGGCAAAGACAATCGGACAGGTCTCTTATAAATGTAAAATTGGTCCGAAGGCCTTTGGAAGATATTGCACCACTGCTGATATCACTTGCTCGAATGGTACAGGATGGACATCCAACGAATATCCTAACTACATCACGGCAACCATGCAGAGAAACTGTGTCGACGTTATCAAACGTGCTTTGATGATCGAAAAAACTGCTGATGTAGAGAAGGTGAACCCAGGTAATTTGGTTAAATACCAGATTGATTTTGAAAACTCTTCTGAGGCAGGTTGGCTTGATGGCGGTCGTCCTCGTGTAAGTGTTGCTGTTTCAAATAGTGGATTGGGTACATCTCAACAATGGTTGAGATTCCGTCTTTACAATGATGCAATTGAACCATATATCAATTATGGAAACTATCGTATCGCTTACTATATGTATGATGCGGGTCTTGATTGTCTTGCAGGAGAAGAGGATTGCCCTGTAGGATGGAGCTGGTATACCGCTATCTATGAAGGTAAGAGAACACCGAATGATAAGGTTACTGTAACCCATGAGACAATTGTGGAAGGTTCTGATTCTTACGGAAAATGGAACCAGAGATTGTGCATCCAGTTTGCTCCTCTCTTGGTGACAACCACTGCCCATTTGTCTAACTACTATGGAATGGGAACTCGTATTCATAAGGGTGGTACAGAGCCTCTGCGTGTGGCTGGATATCTGAACCCAAGCAACTGGGGTAGTACAAATTTTGCAGACGATTGGTCATGGAATGCAAGTGCTCAAGATGCAGAAGATGGAAATTATTACCCTGTATCTCCTAGTTGGCAAAACATTGATCCAGAAACAGGAAAATCAATAGAGATTCCTGTGACCGAATATTTACCTAGTATATGTGAAAAGCCAAAGCATGTTATCGAAAATATTCTAGTAGAGGAGTATGATGGATATACATGGCGCCGTATCCTGGGTACGGGACCTATGGCTGGACGTGAAGCGAGGGATGTCGTGGTGATTGACACATTGCCTAAAGGAATGGAGTTTGTCGATTTCCAAAACGAATGCCCTTTAACTGAATACGGAGCAAGTTGGAAAGCAAGTAAGATTTCTGACGGTCGTTGGGTTGTGAAATGGGAAATTCCTCTCATGCAGGTAAAACAAAAGGGTTCTATCATCTATACGGCAATGGCAAGCTTCCCTTCTGGAGCTGATTGCGAGACGGATGATGAATTAACGCAGAATGTCGCATGGATTCTTGCAGACAAGAACTCTCCTTTGTCGGATACTGCGGAGGTTACGGTCACTTGTGCGAAAGTGCCAAAACCAATCATACCGACAACTCTCGAGAAAAAAGCCGACAAAGAAACGGTTGAAGTGGGGGATGCGATAACTTATACAATTGAGTATGAACAAACTCATGGTGCCATCTTTGATGATGCCCTTGCCAAATCTTCAGATTGGACTATATCGGGTGCATCTTTATCGGGTGGTACTCTTACGATAAATCAAGGTAATAAGGCAACATTCAACAACTCTCTTTCAAAGAATATTTATGTTGAAATGGATGCTAATATTGCGCAAGACCAGACGGGCGAAATCATTTTGAGAGACAATATTCGTTTGCAATTTAAGTATAATACTTCAAACGGTATGTCTGTTACTTGTTATGATGGCTCAAGAACGGTAGAAACGGCGACTTGTGCATTGAAGAGCAATCCTTCTCGTTGGCGTCTTAAACTTCAAGATGATATTCTTCAGGTTTGGTTTGGTAAAGACACTTCAGCAGGTGCTGCCTTTACGGCTACTGGCTTGACAGAGAAAGAGGGTAAACTTGCATTTAATGGCTCCGCGTATGGTACTTTCAAATACTCTAATATGCATGTCCATACCGACAATGCATACAATTTGTACATCGTGGACCGTAAACCTGCAGAAATCACTTTCTCTTCTGCTGATAATAATGGAAAACTTCAAGGCGATTCCATCGTTTGGGAGTTTGAACAGGGTATGAATAACCCTATTCCTTTTGGAACAAAATATAAGGTGACATGGAAGGGAACAGTCAATGATTGTGCACAATCGATTGTCAATATTGCTTATGTGAAACTTCTTGGTCATGACGATGATGAGATCATGGCTCAGGCGATTACGGGTTGTGGTGCTTCTTGCGACCTTACTTCATTGACATTGAGACCGGATGCAAACGATGTGTGCGGTGACTCTATCATCCTTCGTGCTGATGCGAAAACATCGGGCATCTACAACTACGAATATTATTTGAATGGTAGCAAGATCGGTTCTGCTACCAAAGCGGATACTTTTGTGGCAAAAGTGTCGGGTAACTATAGTGTCAAGGCAACGGATCCATCGGATGCTACTTGTACGCTTACTAGTGATGACGCTACTATTGTTATCAAGGAACGCCCAGAAGGTGTAGATTATGCAATTGGACTCCTTTGTGAGGGTATGAGTTCTGCTAATAATTCTGACTATCAGAAAGCAGTGACGGATTTGTCTCAGAAAGAGAGCGGTGGTTACTCTGTATCATGGTACAATGCTGCTGGTCAATCATTGTCACAAATGCCTAACCCTGACAACGAAACGACTCCAGGTAGTTATACGTATGGCTATTTGTTGGAGAAGGATGGTTGCTTGAGCGATACGATGAAGTTGACGTATACAGTATCTGATACAGCGAAGTTGGATTTGAAAGATCTCTTTATCTGCGCTGGTCAGAGCGCCACCCTAGAGGCCCCATACGATGCAAGTTACACCTACGCATGGAGTGATGGTTCATCCAGCAACGCGTTGGTGACCGACCAGGCCGGCACCTACTCGGTTGTGGTGACGACGTCAGCGGGCTGTGAGTCTCACGCAACGGCCAAGGTGACCGTGGCAGACAAGCTGGAGGTGGATCTGGGCGAGAACACGACGGTCTGCAAGGCTGACCTTCCATACGTGCTGGACGCAACGAGCAACTACGACAGCTTCGAGTGGAGCGACGGAACGACGGGACAGACGCTGAACGTCACGGAGACCGGCACCTATAAGGTGAAGGTGACGCAGGGAACCTGCAGCGGCGAGGGCGAGGTGACAATCACAGTGTCGGCGGTCGACGACCCAGTTGTTGACCATGCCATCACCTACATGGCGTCCGACACGACATCCGCAGGCACCTTCAGCAAGAGCCTGACGCAGCAAGACGCGACGGCGGTCAGCCACGCATCGGGCACGACACCAAAGTGGTACGATGAAAACAAGAACGAGCTACAGGCGGAGCCAATCCCAGCCGTACCGGCAGGCGGAGGCAACGCATCCTATACCTACTACACCTCGGCAGTTAACGCCGACGGCTGCGAGAGCGGACTCGTCGCAGTGACAGTGACGGTGAGCGGAGCCCCAGCACCGACCGTTGCGAACGCGGACTACTGTCTGAACGATCCGGAGGTGACGACGCTGATGGCGAAGGCGACACCAAGCGCCGATGCTAACGAGACATGGACGCTGAAGTGGTACGACGCATCGGGCACGGCACTGAGCGGGGCACCTACGCCATCTGTGACGACGGTGGGCGAGACCACCTACTACGTGAGCCAGGTGTCCGACCTGACAGGCGCGGAGAGCGGCAAGACGGCATTGAAGGTGACGGTCTACGGCACGGCAGAACCGAGCGTTGCGGGCAACAAGACCAGCTATTGCAGCGGCGAGACTTACGAGCCATTGCAGGTGACCAGCAACGCCGACGCGAGCCAGTACATGATGCCGGGCCAGATGGTCTGGACGATGGACGGCACGGAGGTGACGGGCACGCCGACAATCCCTCAGGGCGATGTTGTGAAGTTCACGGTCCGCGAGGACTACGAGATAGCCACGGGTCACGTCTGCAAGGGAACGCCGGTTGAACTGGTGATCACGACGACGACCATCGAGAAGCCTGCGGGCGACATGACGGTCAACTACCTGAAGAAGGAGGGCGAG
>JAFRNH010000105.1 GCA_017430235.1 Paludibacteraceae bacterium | reverse complement strand
TAAAGGATTAGAATCTTTACTTCCTTTTCTTGTTTTTATGATGATCACACCATTTGCCGCACGGCTACCGTAAATGGCGGTGGCTGCGTCATCCTTCAATACCTCCATCGAGAGAATGTCATCTGGATTAATCTTGGACAACGGATTATCAGCATTCCCCACGATAGGTTTCCCATCCACCACATAGAGCGGTTCGGAACTACCCGTCAACGAGGATACACCCCTGATTCGCACAGTGGAAGAACCTCCGGGCTGGCCACTTGCAGAAGAGACTTGAACACCAGAGACACGACCTTGCAAGGCTCGCTGTACGCTATAGCCCACCTCTACAACTACGTCATCTAGTTCATCCGCATATGACCAACTTAAATCTATGTCATCGTAATCATTCGCATATAACCAACTTAAATCTATGTCATCGTAATCATTCGCATAAACTGCTTTTTTAAGAAGGTCTTCCCATTTTATAGCAACAGAATCAGGCAAGGTCACAAACGGAAGAGGATCGTTGATCAAAAGGTATCGGGACAACAATTTCTCCGCTTGGTTAATCGCAAGACTATCTTTCCTCCCTTTGGCAGTATATGTGAGAAGATTTCTCAAGCAATAAGTAAACGAGTCGGACATAACGCAATCCTTATTCTTTTCAAATCGGACATAAGTCCAATTGTTTTTCTCCACTCTTACAGAATCCAACCAATAACATGTGTTATCATCGTTCAACAAATAAACACGGTATATCCCCGCCTCAATATCAAAAAATCTCATATTTTTGCTTTTCCTAGAATCGAATGACACGGAAGGCTTTTGGGGGCTTTTATAAGGGATCATCACACAACGATATAATAATTTATCAGATTGTACATTCAAAATATTACCCGATCCATTATCCTTCGGATAATCCAATTGTAAATCGAACGTCAGCTTTTCTTCCTTTAAAACTTTATTTCCTTTCATTGTCTCATCTTTCAATTTCAACGCACGTTCCAACGTTTTCAACTCTCCATTTATTTTATTATTTCTATAATCTCGATAACGTAACTGCGGATAATCCTTTCGATTGGCCTTCCGAGTTTCAAAAAGGTTATTTTCATTATTATACGAATAAACTAAATTATGGTCCACCTTGATCTTTTCTATTAAATCAAAGTACATAGTCATCCAACAAACCGAATCCATTATCGGTCCAATAAAATGAGGTGCAGACCCTTCTATAGTGAAGAAAGTACCATCCTCTCTCACAAATCTTCCCTGCGGAAACTTATCAATCAACATGATATAAGGTTTCAATTGCTCCAACTCTTTCTTGGAAAGGTGGTCTTTTTTCTTTTCCCGCTTCACAAGCGGAGAGGTTGTGTTGCCATCAAAACTAAGAATCGTACGTTTATTGGCCTCCACTTTTACAGAGTCTATGGTATATTCCGCCGTTTTTGTCCTTAATCGAATGCGATGGTATTCATTGGGCGTGATAGCAAAAGAATATGGAATATCTGACATGATAAAACAAGGCACATCATCAATATATACGATATAAACATTCGTTTTAAAACCTCCACTGCATATAAGAGGTGTAATCTGCGTGAGTGAATCCTCTGGATAATAGCTATACCTATAGATAGAATCGGTCGTAGGATAAAGAATGGAATAGGCTGCTATCGTGTCGATGGCAGATATTTTCTTCCAGGAAAGCAGATTGGAACCGTTCAGGTAAGTTCCATCATTCGACATATTTGTCTTATAATAATCTACCATCGGGATATCCTGATAGGTGCTTGTCCAATTAAAATTGGGCGATTGCATGTTAAACTGGCTATTGACGGCATAGGCGGTCACATCAGCACCTTTCACAGGCTTGCCATCCACATCGGTTACCTGCACCTCCATCTCGCAACTCATTCCTGGGACAATCACGGAAGGTTCATCCACAGCGATATGCAGTTGCCATTTGCTCGGCACACGGACGATATCTGAAAACTCCATGACTTGACCCGCCCAAAGTACATTGGATTTCAGAATATAGGACTTCTCCTTGTCCCAAGGATAGTAGGCGGGCAACTCCTTGTCACTGCCCGTAAAGATCAGTTCTCCATCCATGATCACATAACAGACCATCGGCAGATGCAACGCATTGGTGATCACAGGGAAGAGACTGTCTCCCGACGTATGCCATTGTACGGACACCAAAGAGGCGGAAGAAGGTATCTTTTCATAGGCTGAAGCATGAGCCGTTTTAAAGCTATAGGCGGCATAAGATGGCTCCACACGCATCGTGCAAGGCAACATGGTGTCCGCCAAATGGACTCGATTGCCAAATGCGTCCTCCACGAAAATAGATGCCCGATCGACTGTATCTTTACCATTGTATTGAGCCACCGCTAAAAGAGAATCACGATTGAGCGAGATGACTACATCATGTTTTTCTGAGAAATAATGTTTCATCAATACCTTCTCAACTACATTCCCATCCGGTAAAAAGAGTGTCACACTGGCACGAAACTCAATATTATTTCCTTCCGCAACGGAAGGTGGAAAAACGAAGGTCAACTCCGACTCCCCATTGGTCACCTTGTTTTGAGTGGCAAGTTCAGAAGAATAGCAGGACCGTGTCTCCAGAAGGGAATCGACCTTCTCTAGTTGAAGAGTAACCTTCACCAAGGCATCTGCGAAGGGAAGTCCATTGGCATCCTTTGCCTTTACCTTCACACGGATGCTATCCCCCCTATAATAGGCTGTTTGATCAAACGCCACCTCCAAATTGGCATCATGCAAAACGTAATCCTCATACTTGAAAGGAGTACAAGATAATTCCCTTCCTTTCCTGTCACCAAAAAGAACATAGTATTTTTTGTCTAACTGTAAGTTTAGAGAATCGGTCAAAACAAAATCATAGGTATAGACACCATCGGCGCAAGGATATAGCTTTTTTTTCAACTTTATGTAGTTCTCCTTTTTATCGTTGAACTGCGAATCAAGAAAAAGCGAAACTGGACGATTGTATCGTCGATTCTTCCGGTAAATAAATCCTTTCACACGGACCGTATCATTCGGTTTATACTTCGGCTGACCAACAATAGGAAAGCAAATAAACTTAGGTACATGCTTCCTGTTTTTCTTATTCCCATAATCACGCAAAAATTCCTCTTCTTCCCTTGACAACACTCGGTTATGTCGTTGATCACGCCTCACACATTTTTTCATCACCCTGTTATAACGGGATCTATCCTCATGTCGCAAATCATACAAGTCCATATATTCCCCCGTATTGTAGTTATAATACTCATCATAATAACCCCGATAATCATCTTCATTGTCCCCGTCATAATCATCAATGCGATCACTTATTTTTTCAAACAGACGTGCAAATTTGCCTATGTACCCCACAGGGTCTGCCTCTCTGACAGAGACCACAGGATCCTTCACAACACGACCTATCGTGACGAAAAGCTTTGAAAAACGACTCTTCTGAGCTGTCGGATTCTCGTACGCTTCTTTATTAACAATATAATAGGAAAGCATTCCCCGATGGAGGATACGCACATTGGCACGATCATAATGTTTAGTCGCCTCATAGCGCTTGGTTGCAGCATTATAGGGCATCGCCTTTCCATTTACCAAGACTTCCGCATCTGGCAGGATATGATTCAAACTATCATATAAAAAGAGAGTCAGTTTCTCGTAATCCTTCCCAATAGCGATTCGATAGGGAGTAACAGCATGATAGATATAATTGATTCTGTCCTTCTCCAAACGAGCCAGAAGATAGTTGCCTGGTGTCATAGAATCCACCCTTTCTATCATCTCCGATTCTGAGAAATAATAATGGTTACTATTGAACTGAGCCACTAACATATTACTCTCCACAATCTTCGAGAAAACCTCATCTGAGACTTCAATTCCAGCTGAAGCGTGTGAATGTATCTCATCCGTCAATTGGTTCGTAAGACGAAAAACGTAAACTGGACTTTTATAGTCCATTTCAAAATCGGGAGCTGCACCGAAGACTGTTGTCCATGATACCCAAATCAGAAGAAGCAATGTAATTTTCCGCATATGTTTTCCCTTTATTATTGTTATTTAGGTGGGTTCTAACACTTCTCAAATTTATATTTTTTTTGTTACATTTGTTCTCTCAAAATAATTTTTCAACAAAACTAATTCAAATGACAACAGATCAAAGGAGGAGAATAACATACATTCTATTGTTTTTAGCAATATTTGTGATAGAAACACTGATAGCACTATTCGTACACGATTCAATTATTCGTCCGTTTATCGGCGATGTAATTGTAGAATGGCTTATTTACTGTTTTGTGCGTATTTTCTTTTTGTACAAGTTCAGATGGTTGCCCCTCTATGTCTTCCTCTTCTCTGTAGGAATTGAGTTATTACAATATATCAAGCTTATCAACATACTGGGACTTCAAGACAATGCGGTGATGAGAGCCATATTAGGGACATCATTCTCATGGATCGATATTCTATGCTATGCGATAGGTTGTATCATGATTATCATCGGACAAAAAATCCACCGAAACTTTCCAAGAAAGAGATAGAACAGATGAAAAAAGATTACGAAATTTTTAAAGCAGCAATAGAAAGAGGAAAGGATATGGAACATGAATGGGATTGAAGAATATAGAGTTCACCATTTAAAATTCCGAGCCCTCCAAAATAAAAAATCAGATAAAAATTGTTTGATTCATAAAAATTATTATATTTGTGCTCTAAATAAAAGGATTACCAAAAATCTAATTAACAAATTATAAAGGGAAATGAAAAAGAGAATTTTACCATTATTCGTTGTTTTAATACTTTCTTCTTTCGCTTTGAGAGCTGAAGAGAGTAATATGAGTGTTATTAAATTTGACGACACAAAGTACACCGAGTCTTTGTCCGTTGTAGGAAAACTTGCATTTTCTGGTGAGAAGATGATCTTATATTCAAAGGATAATACGGTTTTAGCTGAATCTCCACTCAACGAAGTCAGAAAAATTGTCTTCACAGGAGAACTCAACAAAACAAATGAATTGGCAAAGAATCAAATTCGTATCTACCCTAATCCTACACAAGATCAGATTATTCTTGATGGATTAAACAAGGGAGAGAATGTTCGCATCTTTAGTTTGACTGGTGCCGTTCTGAAAACAGTTACAGCTGATGAGCAAACGAAGATTGACGTTTCATCTTTTGCAAAGGGAACTTACTTATTGCAAGTAGGTACGAATGTCGTTAAATTTATTAAAGAGTAACGAGTAGATTTTTTCTAAGAAAAAAGGTCATGTCTTAACGGCATGACCTTTTCGTTTATATAGCATCTATAATCACTCAAATATTTTCAAGATCACCTTCTCTGTTGCCCCCTTATTCTCTTCTGAATAGGCAGCTGCCACCTCTGCTGTCTTATGATAAAGAATAGAGTCGTCCGAATAAAAATCGTCCATCAAGTGAGCAAACTCTCTCTCGTTTGAAATGGAATAGGCTCCACCCCGCTCCACCATATCGACAGCTTCTTTAAACTTCTTATAATTGGGACCGAACATAACAGGGATGCCATAAACAGCTGCCTCCAATATATTGTGGATTCCCACGCCGAATCCGCCTCCGATATAAGCCACCTGACCATAACGATAGATGGATGATAACAAACCGAAGCAATCCACTATCAAGCAATCTGCATTTTTCACATCCTCCTCATTGGTTTGCGTATAACGAGCACAAGGTCTCTTCATCATCGAAAGAATTTTGGAAATATGCTCTTCATGAATCTCATGTGGTGCAATGATAAACTTCAACTCCGGATGTTCGTTGATATAAGGAATCAAGATGGCTTCATCTTTAGGCCATGAACTACCCGCGATAAAGACTTTTGAATCACCCACAAATGATTCCACAATAGGAAGTTGCTTAGCTCTTTCTGCAATATCCTTCACACGGTCAAAACGAGTATCACCTGCCAATGAGACATTCGTCACATCAATAGATGCCAACAACTCTTTCGACTCCTTATTCTGAACAAACAAGTGCGTGAAATTCTTCAAAACTGACCGATACCATCCTCCATACCATTTAAAGAAGGCTTGAGAAGGACGGAAGATAGCAGACACAATATAGGTTGGAATATTTTGCTTCTTCAAACAAGAAAGATAATTCTTCCAAAACTCATATTTAATAAAAATAGCATAAGAGGGATGAACAATCGACAAGAAGCGTTTGGCATTCCACGACGTATCCATCGGAAGATAACATACAATATCCGCCCCCTCGTAGTTTTTTCTCACCTCGTAGCCCGAAGGAGAAAAGAAGGTCAATATAATCTTATATTCAGGTTTGATAACCCTTAGTTTTTCAATAATAGGTCTTCCCTGTTCAAATTCACCTAACGATGCAGCATGAATCCAAACATACTTCGACTGAGGATCTATCTTGTCAGAGAGTGTTTGAAACACATTCTTTCTACCCTCAACGAACTTTTTCGCTTTGTCATCGAAAAAAGAGGCAATCCAAGCTCCACCAGAGTAGAGCTGAATGCCTAAATCGTATATTAGTCTCATTTTATTACAGTTAACGCACGCTCCACACGAGCTAACGTCTCTTCTTTACCTAAAACATCTATGATATTAAATATATGAGGTCCTTTAGCAGCACCAACCAAGGTGATACGGAATGAGTTCATCACCGTACCAAGGTTGTAACCTTTGGATGCCACCCAATCCAATACGATCTGTTCGTTCTCCTCCACTTTTGAGAAATCCGACAAACCTTTTAACACCTCCATCAATTCGGTAAGACACTTAGGACTCTCTTCCTTCCAACGTTTCTTCAATGATTTCTCGTCATACTCGGTTGGAGCGACGAAGAAGAAACTTGTTTGATCCCACAAATCCTTAGGGAAGTTGATACGTTCTTTTACCAAAGAAACGATGTATGTTAATTTAGCCAAATCACATTCATACCCTTTCTCTTTCAAGATAGGAGCAAATAATTTAGCCACCTCTTCATCTGATTTTCTGATGAGATATTCATGATTGAACCAAATGCCTTTCTCATAGTTGAAACGTGCACCCGATTTGCTCACTCTATCAATAGAGAAGAGACTGATCAGCTCGTCCATTGTAAAGAGTTCTTGGTCGGTACCAGGATTCCATCCTAACAAAGCGAGGAAGTTAACCACAGCCTCTGGCTGATAACCCGACTCACGATAGCCAGAAGAGATGGCACCCGAAGCAGGATCATGCCACTCCAATGGGAAGACAGGGAAACCAAGGCGATCGCCATCACGTTTACTCAATTTACCATTTCCTTCTGGTTTTAGCAACAAAGGAAGGTGTGCGAAACGAGGCATCGTATCAGCCCAACCAAAGTAACGATACAAAAGGACATGCAACGGAGCAGAAGGCAACCACTCTTCACCACGAATCACATGCGTGATACCCATCAAATGGTCATCCACAATATTTGCCAAGTGATAAGTAGGCAACTCGTCAGCAGCCTTGTAAAGCACCTTGTCGTCCAAAATATTAGAGTTGATCACCACCTTACCACGAACCATATCATCCACTTCGATATCCTCATCAGGTTGGATCTTCACACGAACAACATATTTCTCACCAGCCTCGATACGTCTCTTCACCTCATCAGCCGACAACGTCAACGAATTGACGCCCGACATACGTGTGTGTGAATCATACTGAAAATTAGGAGTCTCCTGACGTTTAGCCTCCAATTCAGCCGGTGTATCGAATGCATAGTATGCATAACCCGCATCCAAAAGTTGTTGAACATATTTTTTGTATATCTCACGACGCTCGCTCTGTCTGTACGGTCCGTTGTCGCCACCGACGCCAACACCCTCATCGAACTTTATACCCAGCCATTTGAATGACTCGATGATATAATCCTCTGCACCAGGAACAAATCGTTGAGAATCAGTATCCTCAATACGCAGAAGAAGATCACCTCCATTTTTCTTCGCAAAAAGATAATTGTAGAGACATGTTCTTACACCACCAATATGAAGTGGACCTGTCGGACTTGGTGCAAAACGCACACGCACTTTCTTTTCAGCCATTTTTCGTAAATATATAATTTTGCAAAATATGTTTATTATCTATCTCACTTTCAAAGGGAATCCGCTTTATTTTCGGGTCCTCTTGTTATTTATTATTAAATTGGTTCATCGTGTTCTGAAGACCAGCCAAACAGAAACTCTTTATCATCTCTACTGCGATGGGAATACGCTCTTCCAATCGTTTAGCCTCTTCATCACTCCACTCACCTAACACATAATCCACTTGAGCTCCTTTCGGAAAATCATTGCCGATTCCGAAACGGATTCGAGCATACTGCTGCGTGCCTACACGTGCCTCTATGCTCTTCAAACCATTGTGACCACCCGCACCTCCATTACCCTTCAAACGTAACGAGCCGAAAGGAATAGAGAGGTCATCCACAATGATCAACACATTCTCTACAGGAATTTTTTCTCTTTGCATCCAATAACGCACCGCATCACCACTTAGATTCATATAAGTAGAGGGCTTTAACAACAACAGTTCAGCATTCTTCACTCTACCTGATACTGTAGCACCATAGCGTGTGTCATTGTCAAAAACAAGGTTGGACGCCTTAGCAAAAGCGTCCAACACTTTGAATCCTATGTTGTGTCTGGTATTGGCGTATTCATCACCAATATTGCCCAAACCCACAATCAAAAATTTCATATCAACAATTAAGAGTTTCTAGATGCTCTTGTTGCTCTTACTGAAACAACAACATTGTTTGATGCATTCAATAATTGTAACTTATCAAATGAAAGAGCTCCTACTTGAATTGTCTTACCAAGAGCCAAATTCTCAACATTTACAGTCAAGATCTCTGGAATATCCTTGTAGTTACCTTTCACTCTCAACTTACGCATTTCTTGTACAAGCTTACCACCCATACGTACACCTTCTGCCAAACCTTCTGTCTTCAAAGGTACTTCCATAACGATGTCTTTATCCTCAAATACCTCCAAGAAGTCAATGTGCAATACATTGTCCTTTACTGGATGGAATTGAATCTCTTTCAAAATAGCTTTACGAGTCTTGCCATCAATAGTCAAATTAACCAAGTAGATGTTTGGAGTGTAAATCAACTTACGTACATCTGCTACTTTAACTTGAAAATTAACATTGTCATCTTTACCTCCATACAATACGCATGGGATCATCTCGTTAGCTCTGATTGCCTTAGTGGCTTTCTTTCCTAGGTCCTCTTTCTTTCTGAGGGAACCTTCCAAATCAAAAGTTTTCATTTTGTGTTACTCAAAATTAAGTTTTACATAATTTTCCGTAATGGCTTAATTTCCCATCACACTTTCATTGAATTAATAAATTCTAAAAAAGCGTTGCAAAGATAACACAAATGTTTCATTTAAACAAATCTTCCCACTCTGATTTATCAAGACTATCGAAAGGATTATTTTGATTGATAAAGGAATCTGCTAAACTACGCTTCTTATTCTGCAATAACAACACCTTCTCCTCTATCGTATCTTTCATAATAAATCTATACACAAAGACATTTTTCATCTGTCCTATTCGGTAGGCTCTATCCTCCGCTTGCTGCTCTGCTGCTGGATTCCACCATGGGTCAATCAAGAAAACATAATCCGCCGCCGTCAGATTCAACCCTACACCTCCTGCCTTTAACGAAATCAGGAAACAGAAAGTGTTGGGGTCATTTTGAAATTGATCCACCTGCTCCGAACGATTTTTCGTCGACCCAATGATTTTTGAATATCCATACTGATTCTTCACCAACTCTGCCTCTATCACATCCAAAAACTTAACGAAATTAGAGAATATCAATACCTTATGGCCCTCTTCCTTCAAACTCTCCAAACGTCTGAGTATCTCTTCCACCTTTGTCGACGGTATCTCACTATCCTCCTTCACTAAGGATACCTGATTCGCCATCTCACGTAGCATAATCAACGACGAAAGGGCAAACGTCATCACCTTGGGTTTTCCATATTGGTATATCTCGTCCATGATCGAGTTGCGAATAGCCGATTTGTGGGTTTCATACGCCACCTTATGCTCTTCATTCATCTCACAATAGACCTCCAACGTATATTTGTCGGGCAACTCCTTGGCAACCTCTTTCTTTGTTCTTCGTAATATAAATGGTTTAATAATCTGATGCAACAATGCATTCCTCTCTTCATTCTTTTCTTTCAGAATGGGTTGTTCAAAAAAGCTATGGAAATAGTTCTGCGAACCTAAAACATCCCGATTCACCAGATTCATCTGTGCCCACAAATCCATCATGCCATTCTCTACTGGCGTACCCGTCAGACAATAATAGTGATGCGCCTTCAACTGCATCACCGCCTTGTATATCTGCGACGACGGATTCTTCAAATTCTGACTCTCATCCATAATCACACACTCGAACTGACACTTATTCAAATAATCTATGTCGTTTCGAACTACTCCATACGTGGTGAAAATCAAATTATAATGTTGTAGTATCTTCTGGATGTTCTTCGTCTTGATTCTTTTTTCTCCTGCATAGACAAAATGAGTCAGTGAAGGAGCGAACTTTTGTTTCTCATTCACCCAGTTAAAGACCAACGACGTTGGCAGGATAATCAATGTGGGTAGTTTATCCGATGGTTGAACCACCATCTCCGTCTCCGTTGTCTCTGTCGCGACAGGTTGGTCAAACAATGTTGGTTCACTGGTTTCATAGATCCACTTTGTCTTTGCTTTTTCCACTTTTTTCAACGGATAGACATACTGCAGGAAGGAAAGGAATTGTAAGGTTTTACCTAATCCCATGTCGTCTGCCAAGCATCCTCCATAATTCAGATTATACAATTTCACCAACCAGGAATAACCCAACTGCTGATAGGGTCTCAACGTGGCTTGAATCTCCGACGGAACGGATTCAAGTGCTTTTAATTGCAACCGTATATTCTTAGCCACTGCAACAGAATCACCAATGAGACCAAACAACGAGCGTCGAATTTGCAAAGTCTCTCCATCAGTTGCCATTCGCATCAGATTGGTATACTTCGCAAAGAGTTCCTCTGGAAGAATAACATACTTGCCGTTGGGTAGCTGATATTCACGGCATCCTTCAAGAATATGATTTCGTAGTTTAGGAAATGGAATCTCATATCCTTCAATACGAACAATCCCCTTCAACTCAAACCAATCGATATTCACCTCCTCCATGGAGAAATCAACAGAAGCAGGTTCTAACACATAGGTGCGCTCCCCCATTTCTTGTTTCAACACAAATTGTTTCAACTTGGATTTATTCTTTATCAGAAAATCCACGATGGAAAGTGACCAATCGGTTTGCTGATGATCAAAATAATAAAATTTGTTTTTCTCCTTCAGACCTAACTTCTTCAAGTATTCGATGCTTTGTTTCTCCGCATCCAAATCTCTGTGTATCAGTTGAAATTGGAAATCGTCCTCTTTTTCTTTCAAAGAGACAAGTCGTGTTAAGGGAGAATCCACCTCCACACGCATATCATCATATTGGAAATGCAGGTATAATGCCGCCACCTGATTCAGATCCCCCATCAATGTCAATACGGGTTGCGGATGAAAATTCAGATGATTGACTGTAAATCCCGATACGCTGATATCCTCACTTTGCAAGGTCTTCAACACAAACGAGTTCATGTAAGTAGAGAGATTCGGAGAGGAGACAACGATATTTTTCTTAGTGAAGAAAGCCGCTATTTTCTTGTAGGTAACATGTTCGAAAAGATAAAAACGTCCGTGCAACGCCATACAGCAAGGTTCGTTAGAGAGGAGGATCACCTCTTTTAGTTCCTTAACCAACGGAATGGACGTTACATTATTTTGATTAATTATCTGCAAAGAATAGCGCAGTTCTCCATTTTCTAAAACGAAAGAAGGCAAAGCGTTGTCGACAGAAAGAGAAACAATCAGTTTGTCTGATTTGTATAATTGTAAGAATCCTTTCTTTTTGTAGTACAGGGGTATTTGATGTTCAACAATTAGTTGAGCGATCTTATGGTTTGCTTTTTCAACAGCTTGAATGATTCGTTCATAGTTAGGAAAAGAAGAGCTGAATTTCTTTTGGAACTCAGTGACCGTCATTTTATTGCGGACAAAGATTTTCATCAGATAATTCTCGCTTGTGGTCTCATAAACGGAGACTATTTTTTTCTGCCATTCGGTTAAGTCAAACCGATCTTGATTGTTTGCGTTGATGTCCGAATTAATAGAGAGTGATTCTCCCACATTATCGTTGAGAAATGCAGGTTTTAGGATGAACTTCCATAAGGGATGATGGACAAGCAGAACGACAAACATAAAAGAAGTATAAAGACAAGAAAGGCTGGAAACAATCATTTCCAGTCTTTCCTATATTAAAATTATTTTGTCAAATAATTCTCGCTAATAGAGCGGTTGTCCATCACACGTTGAATAGTATCTGCGAACAATGGAGCGATAGAAAGGATATGAGCCTTCTTGCAACTCTTGTGGAAAGGAATAGAGTTAGTGAAGATGATCTCTTCCAAGCTAGATTCGTCCACGCGAGAGCTTGCAGGGTCAGACATCACAGCATGAGAAACGACGGCGCGAACAGAGAGTGCACCTGCGTTAGACATAAGTCCAGCTGCTTTTGTCAACGTACCAGCAGTATCAACCATATCATCAAGGATTACCACGTTCTTACCTTTCACATCACCGATGATTGTCATTTCGCTTACCACGTTAGCTTTTTCACGGCTCTTATGGCAAAGCACCATAGGGCAACCCAAATATTTAGAGTAAGAGTTAGCTCTTTTAGAACCACCGACATCAGGAGATGCGATGACCAGGTTCTCTAATTTCATAGATTGAATGTAAGGCAAGAAGACAGTTGAAGCATACAAATGATCAACAGGGACATTAAAGAATCCTTGGATTTGATCTGCATGCAAATCCATCGTAATCAAACGGTCGATACCAGCAACTGTCAATAAATCAGCCACCAATTTAGCACCAATAGCAACACGAGGTTTGTCTTTACGGTCTTGGCGAGCCCAGCCGAAATAAGGAATAACGGCAATGATTTTATAAGCAGAGGCTCTCTTTGCAGCATCAATCATCAAAAGAAGTTCCATCAAGTTATCTGCTGAAGGTACAGTAGATTGAACCAAGAACACATAATGACCACGAACTGACTCTTCGTAAGATACACCAAACTCACCATCTGCAAATTTCTGCAAATTAATTTTACCTAATTCGCAACCCAAACAGTTGCATATTTCTTCTGCCAAATATTTTGTGTTTGATCCGGCAAAAACTGAAAAAGGATGTTGACTGTCCATTGAATTATTATGATTTTTAAGAAATTCTTCCGTGTCTGAAATTTTATGCAAAATTAAAACAAAAATATGGTCTCCGTAACTTTTTCTTCGACTATTTTTATTTTATTTTTTCAACAGACGTATCCACAACAATGGAAGTATTGTTACTATCGTTGCACACTATAGGGAGTTTTGGAAGTTACTATCATTTATTTTTCATTTAGGACGAGGCGAAATCCCAAATCAAAGAGAGGTATGCCTGGATGACGTCCATATCTATATGAGACACGGCAGTAATTGGCATCATAATACCAACTACCACCTCTGAACACACGATGCGTAGCGGGAGATCCTCCTTGTGGATTATTGTAATCTGAATGAGAATAATATCTTTTATCCCACCAATCACTACACCATTCATTCACGTTACCACTCATATCATACAATCCCAATTCATTAGGTTTCTTCAATGCCACAGGATTAACACCATTTTGAGAACACCATGCAACATCTGCGATATCATTGCTCCCCGCATATTTGTAATGTTTACTCAAACTGCCTCCTCGTGCAGCGAACTCCCATTCTGCCTCTGTCGGCAGTCGGAATTTTTCACCTGTCAATTCATTCAATTTATTAATGAATTCTTGAACATCCCTCCATGAGACGTCATACATAGGATAGTTATCCCCCACTCCGTAAGTTTTCCAACCATTTCGTTTGGCAATATCTGTCACACTTTCGTCCATTACTGCTTTCCACAAGGCTTGTGTCACCTCTGTCGTACCAATATAATAATCGGAAACATAGACTTCATGAACAGGACGTTCTGAAGCAGTCACACTATCACCCTGTTCAAATGTAGCACCCATATAGAACGAGCCTCCATCAACTTTTGCCATATAGAATGTAACACCCTTGACAGTGTATTTATTAGTCTCTATTTTCTTGGGCTGAGAAACCAAATCATTAGGACTTATGACAAGACGACAACCTGCATAATTATATCGGTAATCCGACAAACTCCAGTCACGATAGGAAATTCTTTTATCATCAATCTTACGTCCCCAACATCCTCCACGAAGAGAACGATATTTTCCGTATGAGGGTCCCTGAGGATTTTCACTTGGAGATGATTCGTAAAACCCATACCAATCACTACACCATTCCCACAAACTTCCACTCATATCATATAGTCCCAACTCGTTAGGTTGTTTCGAAGCAACAGGATGCGTTTGTATTCTTGGATCATCGTCAAACCATGCGACTTTTCTAATATCATCACTTCCTGCGAATTTAGTATGTTTACTTTTATTTCCTCCTCGTGCGGCAAACTCCCATTCTGCCTCTGTCGGCAGTCGAAATTTACTACCAGTAATAGTATTAAGTTTTTGTAGAAATAGCTGTATATCATCCCACGATATGTAATACATCGGATAATCATCACCGACACCATAGGTTTCTTCTCCATCTCTTTGTGCGATTTGCTGTAAGCTTTCACCCATCACTGCCTTCCATAAACCTTGTGTTATCTCAGTCGTGCCTATAAAATAATCAGAAAGAGTCACAGTATGAACTGGTTGTTCTTTGGACAAGACATTTTCACCTTGCTCTTTTGTTGCACCCATGGAGAAGGTTCCTCCTTCTACCTTATTCAAACTAAAAGTGACATTCCCCACTTTATATGTTATTGAATTCTTCGTCACATTCTGTCCATAGGATTGGAAACATAAACTTGTACCCACGAGCATTCCAATTAGCCATTTTCTGCTGTTCTTATAAAAATTCTTTTGCATATCGATTTGTTGTTTTTTGTTATTTACCCATTTATCACAAAAATATACAAATAAATTGAACGAACTCTATAATTTCACCAAAAACTAAAGAACCCTATCATTATCCAATATGGAAGAATCATCAATAGCCTTGTCAGACAACCAAAAATCAACATAAAATCGCTTTCGAATTGGTCAAAAAAAAGAGTCCAAAGTTTTCAAAACTATTCTTCCTCAATCTATAAATTATCAAATCACAATAAATTATCTTTCAACAAATAAAGGAAAAACTTTTTTTTGACAGCAGGAACAAAATCAACCACTTACAATCATTTTCAAAAAGCAAAAAGTTTTCTAATTATAATTTTCCCTATTTTATCACAAATTACCCAAAAATTGCATGTACCTTTGTAAAGGTGATGTATACCGTTTAAACAAAAAGAATGGATCAGAAAAAGAAAATTATCATCATAGGCGGAGGTGTATCTGGCATGTCGGTTGGCATCTATGCACAGATAAATGGTTTTGACTCTCAGATTATTGAAAAACATAGCATTGCAGGTGGGATTTGCACGGCATGGTATCGGAAAAAATATCGTTTCGATTACAGCATTCAATGGTTGGTAGGCACCAAAGAAGGTGCTTTTCATGACACGATGTGCGAGACTAACATCTTAAACGACCAAGTACAAATTATCAACGCCGAGATTCACAATCGAAACTTAGCAAAAGATGGTTCAGACCTAATTATCTATACGGATTTGGAGCGATGGAAGAAATATCTATTGACAATTTCTCCAGAAGATGGTAAAGCTATCAACAAACTGGCCAGAGACATTCGTCGAGCCTCTCATCTTCGTCCGTTTGATATCGCGCCTGCACTTCGCACACCATTAAAATACCTTAAAGCCTTCTTCCATTGTTTCCCTTCCCTATACATCGCCATTCGTCACAGAGGGAAAAACTTCACACAATATATCGAATCACTAAAAATCAAAAATCCCCTCTTAAAAGAAAAATTACTGAACATATATGGTGAAGGTAATTATGCATGCTACGCATTTCTTTTGATTATGGGATGGTATTTCCGCAAGAATGCTGGTTATCCCATTGGCGGCTCATTGGGTGTTGCTGAGCGAATGAAGGAGAGATATGAATCATTGGGCGGTGAATTTCTTTTCAAAAAAGAGGTGGAAGAAATCATTATCGAAAACGGAACCGCTAAAGGTGTGAAACTGACCGACGGCAGTGTCATAGATGCCGACTACGTTGTAAGTGCCGCTGATGGTTACACCACACTCTACAAACTACTGAAAGGAAAGTTCAGATCTCCTAAGTTAGATCGGGTCTACGCCAATTGGAAACTATTCACCTCCATGGTACAAGTCTCATTCGGCATCGACAAGGCGCTACAAACCGACTACAACATACAGGTAGTACAAGCTCATGGAGAAAAAATCGGAGGTACGGAACTCAAACATAGTTATAGAATCTTAAACTATAATTTTGATCCGACAATGGCGCCAGAAGGCAAATCTTGTATCATCATTCGCTTTGACAGTCCTTATGATTTATGGGAGAAAATGAGCGAAGAGGACTATAGCAAGGAGAAAAAGAAGATTGAAGAGGACGCTATAAAAATATTGGAAAAACATTATCCTGGCAGTTCCGAACACATTGAAGTGTGTGATGTTGCCACACCTCTGACCACGATCCGATACACGGGTGCATGGAAAGGTTCGTACGAAGGCTTTATTCCTACATCCAAAAATGTGATTGACCAATTAAACCAAAAGATACCTAACTTGGATCATTTTTATTTGGCAGGGCAATGGCTCTTCCCTGGTGGTGGCATACCTCCATCTGTTCATTCTGGGAAATGGGCATTGCAACTTATTTGTCGAGATGAAGGCAAACAATTTATGGCAAAAATTAAATAACCAATTATGAACGTATGGGCGTATGAAAAGGGGCGAATGTAATTCGCCCCTACGAAATTATTTTTTCTTTCGGAGATGTTCGTATGCTTCGTTAAATCGCTTCATTAAGGTTTCACATTCTACAATTCTGTTGACATTTTGTGGTTTGTCGGGATGATGCAGTTGAACCAAAGCATGATAGGCTCGTTTAATCTCCTCGACAGAGGCATCTTCCGTCAGTCCGAGGGCTGTATAATAAGGTCTCAACTTAGCAGCAGATTCCCTGTCCTGCGCTGTGGTATTCTTATATTTATATTTATTATTTTTATATTTATTATTTTTATACTGATGATTATCAAACTCGGTACGCAAAGGAGAGTATTTTCTTATAAAAGATTCAATGTCAAGGATTCCAAACTGTGACATCATCATCATAAGCAATTTCCACTCATCATTATGAATACCATCCACCTCAACAGACAACTGAAACAGCGTGTTCATCATAAACATCTTCTCGTTCATGATTTTCCCTCGCCAATGCTGAGTGGCTTCCTCTATCTGCACATCCGAATACTCTCTCTCCATGACAAGTTTAATCTCCTCTTCACTCAACAGATTCGACAAAAAAGCGACTTGCTCGCCACAGGCTTTCTTATTCAGTCGACATAACTGACTGAACAAAGGCAACACATATAATGAAATGGATTTCTTATTACCAAAATTCCATCTACGAGAAATATACTCCTTGATCTGCTCTTCTGTCATTCCCCATTTGGGTTCATAATTTTCTTTAATGATTTCATTTGTGAACGAATTAGAGAAATAATGGAAATTCGTTAATGATTTCCATTCTGCAAACATTTTGTCTGAAATTCTTCTCGATCTCTTTTCATCTTCATCAAACGTATGAGCCCTAAGAGCCAATCCTAAAAGAGATATGAACAGAACCATTGATGTCATAAATACAGCAAACACAATAATTGAGCAGATAGTAATAGTAGAACTAAATATTCCCAAAAAAAAGAAAGAGACTAATGCCCCCACACCTGAATAGATAAGCAAATTAGACAAATCATGAAGCATCCATGCAACAATACAAATGGGGGAAAATAAGATTTTCAAAACAATACGAAAAGGAAGATCCATTCCCTTAAAAATAAGTTGGAAAGCCTTTACCTGTTTATATTGTCGAACAATATCATTCCTAGTCAATGATTGCTCCACATTCTTTTTTTTATCATTCTTATATTGTTGTATATTCTCGTTTCTATTCATAAGATAAAAGATATTTTCTACCGACGTAGTCGTTCATACGCCTCATTAATTTTCATCATTAGTTCTTCGCATTCCTCGATTCTGCTGGCATTCTTCGGCAGGTCGGGATGATGTTGCAAAGCCAATTCATGGTAGGCTTGTTTGATCTCCTCGACAGAGGCATCATCCGTGAGTCCAAGGAGGTCATAATAGGGTTTCAGATTGTCAACGGAGTAGTCGTTCTGCGATAGAGTATCCTTCCATTTATAGTCGTCAAATTCAGTACGCAAAGAGAAATATCGGTCCTTGAAATATTCGATGTAACGGTTGTTGAACCTCAATTGCGCCATCATGTGTATCAACATATTCCATTCATCATTGTGGATGCCGTCTTGCTCCACTGTCAATTTGAACAGGAGATTCACAAGTTCTTTTTTCTCACCCAATTCTTTTTTTCTCCAATATAGAATAGCATCCTCCATCTGAGAGTCCGAAAAACCATCAAAGACTCTCTGTATCTCCTCTTCGCTTAGCAGAGCCGACAAGAATGTCTCCTGCTCCTCCCTAGCCCCATTATTCAGTTGACATAATCGATTGATGTATGGCAGTAGATACGGAATATTCTTTTCTCCGAGCTGCTTTCTATGAGAAATATAATCCCTTATTTGTTTCATTGTCATACCCCATTTCTTTTCATATTTTTCCGTAATGGTCTCAGTAAATAAACTAAAATTATCAAGATGGACCCAAAACTTACCGAAATTTTCACAAATCAGAGGTTTAAACTTAAAAAGAGTAATAATGTTAATTGTAATTTCAATTATGTAAACACAAAAAATTAACGTAAATAAAGTTATAAACGAAATAATAATAAATGGAATTACTATAGGGATATCTATGAGTAGTAATAAAAAAACTATTAATATGTTTACTCTTTTATATTGTCGAACAATCTCGTTTCTATTCATAAGATAAATCTGATTGAAATGGGAAGGCTTCACATGGGTGTTATCCTTCGGGTTGCAAATATATGCTTTTGTGTCGGATTCTCGGAAACATAAAGGAAGGAATAAATATACCTATATGGTTTAACGGGGGAAAAAGTGATTCGTTAACTAAAAAAAACGACTACAAAGTTTGTCTATTCTAAATAAATGTTATACTTTTGCAAACGATAGAACCCGCCACCGCTTCTCTTCCTTTTGGAATGTAGCGTACCAGGGCGGGACATTTTTTTCTACATGTTTATTGCATTACACTATGGAATATACCAAACAATTGCTTTCCATTCAACAGCAAATAGATATTTTAAAACAAAGAGGTCTCTGTATAGATTACGATGCTGAGGCAACACTTAACATTATCAGTTATTTCAGACTGGCAGGTTATTGGCGATTGCTGGAAACAGACAAACGTCAACATACATTTAAATCAGGGGCTAAGTTCTCTCACATTATTAGTTTTTATCATTTTGACGAAGAACTAAGAAAACTTGTTTTTTCTGCCATACAACGAATTGAGATAGCTGTCCGGTCTCGGCTCATTCGCATATTTTCCGAATACCATGGGATTTTCTGGTTTATGGATTCGTCGTTGGCTGAATGTGACACTATGTTTCAACGCAACCTGAACAATCTGCAAGAAGGACTCGATCGATCTACGGATGAATATATTTTGGAACATTTTCGAAAGTATGACACTCCATCGATGCCCCCTGTATGGAAAACATTAGAAGTAGCATCATTAGGTACATTATCTAAACTATATAGCAACATGAATGACAGTGCAGCAAAAAAAAGTGTCAGTCGAAGTTTTTGTATTCCAAAATTTGAGTATATGCGAAGTTGGTTGCGTTGTATAACTGTTGTTCGTAACATTTGTGCCCATCATGCTCGTCTATGGAATGCTACTATTGTTGTAACTCCATCTCTTCCTCAACGTATGCCTCTCTCATGGATAAGCAATAGGACAATTTCTCCACACAAACTTTACCCTCATCTTTGTTGCATCGCATACTGGTTGCAAAGTATCACTCCGACCAATACCTTCTCCTTCGACTTAAAATCCTTGTTTACCAAATATCCTGTTGTTGATCCAATTATTATGGGGTTCCCAAGAAATTGGCAAAATGAATCCTTGTGGCAATAAAAAATTGTCTAAAAGGCCGACTTATAATTAGTTCATTTCATCTTCTCGAGTATAGAGGGCAGGTGATAGTAAATGTAAAAAATGGGGAAAGCAACTACCGACGTAGTCGTTCATACGCCTCATTAATTTTCATCATTAAATCTTCGCATTCCTCGATTCTGCTGGCATTCTTCGGCAGGTCGGGATGATGTTGCAAAGCCAATTCATGGTAGGCTTGTTTGATCTCCTCGACAGAGGCATCATCCGTGAGTCCAAGGAGGTCATAATAGGGTTTCAGACTATCAACAGAATACTCTCCTATCGACTTGGTGTTCGTCCATTTATAGTCGCTAAACTCAGTTCGCAAGGAGGAGTACGGTTCTTGAAATAGTAGATATAATTATCGTTGAACCTAAATTGAGCCATCATCTGCATCAACAAGTTCCATTCATCATTATGAATGCCGTCTTGTTCAACTGTCAGTTGAAACAGAAGGTTCATCAGGAACTTCTTCTCTACCAAATCTTTTCTCATCCAATACCGATAGGCTTCCTCCAGCTGCGAATCTGAAAAATCCTTGTCAAAAACCAACTTCATCTCCTCTTCTTCCAAGACTCCAGACAAGAAAACCTCTTGCTCCTCTTTCGCTCCTTTATTCTGCTGTATAAACCGACTGACGAAGGGCAATATTTGCAAAATGGAATCTTTGTCTCCCAACTGCTTTCTATGGGAGATATAATCCTCTATCTGCTCTTCTGTCATACCCCATCTCTTTTCATACTTTTCATTGATAATTTCTTTTGTAAACAAATCAATGAAGAAATGGAAATGTGTATGTTCATCCAAGATATCAAACATTTTGTATGAAATCTCACGCAATTTATCATCTGCTTTATCTATTGCATTATCATCCTTTTCAGACTCATTATTAATCCAAATCAAGAAACAAAATGCAACGAAAATCAAAGCAAAAATAATTAAAGGATTTGAAAAAATAAGAATCGGGAAGAAAAGGAAAAATATATCGAGAAAGAATATAGACACATGAAAATGACCAAGCATCCATGCGACAACATAAAAAGGAGAAAGAACAACCTTAAAAAACAAAGAGATAAAGAAATCCAATCCCTTAAAAATAGCACGGAACTTCTTTACCGATTTATATTGTTGTACAATTTCGTTTCTATTCATAAGATAAAAGATATTTTCTACCGACGTAGTCGTTCATACGCCTCATTGATTTTCATCATTAGTTCTTCGCATTCCTCGATTCTGCTGGCATTCTTCGGCAGGTCGGGATGATGTTGCAAAGCCAATTCATGGTAGGCTTGTTTGATCTCCTCGACAGAGGCATCCTCCGTGAGTCCAAGGAGGTCATAATAGGGTTTCAGATTGTCAACGGAGTAGTCGTTCTGCGATAGAGTATCCTTCCATTTATAGTCGTCAAATTCAGTACGCAAAGAGAAATATCGGTC
>JAFRNH010000104.1 GCA_017430235.1 Paludibacteraceae bacterium | reverse complement strand
GAAGTATATCAAGGTGGGTGTTATGTCTTTGGATAATTCCATTAATGCGACATCAGATTGGGTAGAAGGAGTAGATGGTGAGGGTGTCATCATCTTCCCTTGTGGCAGTAGATACAATAAGCATGGAATATCAGAAGCTCCGACAAACTTTTCAATTGTAGGTTCTCCAATAATAATCTTCCAAAATTCAGATGGTAAGATATGGAAAACAGATACCATCAAGTGCGATGAAAAACCTGATGATGGAGATATAGATCCTTACTTGGATGATGATCATCCTTTTCTGGGGTGGGATAAACAAATTGAACCTATTTCGGAACCTGGCGTCTATTATTATACGGCTATATATGGGGGAACAACATCTCCCATATATACGGATTATCTCTGTTTCACGGCAGAAGAGGACGGATCACAATTTTGGTATGAAAATGTAAGGGACAATAGTCCTGATATTGAATATTCCTTAGATGAAACGAAATGGTATAAATTGAATGAAAAAGAGGTGGTGACACTGGAGGATGCAGGTGATAAGGTATACCTTCGTGGATTCAATGAGGCAGGTTTCTCTTTTGGAACTCATGATTATACTTATTTTGAGATGACGGGGCGTATAGCTGCAAGTGGTAGTGTGATGAGTTTGATTGATGGAGCGGGTATGACGAATGTCATTCCTTCTGATTCCTGTTTCTACAGTTTGTTTGAATACTGTGAATCATTAACACAAGCCCCGAAGCTTCCAGCTCTCAGTTTGACTAAGGGATGTTATATGCAAATGTTTCAGGAATGTGTCAATCTGACTAAAGCACCTGAACTTCCTGCAACGACGTTAGCTCCTAATTGTTATGAAGATCTTTTTTACGGATGTTCGAGCTTGCTTGAATCTCCGGAATTGCCTTCGAATATAATGGAGAGTCGCTGTTATTTCCGCATGTTTCAGAATTGTACCAGTCTGAAGACAGCACCTATATTGTCATCTGTGACGTTAGCTGAAAGTTGTTATTCAAATATGTTTTATGGGTGCAAGAGTCTTGTTGTAGCTCCGAATTTGCCGGCAAAAATTCTGAAAGAAAAATGCTATTACGCCATGTTTGGACAATGTGAAAGTCTTAACTATGCTCCCGTATTGCCTGCGGAAAAGTTGGAACCGTATTGTTATGCTTACATGTTCACAAAATGCACTAGTTTGGAGAAGGCTCCGATGTTGCCTGCTACTGAGTGGGCTGATTTCTGTTATTGGTATATGTTCGATGGCTGTACGAGTTTGAATTATATGGAGGTGGCAGTCTATTCTTTGGATATTGTACCAAGAGCTACAGAACGATGGGTGAGCAATGTGGATGGACCCGGTCTTTTTGTCTTCCCTTGTGGTAGTAAGTACGACAAACATGGAGTTTCTGAGGTGCCAATCAACTTTGAGATTAAATCATCTCCAATTATCGTCTTCCAAAACCCTGATAATACGGAGTTGTGGCGAGATACCATCGGTTGTGATGTGAAGGCAGAATATAAAGGTGTTGAGCCACCTTACTGGAAAGAAGGATTTGTATTTAAAAAATGGGATAAAGAACTAACTATCCATGAGGAACCAGGTGTGTATTATTATACCGCTGAGTATGAATCAACGGATCCTTCGAAAGGAGATTGGCTCTGTTTTACTGCCGAAGATGTAGATTGTTATTTCTTCTATAGAAACCAAGGAGACAATAACCCGAATGTGCAATATTCTACGGATGAAGGTGAAACATGGCAAGATTTGGAAGCAAATGTTACGGTTACGTTCGGAAATGTGGGTGACAGAATCTATGTTAGAGGAAATAATCCGAATGGATTCTCTCAAGGCGCCAATGTATATACTTATATTGGATTAGGAGGTTCTGTTTCCGCTTCGGGTACTGTGATGAGTTTGATTGATGGAACAGGAAGAACTACTGAGATTCCGAATAAATCATGCTTCCACGGTTTGTTTATGCATTGTTCCGCTCTTACGCGAGCACCTAAGTTGACGGCTCTTACTTTGAAAGACAATTGTTATGAAAACATGTTCGCTAATTGTATGGGACTGACCTCTACTCCAGAATTGCCTGCTACGAATTTGGCTACGGAGTGTTATAATGGTATGTTCATGAACTGTAGAAACATTGTGTCGACGGTTAAGGTTTTGCCTGCGACCCAATTAGCGGATGCATGCTATGCGAATATGTATTTTAATTGTTCGTCTTTGATATCGGCTCCAGCTTTGCCTGCATTAGATTTGACAGAAACCTGTTATGGTTCTATGTTTTATGGATGTAGTTCTCTTGTGGAGGCACCTACATTGGCTTCGACGAATTTGGCTGATGGTTGTTACGGTGCTATGTTTGGCCAATGTGAAAGTTTGGAAGAGGCTCCTGCATTACCTGCTATGAACCTTTCTCCTTCTTGTTATTACGGAATGTTTTGGGGATGCACGAATTTGCGTGTTGCGCCAGAGTTGCCAGCCACTGTTTTGAAGCCGAGCTGTTATGCAGAGATGTTCTTGGGTTGTAAAAGTCTGTCTGTGGCACCTGAGTTGCCTGCTACAGAGTTAGTGTCGGAATGTTATCTTATGATGTTCTACGCTTGTGAAAACTTGTTCCGCATCAAAGTGGGAGTCATGTCGTTGGATAATGATTTGGATGCAACGAACAATTGGGTTGCCAATATAGATGGACCAGGACTTTTTGAATTCCCTTGTGGTAGCAAATACGACAAACATGGTGAGTCGGAAGTGCCAACCAACTTTGATATTAAAGCATCTCCAATTATCATCTTCCAAAATCCGGATGGTACAGAGCTATGGCGTGATACAATCGGTTGTGATGTGAAAGCAGAATATAGAGGCGTACAGCCTCCTTATTGGAAGGATGGATATGAGTTTAAAAAATGGGATAAGGAACTAACAGTCCATGAGATACCTGACGTTTATTATTACGTTGCTATATATGAATCAACATCTTCTTCGCAAACAGGTAATTGGCTCTGTTTTACTGCTGAGGAGGCTGGAGCCTATGTCTCTTATGAGAATATGTTTGAAAATAAACCTGATATGCAATATTCCATAGATGGAGGTGAAAATTGGTTTAAGTGGGAACCCAATGCACAGATTACATTGGCAAATGTAGGTGATAAAGTCTATGTTCGGGGAAATAACCCGACAGGATTCTCTCATGGTTCACTGCAACTCACCCGTTTTGTAACGAAAGGAAAATTAGCAGCTAGTGGTAGCGTGATGAGTCTGATTGATGAAACTGGTGAAACTCAGGTGATACCAAATGACTATTGTTTTTATCAATTGTTTGAAAGAACCTCCATTACAACTGCTCCAGAATTGCCTGCTCTTTCTTTGAAAGGATATTGCTATTACTGTATGTTTAATTATTGTCTTGATCTTATAACTGCACCAGAATTGCCAGCTACACGATTGGCTGAGTCTTGCTATTTTGGCATGTTTGAATATTGTAAGAATTTGACCACCATTCCTGATATTTTACCTGCCACAAATTTGGAAGAGGATTGTTATGCACACATGTTCCAAGTTTGTGAATCTCTCACGTATGCTCCCGAATTGCCAGCTACGACGTTGAAAGATGAGTGTTATTTGTCGATGTTCCTTGGCTGCAAATCTCTTACTAAAGCACCTGAATTGCCTGCTGTGAATTTGGCAAAAAGATGCTATTTGGCTATGTTCTTTGAATGTAGTAGCCTTGAAAAAGCACCCGAATTGCCTGCTACGAATTTGACTTACGAATGTTACTCTGAAATGTTTTATAAATGTTCCAGCCTAAATTATATCAAAGTTGGCGTTCTCACTTTGGATAATGATGTTTATGCGACCTCTAATTGGGTCTCTGACATATATAATCAAGGTACCTTTATCTTCCCATGTGGTAGCAAGTATGACAAGCATGGAGATTCAGAAGTGCCATATGATTTTAAGATTATCAGTTCTCCGATTGTGATTTTCCAAAACCCTGATAGTGTAGAGCTTTATCGAGATACGATTCCTTGTGATGTAGTGCCTGTCTATCGAGGGGTTGACCCCCCTTATTGGAAGGATGGTTATGTGTTTACTGGTTGGGATAAGGAACTGACGATACATGAGGTGCCTGATACGTTTTATTATACTGCTGAATATGTGGAAGAGGGTCCTCATGAGATAGGTAACTGGCTATGCTTCACGGCTGAGGAAGCTGGCTCGCAAGTGTGGTATCGCGGTCTGGATGGCGGAAATATTACTATACAATACTCTATCGATGAAGGTAAGTCATGGCAAACATTGAAACAAGAAGAGAAAATCACGTTGGAGAATATAGGGGATAAGGTTTATTTGAAAGGTGACAATCCAAATGGGTTGAATGGAAACTACAGTGGAGACTATCAAATGGGATGCACATTTTCTATGAGTGGTCGTCTCTCCGCCAGTGGTAGTGTAATGAGTCTGATCGACGAAACAGGCAGATCCACGATTATCCCGAATAAAAATTGTTTTTCTTATCTGTTCGCCAATTGTGAGTCTCTCACACAAGCTCCTGAATTACCAGCCACTACATTGATGGATAGTTGTTATTCCAATATGTTTTTAGGATGTACTTCTTTGAAGAAAGCCCCTGATTTACCTGCAACTATTATGTCGGAGGCTTGTTATCAATATATGTTTGTGGGATGTCTCGACTTAATGGAGATGCCTGAATTGCCTGCGACCACATTGGCAAATAAATGTTATGCAAATATGTTTGCCCAATGTGAAAGTCTTACTCATGTTGCTGAATTACCAGCTAAAACAATGGCTGACTTTTGCTATTTTGCAATGTTCGCAGGCTGTCATAGTTTGACGAAAGCACCTCAACTTCCGGCTATGATATTGGCACACGGATGTTATAGTGCTATGTTCTATGATTGCGTCAATTTGATTGAAGCTCCACAGTTGCCTGCTACTCAGTTAGAGATAAATTGTTATAGCCAGATGTTTGATGGTTGTACAAATTTGATAGAAGCGCCTGAACTACCTGCTTCTGAGTTGGTTCGAGAATGTTATTCTCTTATGTTCAATAATTGTTCTAGTTTGAATTACATCAAGGTGGGTGTCATGTCCTTGGACAATTTCTTTTTTGCAACAAGGAATTGGGTGCAAGGAGTTGAAGGCGATGGTACCTTCATCTTCCCGTGCGGCAGCAAGTATGACAAACATGGTGTCTCCGAAGTGCCAGATAATTTCAAGATTGTCGGTTCCCCAATTGTAGTCTTCCAAAATCCAGACAGAGAGGAGTTGTATCGTGACACAATTGGTTGTAATGTGTTGCCTGTGTACAGGGGGGAGATGCCAACTTATGGCGACGGACTCATCTTCAAAGGTTGGGATAAGGAACTGACGGTGCATGAAGTGCCTGATACGTATTATTATACGGCTGTATATGAGGAAGAGAAAACACCTGAAACCGGCAATTGGCTTTGTTTTACGGCAGAAGAGGATAACTCGGAAGTGTGGTATTATAGTGAAGATAGTCCTGATGTGCAGTATTCGTTGGATGAAGGACTTACATGGAATTCCTTGAATTCAGAGGAACATGTAGTCCTATACTCTAAAGGAGACAAAGTCTATTTCAAAGGATATAATCCTGAAGGATTTTCGAATGTTAGTGAAGAAAGCGGTGACGTGAATTTCCGAATGTCAGGAAGGATAGCGGCAAGTGGAAGTGTGATGAGTTTGATTGATGGCATTGGTGTTACGAATGTGATTCCTAATAACGGTTGTTTCGCATATTTGTTTAATAATTGTGAAACTCTGACTCAAGCACCCGAATTGCCTGCTACAACTTTGACGGATAGTTGTTATTACCAAATGTTCCAAAATTGTTTTGAACTAACTAAGGCTCCAAAACTACCTGCTACAGAGTTAAAAGAGGATTGCTATCATGGTATGTTTAGCTCCTGCAAATCCATAGAGAAAGCACCCGAATTACCTGCTACAGAATTGGCTGATAGATGTTATTCTTATATGTTTTCTGGATGCGATGGTTTGACTCAAGCACCTGAATTACCCGCAACAGAGTTAAAAGAGGGTTGTTATTCTTCTATGTTTTCTGGCTGTGATTATTTGACTCAAGCCCCCGAATTACCCGCTACGGAATTGGCTGATAGATGTTATTCTCATATGTTTTCTGGATGCGATGGTTTGACTCAAACACCTGAATTACCCGCAATAGAGTTGAAAAAGGGTTGTTATTCTTCTATGTTTTCTGAATGTGCCCATTTGACACAAGCACCCGAATTACCTGCTACAAAATTGGCTGATGAATGTTATTATTATATGTTTAACGGTTGTACGCATCTGACTCAAGCACCCGAATTGCCGGCTACAGAATTGGACAGTGCATGTTATGCTGATATGTTCAGAGGATGTACGAGCTTGGTAAATGCACCTGAACTGCCAGCCACACATTTGAGTGATTTGTGTTATCGAGAAATGTTCTATGGATGTACAAGTTTGACTGTTGCACCCGAATTGCCAGCTACAGAATTGGACAGTGCATGTTATTCTTTTATGTTCTATGGATGTACAAACTTGAGAGTTGCACCTGAATTGCCAGCTACGAAGTTAAATATTGGTTGCTATTATGGTATGTTTGAAAGATGTAAATCCCTTGAAAAAGCACCTGAATTACCAGCCAAGGAATTGGTGAGTAGTTGTTACCACAACATGTTCCGTGAATGCTCTAATTTAAATTATATTAAGGTGGGCGTTATGACGTTGAATAATTCAACAAGCTACTGGGTTTATGACGTGAAAAAAGAGGGCGTCTTTATCTTCCCATGCGGCAGTAAGTATGACAAGCATGGCGCTTCTCAGGTCCCTGTTAATTTCAGGATAATAGGTTCAAATGTTGTCATCTTCCAAAATCCAGATGGAGAGGAGCTGTATCGTGATACAATCGGTTGCGATGTATTGCCTGAGTATAGAGGTGAGACACCAACTTATAAAGAAGGACTTGTTTTCAAAGGTTGGGACAAGGAACTGACAATACATCCAGAACCAGACACGTTCTATTATACGGCAGTGTATGAAGAGGAACTGACACCTATCACGGATGTTAGCAAGTGCTTGTGCTTCACGGCAGAAGAGGCTGGGTCTGAAGTGGGAGTGTGGTATGGTAGTTCAGCTCCAGATGTGCAGTATTCTATTGACGAAGGAAAAACATGGCAGATTTTGTTGAGAGATGAAATGGTAGTACTCGCAAATGTAGGAGACAAGGTCTATTTTAGAGGATTCAATCCTAATGGCTTCTCGAAAGCTGAAGGTGTTTCTACTCATTTTACAATGAATGGTTCTATTGCAGCCAGTGGTAGCGTGATGAGTTTGATTGATGGTGTAGGTGAATCGACAGTCATTCCAAATGATGGATGTTTTTGGGGATTATTTCAAGCGTGTAGTTCTCTAACACAGGCACCCGAATTGCCTGCTACGGTTTTGAGTAAAAACTGTTATTCTGCTATGTTCCATGAATGTACAAGTTTGATTCAGACACCAAAATTGCCTGCCACAACTTTGACGGAAAATTGTTATTCTGAAATGTTCTCAGGTTGTACAGGTTTGACCTCGGTGCTTGAGTTGCCTGCCACTACCTTGGCGGAATATTGTTATTATTTAATGTTCACAGGGTGTAAGAGTTTGACTAAAGTTCCAGAGTTGCCTGCCACTACCATGATGGAAGGTTGTTATTCTGCTATGTTTTTGGGATGTACAAGTTTGACTCAAGCGCCTGAGTTGCCAGCAAAGACTTTGTCTAAAAGTTGTTATTCATATATGTTCGCTGTTTGTACAGGTTTGATTAATGCACCAGAATTGCCTGCGACTGAATTGGTTGAGGAATGTTATGTAAAGATGTTCTCTGCTTGTACGAGTTTGACTAAAGCACCTGAATTGCCAGCGACTGAATTGGTTGAGAAATGTTATATGTATATGTTCTCTGCTTGTTCCAACTTAAATTACATCAAGGTGGGTGTCATGACCTTGGATAATGAATTTGATGCCACAGAAGAGTGGGTGACGGGTATTGATGGCGAAGGTGTCTTCATCTTCCCATGCGGTAGCAAGTATGACAAACATGGTATTTCGGAGGTTCCTGATAATTTCGAGATTATCAGTTCTCCGATTGTTATCTTCCAAAATCCTGACAGTACGGAACTGTGGCGCGACACCATCGGTTGCGACGTGGTGCCTGTCTATGGAGGAGAGACCCCATCCATGAGTGGATATTACTTTAGAGGCTGGGACAAAGAACCAACCATCCATGAGAGCCCTGGCGTTTATTATTATACGGCAGTGTACGAGGATATGCAGAATGATCCACTTCATCTGATTGTAGACGATGATCTCTACTTGGTGTTGCCTGGTGGCTCAGAGAACATTGGTTATGAACTGTTGGAGGGCGGAGGCTCACGCTATGAGATATGGTACGATGGGGTGAAGATTAGTGATGGAGTGGTGACGAATGACAGCATCGTTCTGCTGAAATGCCCTGCAGAACTGACTCCAGGCTCCTATGAGGCAACCTTGGTGATGTATGATGAGAATGACGAACGTGCGTCCAGCGATTTTGAATTCAACGTCATGTTGCCAGACAACAAGGAGAACAGTTACTATGTGAAGGTGTGGAACGATGTGGTGATCTGTCGCAACGGCGATGGCATCTTCCAATCATACTTGTGGTATAAAGACAGAAGAAAACAAGAGAATGGATCTCACCAGTATTACAATGATATAACACTGTTGGATGGTGAATATATGGTTTATGTATGTGATGTCTACGGTAAGTGTTACTTCATAGAACCAACCTCATTCCAGATAGAAGAGGCAGAATATGCGGTTTCTGCACATCCAAATGTTGTGGATAGAGGTACAGACTTCATTATCACAGTGTCGGGTGTGGATGATTCTCACTTGAAAGATGCTCGTATCGTAATTTATCGCTCAGATGGTGTGGTGGCACGCATCATAGATGAGGTGGAGGTAGAAAATGAGATGCATTTAGGTTTGGGTGAATATGTGATTGTATTGACCGTGAGTGATGGTAAAAATGCAAATTGTAAGGTATTGATAAAATAGAGGCATAATTATGAATAGATTATTTAAGCGATTGATGTGGACTGCCGTGGCACTGTTGCCACAGTTGGTCCCAGCACAGGAAAAGTTGTTCAACATCTCTCTCGGTGGGGGAATGGAGATATTGAGTTACACGCCGGAAATAGGAAAACCAAAACCCGGTGGAGGAGTATTGTTCGAGTGGCAGTATCAGCAATTCTTCCTGAAAAATTTGGGATATGGAGTGGGCCTTGGCTTATCTTATTTTACAGCCAACTACTATATCAATGAGACAATCGAGAAACAGATTGTTGACGAGACGGATGCGGGTGTTCCTTATACGCTTCGTACCATCTTCAATGATTTCAATGAGAAGCAACAGACCTTCCAGTTGGAGGTTCCCGTAGGACTCTACGGACAGTTTGAACTGAACTCCCGTACGCATTTCATTATTGGTGCGGGTCCAAAGGTGGCTTTTCCTCTCGTTTCCAAATATAAATATTCGAGAGGTTCGGTGGAGACAAGAGCCTATTTCGGTGGAGATATCGAAGCAGAACTTTCGGAGATACCACATCATGGACTGCATAAACAAGATGCCAACGGACGAAATGACATAGATCGGAATATAGTGCTGCTCTCTATCTTCGGAGATATGATGTGGACCTACAGCATTAATAATTCATGTATGTTGCACATGGGACTTTATTTCTCGTATGGCATCACCGATATGGTGTCGAATCATGATGCCACCATGGGTATCAGTCGGAAAAGTATCCTGAACAGCAGTTTGACGGAGAAGATTGTTCCTATCTGTGTGGGCGCGAAAGTAGGTGTTTCCCTTCCATTGAAGAAGGGTGGTAAACGATTTGCTTCTGACGGATGGTGATAAAATGATATAAGGGGGAAAATAAATAAACATATATTTAGTTATATCAGATGAGTTCTGTCGTTTCAAAATCCCACGAAATGGATTTATAGGATTCATCTTGATAAGGGAATGTAAATTTAGAATGAAATGAAAAACATTGGTAGAATAAACACGCTATTGCTGTTCCTTATTCTTAGCTGTTGCTGGGGAATGGCCGCTAATTATCTATGTTTTACGGCAGAGATGGCAGGGTCCAGTGTGTGGTATGTGAATGGGGCTGACAACGAACCGAATGTACAATACTCTTTAAATGGTGTGAACTGGTCTGATTGGCCTGCAGATACACCTGTGACGTTAGCGAATATAGGTGATAAAGTCTATGTTCGTGGTGATAATCCAGATGGCTTTTCTCATGATAATTCATCTAATGATGCGAATGGACCAGGAACGACCAACTCTCGCTTCAAAATGTCGGGTCGTATTGCAGCCAGCGGTAGTGTGATGAGCTTGATAGATGGAGTGGGTACCTCTACCAAAATACCATGTGCCTACTGTTTCTCTGATTTGTTCCGTGACTGTGTTTCCCTCACGAAAGCACCAGAGTTGCCTGCCACTGAGTTGGCTCCGAATTGCTATGCGTTGATGTTCCAGAAATGTACCAACTTGACCAACGCACCCGAACTGCCTGCTACAGAGTTGGCTGCTAGATGTTATATAAGCATGTTCCTCAATTGCTCAAGTTTGACAGATGTACCAGCATCGTTGCCTGCCACTAAGATGGAGACAGGTAGCTATTGGGGTATGTTTGCGTACTGTTCAAAATTGATTAAATCGCCAGAGTTGTCAGCTACAAAATTGGCACCGAGATGTTATAATTCTATGTTCATAGGTTGCGAAAGTCTAGCTGAAGCTCCGAAATTGGTTGCTACAGAGTTGGCAGACTCTTGTTATTACAAAATGTTCAGTGGCTGTACCAGTTTGGTTAAGGCTCCTGAGTTGCCAGCTGATTCGTGGAAGAAAGGATGTTATTCGGAAATGTTCAGTGGCTGTACTAGTTTGAATTATATCAAGGTGAATGTCTTGACGTTGGATAATGATTTGGATGCAACAAAAAAATGGGTCGACGGTATAGATGGAGAGGGAGTCTTTATCTTCCTTTGCGGTAGTAAATATGACAAGCATGGTGCGTCGGAAGTGCCAACAAACTTTACAATTGTCAGTTCTCCAATTGTTGTCTTTCAGAATCCAGATAGTACGGAAATATATCGAGATACGATTGGATGCGATGTGATGCCAGTATATCGAGGAATAGAACCACCATATTGGAGGGATGACTATGAGTTTGTGGATTGGGATAAGGAAGTGACGAGACATTCAGTTCCAGGGGTCTATTACTATACCGGAATATTTAAAGAGATCGAGAAAAAAACACCAAGTCTTGATAAAGTACTTTGCTTTACTGCGGTCAAGGATGGTTCCTCAGTGTTATATAATAATTTTGGAAATAATTATCCTGATGTGGAGTATACTTTGGATAGTGGAATAACGTGGCATTATTTACGCCATGGAGAGGCAGTCGTTTTAAAAAACAAAGGAGACAAGATGTATTTAAGAGGCGATAATCCAGATGGCTTTTCGTTTAGTGAATCTCAATATAGCGTGTTTAATTTGGGTTGGATAGCAGCATCGGGAAGTGTGATGAGTTTAATCGATCAAAAAGGAGAAGCGACGGAGATTCCGAACGACTATTGTTTTTACAGCTTGTTCTCACTTCAAGATGGAATTGTACAAGCACCGGAATTAACGGCTACAAAATTGAAAAAACACTGTTATGCTAGTATGTTTTATGGCTGTTCAAATCTACAAAAAGGACCAGAAATAATTCCAGCCACTACTTTGGCAGAGAGTTGTTGTGCTGACATGTTTTGTATGTGTGAAAACCTTCAAGAAGTGCCACAACTGCCAGCCACCACTTTGGCAGAGAGTTGTTACGCTGGTATGTTTTATATGTGTGATAAATTAGAAAATGCGCCAGAATTACCTGCTGTTGTGATGGAAAAATCATGTTACAATAGGATGTTTGGTGCTTGTGAGAACTTGCTTCAGGCACCAAAGCTGCCAGCCACCATCTTGGCAGAATCTTGTTATCAAGGCATGTTTTATAACTGTTATAAATTAGAAAAGGCACCTGAATTGCCAGCAACAGAATTGGCTCCGTCTTGCTATAAAGATATGTTTGTGATGTGTTCGTCTTTAGAAAATATACCTGAATTGCCAGCAATAGAATTAGCTCCTTCTTGCTATGAGAGCATGTTTTATGGTTGTGGTAGTATTGAACAGACACCTACATTACCAGCCACAACATTGGCAAGCAGATGTTACGCCTATATGTTTTTCGGAACTCTGTTAAACGGAATTCCAACATTGCCAGCAACAGAGTTGTCAGAATATTGCTATGCGGGAATGTTCAAAGAAGGAGGTAGTATTAAGCATGGAAATGTTGAATTGCCTGCTACTGTATTGGTGGAAGGTTGTTATGAAGAGATGTTTACGAAAGTTTTTGTCTTGGATAGCATCAAAGTGGGTGTTATGTCCTTGGATAATCAATTCAATGCTACAACAAATTGGGTTGAAGGCATTGATTATGAAGGAGTGTTTGTCTTCCCTTGTGGTAGCAAGTATGACAAACATGGAGTCTCTGAAGTACCAGAGAACTTTACCATCATCAGTTCTCCAATCGTAGTGTTCCAAAATCCAGACGGAGAGGAATTGTATCGAGACACGATTGGTTGCAATGAATTGCCTGAGTATAAGGGTGAGACACCAACCTATGGGGAGAATCTTGTCTTCAATGGCTGGGATCCAGCGTTGGCTATTCATGATACTTCAGGCACTTATTACTATACGGCTGTTTACGAAGAAAAACCTGTCGCAAAGAACAATTGGCTTTGCTTTACAGCTGAAGAGGCTGGTTCTACGGTAGGACTTTATAACGTGAACAATGAACCAGATATCCATTACTCTTTGGATAGCGGACAGACATGGGTGCCATGGGCAGAAACGGATGTCGTGACTTTGAAAAATGTAGGAGACAAGGTCTATGTGAAGGGAGTTAATCCAGATGGGTTCTCTCATACTATTGGACTAGTAGCACTTCTGCAAAGTAATCCGTCATCCGTTCATAATACTAGCTTCCGTCTGACAGGACGCATTGCTGCTTCCGGTAGCTTGATGAGTCTAATTGACGGAGTAGGTGAAGCGAAGGAGATACCTTGTGAGCATTGTTTCTCTTATCTGTTTTCTAACCAGACTGCACTTGTGTCAGCACCTGAATTGACGGCAACTACAATGAAGAGATATTGTTATGTGAGTATGTTTAGGAGCTGTTCCAACCTAATTCAAGCACCTGAATTGCCAGCTACGCAACTGGCATTGGGATGCTATTCGGGCATGTTCATTTTCTGTGACGGTTTGAAAAAAGCATCGGCGTTGCCTGCAACGCAATTAACGTCTCAGTGCTATAATTGTATGTTCTATGGTTGTAGCAGTTTGACAGAAGTTCCTGATTTGCCGGCAACTACATTACGAGATAGTTGTTATATAAAAATGTTTGGTGAGTGTACTAGCTTGACCAAAGCTCCAGAATTGCTAGCTACCACATGGGCGAAAGATTGTTATTTGGAAATGTTCAAAGGCTGTACTAGTTTGAATTATATCAAGGTGAATGTCTTGACGTTAGATAATAATTTCAATGCGACAAAAAATTGGGTTGACGGCATAGATGGAGATGGTGTCTTTGTCTTCCCATGTGGTAGCAAGTATGACAAACATGGAGTCTCTGAAGTACCAGAGAACTTTACCATCATCAGTTCTCCAATCGTAGTCTTCCAAAACCCAGATGGAGAGGAACTGTATCGTGACACGATCGGTTGCGATGTGATGCCTGTGTATAGAGGTGAGACACCAACTTATGGAGAAGGTCTTGTCTTCAAAGGTTGGGACAAGGAACTGACGATTCATGAGAAACCTGATACGTATTATTATACTGCAGTATATGAGGAATATCAGCCGATTTTAGGTAATTGGCTCTGTTTTACGGCAGAAGAGGATAACTCTGTTGTGTCATATATTAGCGTCGGAAATAACCAACCAGATGTGATGTACTCTGTAGATGAAGGGAAAACGTGGAAACCATTGCAGGAAGATGAAGACGTTAAACTAGAAAAACAAGGCGATAAGGTCTATTTAAAAGGTGATAATCCAACAGGTTTCTCAAAGGATGAAAATAATTATACACATATATGGACGAGAGGAAAAGTTTCTGCATCAGGAAGTGTGATGAGCCTGATTGATGAAGAGGGAGTTTCCTTAGAGATACCTACTGATTATTGTTTTTATCATCTGTTTGCCAATTCACCAGCATTGGTGACAGCACCGGAATTACCTGCTACGGAATTAAAAAAATCTTGTTACGAAGGAATGTTCGAAAATTGTGCTGTTTTGGAAAAAGTTCCTGCATTACCTGCGACTACGTTGGCGGATCGGTGTTATAAGAATATGTTTGGACAATGTTACAAGATAAAAGAAACACCTATGTTGCCAGCTACTACATTGGCAAAAGAGTGTTACTATACAATGTTTTCTTCTTGTATGGAGGTGACAGAAGCACCTCTACTGCCTGCAACCGTAATGGCCGATTCTTGCTATTATGGCATGTTTAGTGGTTGCTATGGACTGACGGAAGCACCAGCATTGCCAGCGACTCATTTAGCTAAGAGTTGTTATAGTAATATGTTCTGGGATTGTTGGAATTTAGAGGTCGCTCCAGCATTACCGGCAACTGAATTGGAGGAGTCTTGTTACGAGGGTATGTTTACTGAATGTGGAAATCTGACGAAAGCACCAGCATTGCCTGCTACTGTTATGAAAGACTTTTGCTATTCGAGTATGTTTTCAGGATGTGAAAAATTACTTGAGGCACCTGAATTACCTGCCACTAAATTGGCAATGTATTGTTACAATTCTATGTTTCTTGGATGTGAAAATCTGACGGAGGCACCAGAATTACCTGCTCAAGAACTGGCTCCTGCGTGTTATATGTATATGTTCGAGGGATGTTCCAATTTGATTTATATCAAAGTGGGTGTTCTGTCTTTGGATAATAGTTTCGATGCTACAACTAACTGGGTTGCTGGTATCGATGGTTTTGGAGTCTTCGTCTTCCCATGTGGCAGCAAGTATGACAAACATGGTAGGTCGGAGGTTCCCGATAATTTCACGATTATCAGTTCTCCTGTTGTCGTATTCCAGAATCCAGATGGCGAGGAACTATATCGCGACACAATTGGTTGCGATGTGTTGCCTGTGTATAGAGGCGAGACACCAACTTATAAAGAAGGACTTGTCTTCAAAGGTTGGGATCCTGAACTGACGATACATCCAGAACCAGATACGTTCTATTATACGGCAGTGTATGAAAAGGAACTGACACCTATCAGGGATGTTAGTAGATGTCTCTGCTTCACTATTGAGGAGGCTGGCTCGTGGATATGGTATGAAAGTCCTGACGATCATATTCCGAATATAGAGTATTCCATAGATAGTGGAGTAACATGGCAACCATTTGTGAGAAGTGAAACATGGGGAGAAAATAAACTGGTATTTGACAATGTAGGTGATAAAATTTATGTTAGAGGAGTTAATCCAGATGGTTTTTCCTTTAGTAGGGAACACCCGACCCAATTCCATATTTCGGGTAAGGTCGCTGCATCTGGTAGTGTGATGAGTTTGATAGATGGAGAAGGATACTACAACGTGATTCCAAGTGAATATTGTTTCAGTTCGTTGTTCGAATCTTGTAGTTTGACTCAAGCACCAGAACTGACAGCTACTACCTTGACGAGAGGATGTTATGATGCTATGTTTAATGAATGCACGAATTTAACCCAATCTCCAACTTTACCTGCCACTACATTAGCTGAATCTTGCTATCATATGATGTTCGCTGGTTGTCAGATGTTACAAACAGCGCCAGAATTGTTGAGTACCACATTGGCGGATAGTTGTTACTCGGGTATGTTTTATATTTGTGAGAATCTGGAGACTGCTCCTGTTCTTCCTGCCACTACATTGGCAGCTTATTGCTATTCGCATATGTTCGTTGGTTGCCATCGTCTGACGGAAGCGCCTGAATTGCTTGCTACTGAATTGAAGGCTGGTTGTTATGAGGCTATGTTCCTCGATTGCTCTCGTTTAAATTACATCAAGGTGGGTGTTATGACCTTGGACAATGATTTTGATGCCACATTGAATTGGGTGCAAGAAATAGATGGTGAGGGCGTCTTCATCTTCCCATGCGGCAGCAAGTATGATAAACATGGTATTTCGGAAGTCCCTGATCATTTCAAAATCATCAGTTCTCCTGTTGTCATCTTCCAAAATCCAGATGGCGAGGAGCTGTATCGTGATACGATTGGTTGCGATGTGTTGCCTGAGTATAGAGGTGAGACACCAACTTATGGCGAAGGACTTGTCTTCAAAGGTTGGAATCCTGAATTGACGATACATCCAGAACCAGATACGTTCTATTATACGGCAGTGTATGAAGAGGGACAGACATCGATCACGGATGTTAGCAAGTGCCTTTGTTTTACGGCAGAAAAAGCTAATTCATATGTGTATTATCAGAACCATGGAGGAAACTCTCCAGATGTACAATACTCTATAGATGAAGGAAGAACATGGCAGTCATGGGGTGAAAATGAAGTTCTAATCTTAAAGAATGTAGGTGAAAAAATTTATGTAAGAGGTACTAATCCCGATGGTTTCTCTCACATGGCGAACTTACAAAAATCAGATGGTGAGGAAGTAGGTCAGTTTACAAATTTTAAAATGTCGGGAGAAATTGCTGCAAGTGGTAGTGTGATGAGCTTGATTGATGGGAAGGGAGAATCTTTAGTCATACCTTGTGATTACTGCTTCGCTCATTTGTTTAATAGTACAAGAAATCCTCAGCAACATGAAGATGTTATGACAACTGCGCTTACAAAGGCGCCAGAGCTGCCAGCCACTACTTTGACCATGGGATGTTATTTAGATATGTTTGGAACTTGTAGTTTGTTGAAGGAAGCTCCTGTCTTGCCAGCTACGGAGTTGGCTTCTTCATGTTATGTCTCCATGTTCAATAATTGTCGTAGCTTGGAAATAGCACCAGCCTTGCCAGCTACGAAGTTGTCGAAGTACTGCTACGAAGGTATGTTCAGTAATAGTGGCATTGTAGTAGCCCCAGAGTTGCCAGCCACGGATCTGATGGATTCATGCTATTGGGGTATGTTCCGTTTATGTAAGAATATGGAATCAGCACCCGAACTGCTTGCTACAGAGTTGAAACCAGGTTGCTATGAAGGAATGTTCGCAGGTTGCAGCAACCTGAATTATATCAAGGTGGGTGTCATGACTCTGGATAATGATTTTGCAGCTACCAATGAGTGGGTTACTGGAGTGAACGGTCCTGGTACCTTTATCTTCCCATGTGGCAGCAAGTATGATAAACATGGTATTTCGGAGGTTCCAGATAATTTCAAGATCATCAGTTCTCCTGTTGTCATATTCCAAAATCCAGATGGCGAGGAGCTGTATCGTGATACGATTGGTTGCGATGTGTTGCCTGAGTATAGAGGTGAGACACCAACTTATGGCGAAGGACTTGTCTTCAAAGGTTGGGATCCTGAATTGACGATACATCCAGAACCAGACACGTTCTATTATACGGCAGTGTATGAAGAGGAACAAGCATCGATCACGGATGTTAGTAAGTGTTTGTGCTTCACGGCAGAAGAGGCTGGGTCTGAAGTGTGGTATGTGAATGAAATGGATAATGCTCCGGATGTACAGTATTCTGTAGATGGAGGACGTACCTGGAACGTGTTAGCACCAGAAGAACATGTGGTTTTGACTTCTGTGGGTGATAAGGTTTATCTTCGAGGTAATAACCCATCTGGTTTCTCTCATGAAAGAGACCGTTCTGCGCTAGACTTGATTATGCCTGGCATTTATACTCATTTTGGAATGACAGGTTCGATTACTGCTTCTGGTAGTGTGATGAGTTTGATTGATGAGGTAGGAGAGACGATAGAAATCCCTAATGAGAATTGCTTTTATAAATTATTTGAGGAATGCTCCTCTTTGATTCAAGCACCAGAATTGTCGGCCACTACTTTGAAAGAAAGTTGTTATGAATCTATGTTCTATCAGTGCACATCTCTGACACAAGCTCCAGCATTGCTTGCTACAAAGATGGCAGACAGATGTTATCTTTCTATGTTTGAATTGTGTTCAAATCTTACTGAGGCACCACAACTTCCAGCTACAGAATTGGCTCCTAGTTGTTATGCTTCTATGTTTTATTCCTGTGAAAGTTTGGTTGCGGCACCTGAGCTTCCTGCTACCCAATTGGCAAATGCTTGTTATGCTTCTATGTTTTCAGGGTGTACGAGTCTTACAGAAACACCGAAGTTAATTGCAACGACGCTATCTGATGAGTGCTATAGATGGATGTTCCGTGAATGTACAAGTTTGACAAAAGCTCCAGAACTACCTGCGACAACTTTGGCGCATAGCTGTTATGCTGGAATGTTCTCAAAATGTTCATCTTTGACGGATGCTCCTGAATTACCAGCTACTACCTTGGCAGAATATTGTTATGGAAACATGTTCAATGGATGTTCTAATCTGACAACTGCACCGGAATTGCCAGCGGCAGAGTTGGTGAATGAATGCTATAATGGTATGTTTGGAGAATGTCACAGTCTGAATTACATCAAAGTGGGTGTGATGAGTCTGGATAATAATTTTGAGTATGGCGCAACAAGAGACTGGGTTTCTGGTGTGGATGGACCAGGTGTGTTCATCTTCCCATGCGGTAGCACGTACGACAAGCATGGAGTGTCTGAGGTGCCAGATGACTTTGAGATAATGAGGGGTGCGGTGATAGTCATCTTCCAAAATCCAGACAGTACGGTGTTATGGAAGGATACTATCAATTGTAATGAAGTCCCAGAATACAAAGGAGAGACACCGACTATGGGTGAAGATTATTTCTTCATTGGCTGGGATAAGGAATTGACAGCAGTGGGAGATGAGTCAGTATATTATATCACAGCAGTGTATGAGGACCTCAATAAGTACAAGTCTCTTCACCTGACCGTGGATGATACTCTCTATCTGGTGTTGCCAGGTGGCTCGGAGACCATCGGCTATGAGCTATTGGAGGGCGGTGGTTCACGCTATGAGATATGGTACGAGGGAGTGATAATTACCGAGGGTGCTGTGACGAATGACAGCACCGTACAGTTGATCTGTCCGGAGGACTTCACACCGGGTGCCTATACCGCTACATTGGTGATGTATGATGGACGTAACGGACGTGCGTCCAGTGATTTTGAGTTCAACGTTATGTTGCCAGACAACAAGGAGAACAGCTACTATGTGAAGGTGTGGAACGATGTGGTGATTTGTCGCAACGGTGATGGCATCTTCCAATCATACTTGTGGTATAAAGACAGAAGAAAGCAAGAAAAAGAATCTCACCAGTATTACAATGATATAACTCTTTTGAATGGCGAATATATGGTTTATGTATGTGATGTCTATGGTAAGTGTTACTTCATAGAACCAACGTCATTCCAAATAGAGGAGGCGGGATACTCGGTCTCTGCACATCCAAATGTTGTGGATAGAGGAACAGACTTCATTATCTCCGTGTCGGGTGTGGATGATTATCACCTGAAAGATGCACGTATCGTGATCTATCGTTCAGATGGTGTGGTGGCACGCATTATAGATGATGTGGAGGTAGAGAATGAAATGCGTTTAGGTTTGGGTGAATATGTCATTGTATTGACTGTGAGTGATGGTAAAAATGCGAATTGTAAAGTGTTGATTAAATAATGAAATTAGAGAAAAGGGTATTTTTTAAATTTCTATGGGTACTGTTGGCTTTTCTACCGCAGTATGTTGGAGCGCAGGACAAGTTGTTTAACATCTCTGTCGGTGGTGGATTTGATGACTTGCTTTATACTCAGGAAATGGGAAGAAGATATGTAGGTGGAAATGTGATGTTAGAGGGACTGTATCAGCAGTTCTTCTCGAAAAAACTAGGCTATGCTGTGGGCGTACAATTTTCATATTTCGCTGCAGGTTGTGATTTTAAAGATATCTACGAAAAATCAGATGAAGAAAGTGATGAGGTGTTTTATGGTAATGTTTACGAAAAGCAAAGATTTCTTCATATTGATGTGCCCGTACTCTTTAATCTTCGTCACAAAATAAATCGTCGTTCCCATTTTTTCTTTGGAGTTGGTCCGAAATTATCCTTCCCTCTCATTTCCAAATTCGAATATGTAACAGGATCTTTGGGAAATGGTAATAATATAAATACGGAGTTGTTGGATGTCTCACCCGATAGAGTCGACGAGCAAAATGAGAATAAGTGGGGCGATATAGATACAGAAATTCTTATTATCTCACTTTCTATGGATGTGAAGTGGAGCTATGTTGTCAAAAATTCGTGTGTGCTACACATTGGAGCCTATTTCTCGTATGGATTGAACGATTTGGTGTCGAATCACGATGCTCAGTTTGGATTTGATAATAAAAGCATTTTGAATACTACCCTTACAGGTAAGGTGACTACTATCTGCGCAGGATTGAAGATGGGCGTCACATTCCCTCTTCAAAGACTGAGAAGGAGGTCAATAGCGTATGATGGCTTTTAGCGAAGTCGTTGTGAAACACGTTTTATGATGTACGGCTACAATTATCCTTTACGATGTCGTATGCTTTGTTGATTTTGACCATCATTTCTTCGCATTCCTTCACACGATCTGCGTTTTTCGGAAGGTCGGGATGGTGCTGCAGTGCCAACTCGTGGTAGGCGCGTTTGACCTCTTCGATTGAGGCTCCCTCTTCCAAACCTAAAATGGCGTAATACTCTTTTAAATTGGAGGATGAATATTCAATAGTGGTGGTTTTCTCTTCCCGTTCATAGTCTTCGAACTCGGTGCGCAGAGATCCGTATCGATCCTTATAGTAGGCTAAGTAGTGCTTGTTGAAATTCAACGCATACATGATTTGCATCAACATCTGCCACTCGTCGTTATGAATACCATCTTCTAAAGTAGAGAGAAGGAAAAGTCTGTCGACTAGTTTTTTCTGTTCGGATATATCTTGCGATTTTATATAGGCTATGGACGTTTCCCATTTGTTCTCTCTGTAACCAGTGATGAGATCATGTTTAACATATTTAACGGCGTTGAAGTCAATGTCGTACCATTTTTTTAGAGCTTTCATCTGATTGTCTGTCTCCTCTTGATTGAACTTACAAATAGATTGAATGACTGGCATATAGGGCTCAATATCCAATAGTGAGCGGTAACAGTCTTGAGCGTCTTCCTTACTCATATTAACTTCATTCAGGAAATTGTCCTCTTTTCTTTTTTTTGGTATATAAAAATATAGAACAATTGGTATGACAATGATTGCTAATATGGTAAAATGGCTGATAATAAGGAAAATGCCGATGAGTATACAAAATGAGAGTATGCGGCCCATTGTTGTATCGTCGAATAGACTTTCCTCTAATGCGTTTTTGTAATCCTCGATTGATTTTATTTTGTTATGCATATTCAATGATAAATGATTTATTGTTGTATTGTAGGATGCTTGAATTGATATTGATTTGTATATGATTGATTTTTAATATTTTAATTATTTTTATTGATCGGTGGTCATTGCTATGAATGAGCACATTCGTAATGCAAAATTCAGAAAAAATCTTGTGAAATGCAAGCAATTGTTTCATTCTGATTTTTTTATTGAAAAAAATTAATATATCTTTGTTATTAGAGTAACTAACCATGAAAAACGCAATGATATGAAAAGGATGAAATGGATGTGGTTTGTTATCCCTCTATTATTCGCATGCGTTTCGAAAAATGACAGGGGTGAACGATATTCTGATTTGGAGAAAATCATAATGTCGGACACTTTGCGTGTTGTCACTTTGTCGCGATCCACTTCTTATTTTGATTACAAGGGTGTAGAGATGGGTTATGAATTTGAATTAGCTCAGCAACTGGCTCATTCGCTGAGTGTCAATCTGAAAGTGATTACGGCAAGGGATGAAAATCAGATGGTGGATATGTTGGAAAAAGAGCAGGTGGATTTGATTGCTTATCCTGTGACGATCTCGCCGGAGATGAAGGAGCGAATTGAATTTGTCCCACATGAGTACCGAACAAAACAGGTCTTGGTACAGCGTAAAGAGAAAAAGAAAGCTGTGATACAAGATGCCTTGGATTTGATAGGAAAGGAAATCTATGTGGTGGAAAACTCCAAGTATCATAAGCATCTGCTTCAAGTGGATGATGAGATTGGTGGTGGAATCTTAATTCAAACCGTCTCCAATGAGGAGGATGAAGAATCGTTGATTGAGAAGGTTTCCAAAGGAGAGATTGCGTTCACTGTTTCGGACGACAATATTGCTGCTGTCAATAAGACTTATTATAGTAACATCGACGTGAGAATGGGAATGAGTCATCCGCAGCGCTCTGCGTGGGCGGTACGTAAAGGCGCATCCGATTTGAGGGATACCATTAATAGTTGGTTTACAGAAATCCAGGGCGATTTCACATACCAATATTTACACAATAAATATTTTGAGAAGAACAAGAAAAGATATGCGCAGGATGTACCTAAATACATCAATTCTAAAAAGATATCCGCATACGATCCCTTGTTCAAAAAGTATGCTAATACCGTACGATGGGATTGGAAGATGCTTGCTTCCATTGCCTATCAGGAGTCGCGCTTCAACCCTGATGCCAAATCATGGGCGGGCGCTATGGGAATTATGCAATTGATGCCCAATACGGCGAAACGATTCGGCGTGGATAGTGCGTCGATATCTAATCCGGAACAGAATATTAAGGCTGCTGTCAAATATTTGAGTAATGTGGATGCTGCCTTTAAATATATTGAGAATGAAGAAGAACGAACGAAATTTGTCCTAGCTAGTTATAATGCGGGCGTAGGTCATGTGAGAGACGCCATGGCTCTTGCTGAGAAACATGGTAAGAGTCCAGAAAAATGGAGCGACGTTCGCGTATTCATGCTGATGAAAGCCAAACCGGAATTTTTTAACGACCCTGTCGTGCGCCATGGATATTTAAGAGGAGAGGAAACTGATAATTTTGTAGCTGAAATCATTTTGCGATATAAAGAATATAATGATGTAATCATCGATTAATTTCATATCTTTGCAACAGAAAGTTGAATAAAATGGGTGATTTCGTTTTTTATAGCATGGCGAGCGGTAGTAGCGGCAATAGTTACTATATTGGCAATGGTCAGTATGGTTTCTTGATTGATGCTGGTATCAGTGGACGTGCTATTGTGAAACATTTGAAGGCGATTAACGTGGACTTGACTCAGGTTCGCGCTTTATTCGTTACTCATATTCATAAAGATCACACCAAGTCGATGAGCGTATTCGGTAACCGATGGAACATACCCGTCTATACTACCCGTAAAGTCCATGTGATGATTGATGAGGCCAACTACATCCATAAGAAAGTCTCTAAAATCAACCGCCGTTACATCGAACATGAGGATCGGATTCAATTAGGCGACTTCTATATCACCTCTTTCTTTGTGCCTCATGATGCAGTCGATAATTCGGGTTTCATCATCGAATATAAGGGCATAAAATTGGTTCTTGCTACAGATATTGGACATGCCACTCCACAGTTGATTCAGGCGGTGAAAGAGGCAGATTATTTAATCGTGGAGTCGAACCACGACCGTCAAATGCTCGAGAATGGAAGCTATCCCATGGAACTGAAGAAACGTGTGGCGAGCGACGTTGGTCACATGTGTAACGAAGATGCTGCACAACTGGTGGCTACTTATCGAAAAGACTCCCTTCGTCATGTCTTCCTATGTCATCTTAGTGTGGAGAATAATACACCTGAGTTGGCCGTCGCAACAATGCGCAACGCATTGGGTGACAAGGTGCCCGTTGATGCATTGAATCGTAATGTTCCACAACTATTTATACTATCTTGAAACGAAATAATTAGATATTGATCGTATGTTAACGTTGTTAAAAAAAGAATTCAGTAACTTCTTCGCCTCTGCTATGGGGTATATAGTGATAGGTGTCTTCCTGGTGATTACGGGATTGTTTTTGTGGGTCTTCCCTGGTGAATACAATGTGATGCAGGCTGGTTATGCCAATCTGGACGGACTCTTCTATTTCGCTCCTTGGCTGTATCTCTTTTTAGTGCCCGCTGTTACCATGCGTTTGTTCGCAGAGGAGAAAAAGACAGGAACAATGGAACTGCTTTTAACTCATCCAATTACTGTTCAAAACATCGTTCTATCCAAATATCTGGCTGGCTTGCTATTGGTCATCTTCTCATTGATTCCAACCCTTGTTTATTTCCTCTCGGTTTGGTTCTTGGGCGATCCTCAAGGTAATATAGACACTGGTGGCTTTTGGGGCTCTTACATCGGTTTGATCTTTTTGGCTGCTATTTATGTTGCTATAGGATTGTTCGCCTCTTCGTTGACGGACAATCAGATCATCTCTTTTATCATTGCCGCTGTGGCTTGCTTCTTCCTCTATGCAGGATTTGATATCATGTCGGGAATGGCTTCTAATGGAGGAACGGAAAGTTTCATCGCCTCCATCGGTATTGATGCTCATTATAAGTCGATGAGTCGCGGTGTTATCGATAGTCGTGACGTTATCTACTTCTTGGTGGTGACGGCCTCCTTCCTCTTCTTGACAAGAGAAATGTTAGCTCGTAAAAAATAGTTATGCTGTTGCTGGAACAATCACTTGACGATGATGCCCGTTTGGCTGTCTGGCAAATGGAGGAAACAGAGGAAGAACTCTGGTCATCTTTCCACGAACAGCGAGAACGATACGAAGAGGAACTCCGCTCAGTCTCAAATAAACATAGACGGTTGGAAATGCTCACTGTCCGCCTGCTATTGTTGCATTTAATTCATCAAGAACCTGTTATCGTTCATGATGAAGAGGGTCGACCTTCGATTGAAAATTCCTCTTTGCGAATCAGTATCTCCCATACGAATCGTTATGTGGCGGTAATCATCAGTGAATCGCATGATGTGGGAATCGATATCGAAATGAAAAAAGAAAAAATATTTCGTGTAAAGCATAAGATTCTTTCACCCAAGGAGATAATTGATGAGAACAGAACTTTAGACTCTCTTCTGTTACATTGGTGTGCCAAAGAGACCATCTTCAAACTGTCAGATGTTTCATTGCCAGAGTTCTCAGAAGATATCATTGTCAATCCGTTTGCGGTGAATGACGAAGGGACATTCCAAGCTTACGAAACCAAACAACATCACTCTTTCTTGTTACATTATCGTGTGATGGAAGATTGTGTGTTGGTATACGCTGTTCGTTAAGTCAATTGGCGTGTTATATTATAGATTAAACACACATACTCTTTATGTTAATAAAAAAGCTATTATATCCGTGTTGGAAGTTGAGCGACGAGAAACTGCATTCGAAGTTTAAAAACAAACGGGTGTTGATTACTGGCGCTTCTCATGGTATTGGTAGGGAACTGGCTTGCCGTCTTATGTCGTGTCAGACTAAATTGCTGTTGGTGGCTCGTGATATAAATGAACTGCAAGGACTGTGTGAAAAAGCAGTCGCTATGGGGTGTGAGGCGGAGTGCAGATCTGTTGACCTTCGTGACAGAACGGCATTGGATGCCTTGTGTGATGAACTTCGTCAGCAAAACACTCCAATCGACTATTATTTCGCTAATGCAGGCAAGTCTATTCATAGAGAGATTACGAGCGCGTTAGACCGCCTTCATGATTATGACCGTACCATGGATGTCAATTATCGTGCAATGGTTGCACTTGCCTTGACCTGCATTCCTTTGATGAAACCAGTGAAGGGAACAATGGTCTATACTTCATCTGTCAGTTCCCTCTATCCACCTGCTCCCGGGTGGTCGGCTTATCATGCATCCAAATGTGCAGGTAACACATGGTGCGAGACTGCCAATGCGGAACTGAGTAAACATGGTATCCACATTAAAATAGCCTATATGCCACTTGTACATACTCAGATGTCTGACGTTAACACTACATATAAAAAGATGCCTGCCTATACGGCAGCGGAGGCGGCAGAACTGTTAATCCGTCTCGCAGTGGAATGTCGTGATTCGTACAAGCCTTGGTGGACACGTATCACAGCTCCATTGGCTACATTATTATCACCAATCATTCGTTTCGCATATAAACATATCTCATGACAAAGAAAACATCTATATTAAAGGCTCTATATAAACTTCATTTAATCACACCAAGAGGGTTGTTTCGATTGGCTGGTTGCTTCATTAAAGAGGGTGTGACATTGATGGCAGTATTGCGTTTCGCTTCACGATACTATCCTGATTGTTGTGCCATCGTGTCGGAAGGCGAACGGTTGACGTATAAACAATTATATGACTATGCCTTGCAAGTGACGGATGTGTTGTATTCGGAATATCATTTTCGTCCCCATGATCATGTAGGCATCTTATGCAGAAATCATTCTGCGTCGGTTGCCTTGTTCACAGCACTGTCTCGATTAGGTGTGAATATCAGACTGTTGAATAGCGATATGGGTTCTGAAAAAATGGAGGCTTCCCTGCAAAAATGGCACTTGAATGCTATTGTATATGATGAAGAGTTGCAGCAGCGATGCCTGCCTGCTGAGATTCCGTGCGAAAGTATCACCATAGAATCCGTCTGTGAAAAGGTGCAAAGAGGACTCGTTGGAGAGGTGAAACGACCAAGAATTATCAGAGGCGGACAAATCTCAGTCTTTACAGGTGGGTCCAGCGGAAAGTACAAAGAGGCTTCACGTAAGACGGGTGTGTTGCAGTTTCTTCCTCCTTTTTTAGCATTGTTGAAAGATATCTGCATTCAAAATTACCAAAGCGTATACTTATCACTTCCTTTTTATCATGGTTTTGGTTTGGGCACACTTGTCATATCGATGGCAATGGGTAAGAAGATATGTCTGGCGAGACGTTTCAAAGAAGAAAGTGCATTGGAGATGATTGCGAAAGAACAAGTTGAGGTGATGCCAACCGTGCCAGCCATGCTTGCCCGAATTTGGCAAACAGAGGGATCGGAAGAAAAAATGAAAAGTGTGCAGTGTGTGATTAGTGGTGGCGACCGTTTGAGTAAAAAATTATTGGACACTACCCGTGAGAAACTGGGAGATGTCTTGTTCAATCTATATGGAACGTCGGAGGCAGGTTTCTTTATGATGGCTACACCGAAGGACCTCTCATCTAAAGCAGAGGTGACATTAGGAAGACCGATAACAGGTGTGGAGTGTGAAGTGCGTGATAAGGATGGTAATGGAGTTGGAACACTATGGGTTCGGTCCAAATGGGCAATGATCGGACAACAAAACAAATGGCAGAGTACGGGAGATAGAGTGCGATGTGATGAAGGGGGCTATTTCTTTCATGAGAGTGCAGGAAAAATGGTTGTCTGTGGTGGCGAAAATGTCTATCCGGAAAATGTCGAACAGGTGATTGCACAATATCCAGAGGTGGTCAATACTAAAGTCTATCCTGTAGCAGACGAGACGTTTGGTTTCGTGCTAAAAGCGCAAGTGGAACTAGCAAAAGATTCCCATCTCACAACCGATGAACTGAAAGCATGGCTTAAGCCGAAGCTGGCGAGAGCCGAGATGCCACATGAAATTGTCTTTCAGAAGATAGAGATTCTTTCCACAGGTAAACGAGGAGTAGGATGAAAAAATACAAGAAATGAAATCCTCGATGATTAATTTTATATTTTTTTAATTTGTTATGACGTCTCTTTTCAGTAGATTTGCGGAGAGTTTTTATCTTGTATTATAAAAGAATGAAAAATAAAATTAAGCGAATATGAAACTAACTTCAAAGATTAAACACATTGCCATGTATGCAACATTGGGTGTGGCAACATGTACATTTACCTCATGCGATGAGGAGACATTGCAAAGTTTAACAACAGATGATACCGTACTGGCCTTGAAAGAGGCTTTGACCATTGGTGCACAAACAGCTTCTCAGAATTTAGGACAAGAAGGTGGTTATTTGAATGACCTTGCTGTTCGAATTGAGGCTCCAGAAGAGGTGCAAACCATCATGAAACTATGTAGCTCAGAAAAAGGAAAAGCAGTGCTTTCTGCTATTGGCGCAGAAGCATTCGATGAGGAAAACCTTGTTACCTTGATGAATCAAGCAGCTGAAACTGCAGCTCCAGAGGCCGCAGGTATCTTCAAGACTGCAATTACCGGTATGTCTATTTCCGATGGTGAAGCAATCCTATTCGGATCGGAACATGCAGCTACAGAGTATTTGCAAGAGAAAACATCAGCAGATTTGACAAAGACTTTCGGTAAGGTAGTAACTGGTACTTTCGATCAAGTGAAGGTGAGCGGTCGTTCTTTGAATGATGCTTGGACAGGTTTCACTCAGTATTACAATAAGATCCCTGGTTTGATTCAATCTGCAAAGAATGGAAGTACTGCTAAAAGAATTGCTGTTAATTTAGCTTTTGAAGGACTTAAAATTTATGATGAAAACTTGTATAATACCGTTAATTCAATTCAACAAGTGAATACCAACTTGGGAGAGTATGTGACAGCGAAAGCGTTGGATGGATTGTTTGTTAAGGTGGCAGATAAGGAGTCTGGCATTCGTCATAACGTAGCAGAGCGTACCTCTGATTTGCTGAAAAAAGTATTTGGTAGATTGGATACGAACAATTAAAAATTTTATCATATTGAAGAGAAAAAGGCAGCTGTTGAGGCTGCCTTTTTTGATGCTTTACAACTTTTTAAGTCTGAAATTATGTTAATTAACATTATTTTACTATTTTTGTTTGTCTTTTACGAAATTTAAGTTTATGGTAAAAAAATATGAGTCCGATTATGTCGGTATAGAGGAGATATCTGACGTGTGGAGAGTGTTGACTCAGGAGCAGTTGACTTATCTCAATCGTAACTGTATGATCCGTAAGTTTAAGAAGAATGAGATGGTATATTGTGAGGGTGAGCTTCCTACGCATGTGTTGTGTGTTGCACAGGGCAAACTGAAGATATTCCGTACTGGAGTAGGGGGAAGAAGCCAGATTGTTCGAGTGGTAAAGCCAGGTGAGATGTTGGCATATCGTGCAATGTTTGCCATGGAGAATTTTGTGACGAATGCATGTGCATTCGAGCCTGTGGTGATATACATGATACCAAGGGATGTGATCAAAAACTTATTGATGCAGAATAGCGAATTGTCATGGTATTTTATTCATAAACTATCTGTCGATTTAGGTATTGCGGATAAACGAGCTGTTTCGTTGACGCAGAAGCATGTACGTGGAAGATTGGCAGAATCACTTATTTTCTTAAGAGATAATTTCGGATTAGAAGAAGATGGTGCCACTTTGGATGTGAGCTTGTCGCGTGAGGATATTGCTAGTCTTTCCAATATGACGACCTCTAATGCAATACGCACACTCTCGTGGATGGCGCATGAGAATATTATTCAGATCGACGGACGTAAGATTAAGATTGTTGATGAGAATTACTTGTCTTTTTTGAGTAGAAACGGATAAACACTCATGTTGTGTTGAAGTTTCTGAATGGATATAATTGATTATTATTTGTAAAATATGACAATAGGAATTATCGGATTAGGATTGATCGGTGGCTCTATGGCCATCGATTTACGTAGAAATAAGTTTGCAGACCATTTCCTGGGATGTGATAATGTGGAGTTGAATGCGTTGACTGCACAACGTATTGGATTGGTGGATGAAATCGTCACGATGGATGAACTGATTGCCAAGAGTGATTTGATTTTGCTGTCTGTTCCAGTTAGTGCTGCCATTCGCATGCTTTCAGATATTTTGGATAAGATATCTGACAATCAGTATGTGGTGGATGTTTGTTCTACTAAGGAGAAGTTGAATGATTCTGTTCATTATCATCCACGTCGCAAGAATTATGTGGCATCGCACCCGATGGCAGGAACAGAGTTTAATGGTCCGTGGGCAGCTATCCCTAACTTGTTTGCTGGTCGTGCCGGAATCATCTGTAATGCAGAGGATTCAGACAGTAAAGCCGTTGAATTGGTGCGCAGAATGTATGATAGTCTTAACATGCGTATCATCTACATGCGTGCTGCTCATCATGACGTTCATGTGGCGTATGTTTCCCATATCTCGCATGTGATTTCGTTTGCTTTGGCATTGACCGTTTTGGATAAGGAGAAAAACGAAAAGAATATCTTTGATTTGGCTTCCGGAGGTTTTGCATCTACAGCTCGTTTGTCTAAGAGTAATGCAGACATGTGGGTGCCAATCTTCTTGCAAAACAAAGAGAATGTGCTTTCCGTCCTTGATGCGTATATGGATAAATTAAAACAATTCAAGGTGGCTATGGAGGAAAATGACGATACTGCATTGCGTCATTTGATCGAAGAGGCAAATCGTATTAAACGTATTTTACGTTAATAAAAAAAAGGCGAATTTAATTCGCCTTTTTTGTGATAATATTAATAGGGACGAATGTTATTCGCCCCTACGTTTTTTGTACATGTATGATAGGTTTAATCCGCCCGTACATTTAGTAGAGAGGATTGGATTCCGTCAGTTGTGTGGATCATCACCACATAGATGCCGTTCGGAAGGTCTGAAATCGTCAGTTTTGCTTGTCTGGCATTGCATGACATGCTTTTACAGAGGGTGCCAACGGTGTTGTATAATTCTATGTTGTTGATGATAAAGTCGCTTGATACATTTACCACTTGTGACGCTGGGTTAGGATAGAGAATTGGTTTTTCTTTGGCCAATGTGTTGTTGACACTGGTCTCTCCATTGCCCAATATCACCGCAGTGATAGAATAAGCAGGCAGGGTCATTCCGAGGGTGTTGCCAGTTAACTCAATCGTGCCAGTTTCCAAAGCATTGCTTGTGTGTGAATTGAATGTCTTGGTTTCCGGAAGATTTTGAAGCGTATAGGTGGTGTAAACTCCGTCTTGGAATTTTGTGTGCAACACTTGTGTTAATGCGTTTTGAACCTTGTTGCTTCGGTTGACAAAGATAACGGTGATAGAGTCACCTTTACTGTTTTTGGATGTGTAGGCGGAAACGTTTTTCTCATCACTTGAAACGGCTCCCACATTGATCTCCTTTGCACAACTGCTAAAGAGGTGAACCACTTCCCACATGCTATCATACCATGTCCATGGTGTAAAATATTCCATACCATGACGAGAGCCTTCGCCGATACAAGAAGCGTAGGAGAGTGCTTGTGTCATTTGCGTGGCAGTGTTTTTGATGTTGTATTCACCCACGCCAAAGGTGATTCCGTTGTCCGAACCGAAGTATTCGATGATCCAATCCTTGCATCGCTCGAAGATATACTCTTTGGTTTGTGTATTATCCCAACCACCGTTAATTTTCTTTACACCGTTAGCTCCTGGGTAGTTGTAATTTTTATCGTAAAACATTCTGTGTGTTTGTAGCATTTGAGCTTCGGTGGATACCTCTGGGTAGTTGTGGATGTCTAAAACATCAATCATTCGAACACCCGTTGCTTTTTCCTCTTGAGCGCATCGCATGATGAAATATTCCAACCATGAGTAGGTTTTTCCGTCGACTGTAGGTTGTGTGTTTCCACATCCGTTGTACCATGTCCATTCGGAAGCTGCGGCAGGACCACAAAGTTTCACATTCGGGTTGATTTTACGAATTGCCTTTGCCACAGCGAAATATTTTTGCATGATTTCCTCATACGTTTCATTGGTATAGACATCAGTTATGACGTCGCTGTGAGTGCCACCCCAGATCTCCATTTCATTGTCCATGTTCCAATATTCGAATTGACTCATATTGAGATTCAGATCGTTTTTCCAATGGTTGTAGATGCCTACGGTGGAGTCGGCTGGCCAATCCTGTAGGAATAGACTGGTATCGCCTAATTGAACAACGTTTCCGTTTTCGTCAAAGGAACCACCTCCGCACATCTTCTTGGAGCATCCGCTCCACCATTGAGAACGGTTGTATCCCCAATCGTTAAAATTGTAATCTTTGGTTTTTGCCACTTTGCCCAATAGCTGGAGGGCAAACATTCCTTTCAAATTAGGCAGATTTGTCTGAAAATCGCTTGCACGTTTGTCCCAATCACAGTCATATACGTTATTGTACCAGTCGGGGTGACAAGTCAGTTTCTTTCTCCAATTGTATTTGGTACAATTGTTTCCGTCGTTCATGCGCTCAAAGCGAATTCCAGCCTCTTTTATTAATGAGTATTCCGCCGTAGAAGAAGGAGCTCCGTTTCTGCCATACATGTAAGGTGAAATGGCAATGTTGTCAGTTTCAGAGTCAATCGTAATGGAAATAGGGGCTTGTTGAGCTTGAGAGCTTATGGCAAGAGCCATGAGTAGAGATGTAAATAGTTCGTGTTTCATTTTCTATCTATGAATTTATGGTTTTAGTTTAGACAAATTTATATAAAATTTTTAAATATGAACTACTGATATGGGAATAATCTGTTAAGAATTATAGTGGGTTGGAAGAGATTTTTGACAAGAAAGTGAGAATGATAAAATTTTCATTAATTAAGTTTTATTTGTGAATTTTTATAGTATATTTGCAAATAGTTTATGTGTGTTTTGAAATCTTGTAAGGAAACAATTAAAGTTAAATATAATAGAAATTCTTAAACAATGAAGAAAGTTTTCTTAGCAGCATGTGCAGCATTGGCATCTATGTCATTATTTGCACAAACAAAGGATACACCTTGGTCTATTGGTGTATACGGCAATAAAATCGAGGCTGCCAACGATTGGGGAAACAAGTTTTTCCACATTGCAGATGGCTTTTATGGTGGTGCCTCTTTTACAGTGTCTCACTATTTGAATGAGTATTTTGATGCAGAGTTGCAAGCTTTGTGGGGCCGTTATGGAACAAAAGGTGGCGACTTCAATGCAACAGATCCTGATTTCAAGGCTGGAATGGGCTATGTAGACCTATCTGGAAAGTATAAATTCATTCATGCTGATACAACACGTCTTAGTCCGTATGTATTTTTGAGCTTAGGCGCAAGAGCTATCTATGGATTGGGCGAAAGCGCTGATTTCCAAACTACACAAGCAGATAATGAAGGTTTCAATTTCGTTATCGGTGGTGGTGTTGGTGTTGATTTCAGAGTTACTGATAAGTGGGGTCTTCGTTACTTCTTAAAATATGGTTATCCTATTGGCGGTACTGCTGATGCAAACGATAATCGTGAATGTGGTAAGTTCAACGACCAACATTTGATTCATAGCTTGGGTGTATACTTCAACATCCCATTCAACAATGATAAAGATGGTGATGGTGTACCTAACAAGTTAGATAGATGTCCTAACACATTGCCAGAGGCTATCAAGTTTGTAAACGAGAATGGTTGTGATAAGGATTCAGATGGTGATGGTGTTCCTGACTATTTGGATAAATGTGCTAACACTCCTTCTGGTATCAAAGTGGATTCTCTTGGTTGCCCAGTTGATTCTGATGGTGATGGTGTAACAGATGACATCGATCAGTGTCGTGATACTCCAGAAGCTGCAAGAGGCTTTGTAGACGCAAACGGTTGTCCATTGGATTCTGATGGCGATGGTGTATTTGATTATCTTGATCAATGTCCAGGTACTCCAGCTGAGGCTAGAGGTTTCGTAGACGAGAAGGGTTGCCCTACTGATAAAGATGGCGATGGAATCTTCGATTACGAGGATGTTTGCCCAGATCAACCAGGTGTAAAGGCTAACAATGGTTGCCCAGAAATCAAGGCTGAGGTTAAACAAATCTTCGAAAAGGCTTTGAATGGTATCCAATTCGAAACAGGTTCTGCTAAAATCAAGAAATCTTCTAACGGTATCTTGGATCAAGTGGTTACAGTTATGAAAGAGAACCCAAGCTGGAAGTTGTCTATCAACGGTCACACTGATAACTCTGGTAAACCAGATAAGAACCAAAAATTGTCTGAGGATCGTGCCGCAGCTGTTAAGGCTTACTTGGTAAACAAAGGTGTCGAAGAGAGCCGTTTGACTTCTGCAGGATTTGGTCAAGACAAACCAGTTGCTTCTAACAGTACTGCTGCTGGTAAGGCTAAAAACCGCCGTGTTGAGTTTATCGTAAGATTCGAAAAATAAAAATAGATTCAATCTAATAGAGAGAGGGAACTTTCGGGTTCCCTCTTTTTTTTGTTTTCCTAATAGTGCATTCTAAAGGTGGGTTCTATAAATTCATTTCGCATGATTTCAAATGAAAATTGAATTCAAATTCAAAAAAATTTCTTATATTTACCGAATACTAATTTGGATGCTATATGGAAATGTTGAAACTAATTAAAAACGACCCGTGGTTGAAACCTTTTCAGGATGCAATTGTGGGTAGATATAAATACTATCTTAAAAGGAAAACCGAGATAGAGCTAAAACAAGGATCTCTATCTGATTTTGCAACAGGATATCTCTACTTCGGATTACATAAGATTGCTAAACACTGGGTGCTGAGAGAATGGGCTCCTAACGCTACTGCTATTTTTATCATTGGTACATTCAATGATTGGAAAGAATCGGAGTCTTATCAAATGAAACCATTGGCTAATGGCGTTTGGGAATTAGAATTGCCTGAATCTGCCATGAAACATATGGATTTATATAAGTTGAAGGTCTATTGGAATGGTGGATGTGGAGAAAGAATCCCCGCTTGGTGTCGACGTGTGGTTCAGGATGATTATACAAAGGTGTTCTGCGCTCAGGTGTGGGCTCCTCAACAACCGTATAAGTTTTCAATAAAAAAATTCAAACCAACAGTATCTCCTCTTCTTATCTATGAAGCTCATATAGGTATGGCAGGTGAGGAAGAGAAGGTCTCTACATATACAGAGTTTAAAGATAATGTTCTGCCAAGAATCGTGGCGGATGGCTATAACTGTGTTCAATTGATGGCTATCCAAGAACACCCTTATTATGGCTCTTTTGGATATCATGTCTCCAGTTTCTTCGCCCCTTCCTCTCGTTTCGGTACACCGGAAGAGTTGAAGGCATTGATCGATCGCGCTCACGAACTGGGATTGACTGTCATCATGGACTTGGTTCATTCTCATGCTGTGAAAAATGAGAACGAGGGACTTGGACTATTCGATGGAACTCGTTATCAATATTTCCATGAGGGAGAGCGTGGCGAACATCATCAATGGGATTCATATTGCTTCAACTACGGTAAAAATGAGGTAATCCATTTCCTTCTATCTAATTGTAAATATTGGTTGGATGAATTCAAATTTGATGGATTCCGTTTTGATGGTGTCACTTCCATGATCTACTTAGACCATGGTATGGGAACCTCTTTTGGTACTTACTCAGATTATTATAGCCCTAATCAGGATGGCGATGCTATTTGCTATCTGACAATGGCTAATGCCTTGATTCATGAGGTGAATCCTAAAGCAATCACTATAGCGGAGGATGTCAGCGGTATGCCAGGCTTGGCGTCTAGAATAAAAGATGGTGGTATGGGCTTTGATTATCGTTTGGCAATGGGTATTCCAGATTTTTGGATTAAGATGATCAAGGAGTGTAGAGATGAGGACTGGAAGCCTGGACATATTCTATATACATTGACAAATCATCGCGCGGATGAAAAGGTAATCAGTTATGCAGAAAGTCATGATCAGGCTTTGGTGGGCGATAAAACATTGATGTTCCGTTTGGCGGATGCCGATATGTATTGGCACATGTCTCGTTTGTTCCCATCTTCTTACATGGTAGACCGTGCTATTGCATTACATAAAATCATACGTTTGATTACTATTTCTACTATCAATGGTGGATACTTGAATTTCATGGGCAATGAGTTCGGTCATCCGGAATGGATCGATTTCCCTCGTGAAGGAAACGGATGGTCGTACAAACATGCACGCAGACAGTGGCATTTGGTTGATGATCATGATTTGAAATATATGTATTTGGGCGACTTTGATAAGGCCATGGTGAATTTGGTGAAGTCGGTCGCTAAATTTAATGAGACCCCAATCTATCAGTTGTGGGATAAATCAGACGATCAAGTGCTAGCTTACCAAAGAGGTGATTTGGTTTTTGTTTATAACTTCCATCCGTATAAATCGTTTGACGGATACGGCATCTTGGCAGAAGAGGGTGCCTATGAAATGGTGTTGAATACAGATGATCCGTGCTACGGAGGTTTTGGATTGGTGGATGATAACCAAAAACATTTTACTATAGAGGATGTGAATAAGACAGCTGTCGGCAAAGGTTGGTTGCAATTATACCTTCCTTCACGTACGGCGTTCGTCTTCCGTAAAGTGGATTGATTAAAATTTGATAAAAGGATATTTTTTTTCTAGTTCGGCAATTCTGTTGAGCGTCTTTTCTTGAAAAGTTTTGTAAGACTGACTTTCGGAATTGAAAGGTTTGTGGTGGAGGGCTTGATTCAAGCTTTCCACCTCTTTGTTGATAGCTTGAGTCTCTTCAGAGAAATAACAATCAGAGAATCTTTCCCAAATATATTTTAAGGCAAACTCGCTTGGATGAAGCATATCGTCTGCATAGAAACGATAGTCGCGTAGCTCGTCCATCATAATCTCGTAAGAAGGGAAATAGGAACAATTAGAATACATCTCACATATCTTATCGATAGCAAGCAGTAGGGTAGCTTTACTCAGTTGGTTGCCGTGTGCTCCATCTTTCCAGTGACGGATGGGACTAACTGTAAATATGAAGTTGACGTGCTCATTTACTTTATGAATCTTTTCGATTGCACTGAGAATAGCGTCGCAGCATTCGGTGGAAGATATTCTTCGCCTGTTGAATCTGGTACTTGCAACCTTGTGGCAGTTGGCAACAATCTCGTTTGTCACAGTGTCTTCATAGATCCATGAGGTTCCTAATGTGATAAAGAGGAAATCGCATGACTTTATGAACTGATGTGATGCTTCAATGATGGGATTGATGTTTGCCAAATAATCGGAGGCAGATAATTGTGCGAATTGACTATGGAAGGAGAATGAGTTCCACACTCCTTCGTATTCGAACAGTTCCTTCTCAGTCACTTTTTTGTTGTCTACGATTCTGTTGATTGTTTGGAGAATGGAGATGGGATTAAAAAGAATCCCTAACGGATTGCAGGAGACAGAAAATTTATGGTCAATCAGTTTTTGACCGATGTTCTCAGTAAAACAAGAACCGAACATCATCACCTTGTTCGTGTGCTTGATGTCCAGTTCTTTTGGTATCGGAATAATTGTTCGAAAAGAATCCATCTATAGCTTATTTTTCGAGCATAGCTTCCATCAGTTCGTCGAGATTTGGACTGAGAATGATTTCCGTACGTCTGTTCTTGCTACGAGATTCAGATGTTAGGTTATCATTGACAGGGCAAAACTCAGCACGACCAGTCGCTGATATTTTAGCAGGATCCACATTTGGATTTTGCAATAAGATACGTACGATGGCGGTAGCACGTTTTGTGCTTAGGTCCCAGTTGTCGAGAATGTATCCGTTTCCTCTGTAGGCAAGGCTATCTGTATGACCTTCCACGATGACGTTGATATCTTTGTTCTCGGCTAAGAAGTTGGATAGCGTCGTGAGAGCAGTGCCTCCCTTTTCTTCCACTTCCCATTTACCAGATTTAAACATCAGTTTTTCATCAAGACTGACGTATACTTTTCCGTTTTTATTGACAACTTCAATTCCTTTTCCTTTGAAATTAGCGAATGCAGCAGCAATCTTGTTTCTTAGGTCTTTCAAGATACTATCTTGCTTGCTGATGATGCTGCTCAGTTCGTTTACCTTTTTCTCTTTCTCTGCCAATTGTTTTTCAGATGCTTTTAAATCATCTTCTCTTTTCTGCAATTTTTCCTGTGTTTTTTGCAAATCAGCCAAGAGCGCCTTCACTTCGGCGGAGTTGGTAGAAGAGGTGATTCTGTCGGACAACTGTTTGTTTGCCGCCTTTAGATCGCGTAGTTCCATTTCAGCTTGATGAAGCGTTTTTGATTGAGAAATAGAGTCTGCCATCAATTTGTGGATAGTTTTTTGCGCTGCGGCAGAGTCATATTGCAGTTGTGTGATATGCTTTTTCATATCATTGATGTCAACCCGTTGAGCTTCGCGCGTGGTTTGACAATCTTGAAGCTTAGAATTAGCTGTGGTTAACTCCTTTTTACTAACACAGGATGTGGCAAGAGCGCCTATTAGAAAAATGGTTGTGAGTTTATTCATTGAAAAATAGAATTTGTTTCGAGAATTTGAATTTATCATTAGGTGGGTTCTATAATTCATTTCGTGAAATTTTATAGAACTTGCCTTTTCTTATGCAAACTTACATAAATTATATGAGAAGAATGGGAGAATGAAGAATATTTTTGTCAAAAAATGTTACATTTCACATAGCTAACTTTTTTTTTTGTATCTTCGTGCGGATTTATGGAAAAGACCGTTTTAAAGTTGAGATTTATAAATTCACCATTATAAAACGAAAAAAAATAAAAACGTTAAGTAGAGGGTAATCCTCAAAATGAAATAATTAGAGAAGACGATGTCGGATACTGTTGGTGCATTATTGCAGAAGGTTGAATATCCTTCAGATTTGAAAAAACTGAAGGAAGAGGAGTTGCCTCAATTTTGCCAAGAATTACGTCAGTTTATTATTGATGAATTGTCGCATAATCCGGGTCATTTGGGTGCGAGTTTGGGTGTGGTGGAGTTGACAGTGGCACTCCACTATGTCTATGATATGCCAAATGATAATATCGTATGGGATGTGGGACATCAGGCTTATGGACATAAGATTATAACGGGACGTAGAACGTTGTTTCACACCAACCGTCAATTGGGGGGCTTGTGTGGATTCCCGAATCCTTCGGAGAGTGAGTATGACTCTTTTATCGCTGGACATGCCTCTAATTCCATCTCGGCGGCTTTGGGACTTGATATAGCATCCGCCAAATTAAAAGAAAGTAAACATACAGTGGCGGTGATTGGTGATGCAGCTATCAGTGGCGGTTTGGCTTTTGAAGGATTGAACAACACCTCCTTCTATAAGAATAATCTGCTGATTGTCTTGAATGATAATCACATGGCTATTGATACGCCCGTTGGTGGATTGAGCGATTATCTAGTTCGTCTGACTACCTCTAAGACTTACAATAAGTGGCGTTACCGTTTTTCTCAATTGCTGCAGAAATGGGGGTTGATCAATGAGAAGAAAAAGGGAATGATGATTCGTCGTAACAACTCATTAAAGGCGGCTATTACGAAACAACATAATATTTTCGAAGGATTAAACATCCGTTACTTCGGACCTGTTGATGGTCATGATGTTCAGCAATTGGTGAAGATCCTTCGTGAGATAAAAGATTATGAGGGACCGAAAGTTCTTCATATCAAAACGACAAAGGGAAAAGGCTTTAAACCAGCAGAGGAGTCTGCTGCAGAGTGGCACGCCCCTGGTAAATTCAATAAAGAGACGGGTGAGCGTATCATCCCGCCAATCACAAAGGATACACCACCTTTGTTTCAGGATGTCTTTGGACATGCTTTGTTGGAACTGGCTCGTGAAAATGAGAAGATTATCGGAATCACGCCTGCTATGCCTTCGGGTTGCTCTATGTCATTTATGATGCATGAGATGCCAGATCGTGTCTATGACGTAGGTATATCGGAGGGCCATGCAGTGACCTTCTCGGCAGGATTGGCCAAGGAGGGAATGATGCCGTTCTGTAATATCTATTCCTCTTTCATGCAACGTGCCTTCGACAATGTGATTCATGACGTGGCTTTGCAGAATCTGGACATGGTTTTATGCTTGGATCGCGCAGGTTTAGTGGGCGCAGATGGTGCTACTCATCATGGTGCCTTCGATTTGGCTGCCTTCCGTTGCGTTCCGAATCTGACGATAGCGTCGCCTATGAATGTTATCGAACTGAGAAACCTGATGTATACGGCCTCTCAACCCGGACACGGACCATTCATGATTCGTTATCCAAGAGGAAAAGGCGTTTTGCTTGATTGGCATTTGCCTTTCCAAACGATGGAAGTGGGTAAGGGATATTGTGTGACGGAGGGTGATGATGTCGCTGTCTTGTCGCTCGGTCCGTTGGGATACATGGTGCAAAAGACCATTCCAAAGGCAAAAGAATTAGGAATCTCGGTTGCACATTACAACATGCTCTTCCTAAAACCTTTAGATGAGACTCTTTTGCATGAAGTGGCTAAGAAGTTCAAGAAGATTGTGACGGTGGAAGATGGTTCCATAAAAGGAGGTTTTGGCTCTGCTGTGTTGGAGTTTCTTGCAGACAATAACTACACGGGTCACATTGTGTCACGTGTCGGTTTGCCAGATCAATTTGCCACGCATGGTACGCCAGATGAGCTATATCATCTCTATGGAATGGATGTGGATGGCATCTTGAAGACTATACAAGAGATAAATCACAAGATTTGATTTTTAGAACTCACTATAAAGAGAGAAATAACGAAAATTTTTAATTTACACGACTATGAGTGGAACAAAAATTATTGCGATTGTGGCTGGTGCCATATTGGCTATTTTCTTGTTATTGAATTTTGTTTTTACTGAGACTCTCGACTATTATGAAGCAGTGTGGGATAACACGGTGCCATCATACGTTTCATTCCGAGATAGATATCCAAATGGAAAATATATTAAGGAGACGAATGAGAGGAAATCTTTGTTGGAAGAAGATTACTTTGCACAAAAACGTAAAAAGGATGATCTCCGTGCGTATGAGGAGTTCTTGCATGCCTTCCCAGCTGATAAATACACGGCAGAGGCAACTCGATTGAGAGACTCTCTTTTGCAAATACAAAGTGACATTGAAAAATATGGTAACAACACTTTGCCTAATGGAGAACTTCCTTATCAAGCCTTTTTCGGAGATAATGCAAAGTCAACGAAAAAATTCAATACAGACGTTGTTGTGGTTGCTCCTGTCGCATTTGATATGATTGCCATGATTAAGGAGAATGATGAGAACGGAAAGGTGGTGGCTCATGCTTACGTGGCAGCTGACAGTACGTATACATTCAATCTCGATAATGGAAAATATCAGATGTTCTTCTACATAGGCAATGGATGGAACCCTAATAAGAAGATGGAAGACGGCGTATTGGGTGGTTTCGTGAGAAACGAAACCTATTCGAAAGATGACCCTGTCTCATTGGCTAATGAGGTGATTACCTATCGCTTAAGTATGCGACAACGTAAAAATTCATATAAGTCAAGTTCAAGATCTGAAATGTTCCATAAAAATTAAAAAAATGGCTATACAATTACCACCCGAATGGATTCCACAGTGTTGTGTCATGCTGACATGGCCCCACGAGGAAACGGATTGGAATTACATATTAGAGGATGTCACCCGGTGCTATATCAACATCGCACATGAAATTGCTAAACGTGAGCGTTTGCTGATTGTTTGTCAGAATGAGAAAAAAGTTCGTTCGTTATTGTCTGATATAGAAGACCGAATCTTGTTCTGTCAAATGAATACGAATGATACATGGGCACGCGACCACGGTCCGATAACTGTCTATGTGGATGGTCAGCCTTGTATGTACGATTTCCAATTCAATGGATGGGGACTCAAGTTTGCTGCTAATTTAGATAATCAAATCACTCGTAATTTGTATGCTTCAGACCTTTTTTCTGCTAATACAGGATATTTCAACTTCCTACATTATGTGTTGGAGGGTGGAAGTATCGAATCCGATGGAGACGGAACTTTGCTGACGACTAAGGAGTGTTTGTTGTCGAAAAACAGAAATGAACATCTGCAACAAGAAGAGATTGAGGCATTTCTAAAAGATATATTTGGTTTAAAACGGATCTTATGGCTTAGTCATGGTTGGTTGGCTGGCGATGATACAGATAGTCATATTGACACCTTAGCTCGTTTTTGTGGCAAGGATGCCATCGCGTATGTTCAGTGTACGGATAAAAATGATGAACATTACGAGGAGTTAAAAGCGATGGAAGAGGAACTGAAAACGTTCAAGATGGAGGATGGCTCACCTTATTCCTTGATACCGCTTCCTATGCCGGATGCTCAATATGAAGATGATTTCCGTTTGCCAGCAACGTATGCTAATTTTTTGATTATCAATGGTGCGGTTCTTGTACCGACCTATCAGTGTAAGCAAGATACAGTAGCATTAGAAAGGTTACAGAAAGCCTTTCCAAATCATGAGGTGGTCGGAGTGGATTGTACCACATTGATACGTCAGCATGGCTCTTTGCATTGCGTGACAATGCAGTTGCCATTGGGCGTTTTATAGTTAGGTTCTATTCATAAAATTTACGTTCTATGAAGGTAGGTTTGATTCAACAACATAACACGTCTGATGTTAAAGATAACATTCAGCGTTTGGTTCAAAAAGTTAGAGAATGTGCTGCACAAGGTGCAGAACTGGTTGTTATGCAAGAGTTGCACAACGCACTCTATTTCTGTCAGGAAGAGGATGTCAATCAGTTTGATTTGGCAGAAACGATACCTGGTCCGTCGACCGACACATTCTCCGCTTTGGCAAAGGAACTGAAGGTGGTGATTGTCCTTTCATTGTTCGAGAAGAGGGCAGTCGGACTCTATCATAATACAGCGGTGGTGATCGAGAAAGATGGAACCATTGCAGGAAAATACCGTAAGATGCATATACCAGATGACCCAGCCTATTACGAGAAGTTCTATTTCACGCCAGGTGATTTAGGATTCAATCCGATCAAGACCTCTGTCGGTACGTTGGGCGTCTTGGTGTGTTGGGATCAATGGTATCCAGAAGCAGCCCGTTTGATGGCATTGGCTGGTGCTGATTTACTTATTTATCCGACTGCTATAGGATGGGAGAGTACCGATCCGCAAGATGAGAAAGATCGACAGTTGGATGCGTGGATTATCTCACAAAGAGGACATGCAGTTGCGAACGGTTTGCCAGTTGTCTCTGTGAATCGAGTGGGGTATGAGGCTGATCCATCGGGTGTTACCAATGGCATTACCTTCTGGGGAGATAGCTTTGTGGCTGGTCCGCAAGGAGAGTTCCTTGCCCGCTTGTCCAATACGGAGGAGCAGATTGCCGTTGTGGAGGTCTCTTTGAAACGTTCGGAGGATGTGCGTCGTATATGGCCATTCCTTCGAGATCGTCGCATTGATTCTTATACGGAGATCTTGAGACGTTATCGGGACTAATTAACAAAAGGCAGATAGTTATTAACAAAAAAAGGTTGAAAACTATTTCAGGGATAGCAAAATCAGGACTTTAAGCAAAATAAAAACGAAAGAGACCACTTGACATTCTTTTCTATAGTCAAAAAATATTTTATCTTTGCGCTAACAATTAAAAAGATACTTTTGTATGGGAAAGATAATATCATTAGCAAATCAGAAGGGTGGCGTGGGAAAAACAACCACGACAGTCAATCTGGCGGCATCATTAGCTGTTTTAGAGAAAAAGGTGTTGATTGTGGATGCAGATCCGCAGGCGAATGCCTCCTCTACGTTTGGGTATGATGTACGTAGATTGGCACATCCAGATAAGACTGTTTATGAGTGTTTGTTAGGATCGATAGATCCGCACGATGCAGTTTTAGATACCGAATTGGATAATTTGAAGATTATCCCTTCTCATATAAATCTTGTTGGAGCGGAGGTTGAATTGGTATCGATGGAGAATCGTGAGATGTATATGAGAAATACATTGGGCAAATTGAAAGATGAATATGATTATATTTTCATCGATTGTTCTCCATCATTAGGATTGATTACATTGAATGCTCTAACGGCAACGGATTCAGTGATTATTCCTGTGCAATGTGAGTTTTTTGCCTTGGAGGGAATCTCTAAGTTGTTGAATACGATTAAGTTGGTTAAGAGTAAGTTGAATCCTGAATTAGAGATAGAAGGATTTGTACTGACAATGTATGACCCACGTACGAGACTCAACAACCAAGTGGTGGAGGATGTGCGTTCTCACTTCGATGATATGGTGTTTAAGACCATCATTCAACGAAACATTAAATTGAGTGAGGCTCCTAGTTTCCATAAGCCAGTCATAACGTATGATGCAGAGTCGAAAGGTGCACAGTGTTATATGCAGTTGGCGCAGGAGTTGTTGGAACGTAATAAGGTAAATAATTAATCGAAGGTGATATGGCAAAGAAATTAGGCGGTTTAAGTAGTGGTTTGGATGATATGGACATCGACACATCTTCTTTGAGAAAAGGTGGCGGTGTGAATGCTCTTTTCGGAGATACGAATGTGAAGGTGGATGGTGCATCTTCCATCAACGAAATAGAGATGGCTGATATCGAAGCCAATCCAGACCAACCTCGTCGCGAGTTTGATGAAGAGGCGTTAGATGAATTGGCAGATTCTATCAAGCAATTGGGTGTCATTCAACCTATCACTTTGCGTAAGTTAGCTGAACATAAATATCAAATTATTGCTGGTGAACGTCGTTTCCGTGCTTCTCAGAAGGCTGGATTGAAAAAGATTCCTGCCTATGTTCGTGAGGTGACGGACGAACAGGTGATGGAGATGGCTTTGATTGAGAACATTCAACGTGAAGATTTGAATGCCATTGAAATTGCGCTTTCCTACCAGAATTTGATGGATAAGTGTGACTACACACAAGATCAGTTGAGCGACCGTGTTGGAAAGAAACGTGCGACAGTAGCCAACTACGTGCGTTTGCTTCGCTTACCTGCTGAAATTCAAATGGGCATCAAGGATAAAAAAATCGATATGGGTCACGCAAGAGCGTTGCTTGGTGCGGAAAACTCTGTTGATCAATTATCCATCTATAACGAAATATTAAAAAACGGACTCTCTGTCAGAAAGGTGGAAGAGATGATTCGTAACATTGGTAAGAAATCTTCAAAAACCAATAAGGAAAGTAAGAGTTTGCCAGTGGAATACGATTCTCTAAAGTCTCGTCTCTCTTCTTTGTTTGAATCCAAAGTTGATTTGTCATGCGATTCAAAAGGAAAAGGGAAAATCACCATTCCTTTCAAAAATGATGATGAGTTCGCTAAAATCATGGAAATCTTTGATTCCATACAAAAATGATAGTTTTTTGTTGAAGTATTTTCGCATATTATTTGTTTTTCTTTTTTCACTGCATTGTGGCTTTTCTTATGCGGTGGATGGTGTCTCACCTTCTGCTGCCGATTCCATTTTGACCGATACCATAGAGGCTGTTGTCCCTGAACTCTATGTTATTGAGGATAATATGGATGATACCATAAAAAATACACAAGCAAATACGAAAAAAAAGATTGAAGAACAACCGATAAAGAAGGATTACTTCAAACCAGATCCTAAGAAAGCAACTTGGTATGCTATTGTTTGCCCTGGATTGGGACAGATATACAATCGTAGTTACTGGAAATTGCCTATACTTTATGGCGGAATGTTGACGTTTACTTACCTGATTCGTTGGAATGGAGGTATGTATAACGATTATCATAATGCTTATCATGATATTTTGGACTCCGATCCGAACACTCAGAGTTATCTTTCGTTGGTTCCAGAATATGATGGTTCGCAGACATGGCTTCAATCCACTTTGAAATCCAAAACAGAACGTTATCGCCGTGCACGTGATTTGAGCACGTTTGGTATGGTCGCTTTGTATCTTGTTAGTGTTGTCGACGCATTTGTTGATGCTCACCTTTATGATTTCACGGTGACGGACGACCTCACAATGAGGTTGGAACCTGTCTTTAATACGAATGGCTTTGGTGGTTCTATGTATGATAGTCAACCAATGTACGTCGGACTTCAATGTAGTTTTAGTTTTAAATAATATATAATGAAACGTGCGCTTTTAATTTTATCTATTGGTTTTTCTTTTTCTTTGCATGCAGTAGAGATGTCTGATACTTTGTCTCTTGATGAAGTTTTTACTGAAGATGCTTTGGCTGCAGATTCTCTTTTGTCTTCTACACCTGATTCTGTTGTTAATCAGATGGAAAAAGATTATCCTGAATCGTTAGAATCTAATCTGAATGCTCTTTTAAGCATTTATCCTAATACGATGCTCTCTTCGAATTGTGTCTCCGATAGCGTCGGACCACAAATCGATGACTCCCTGACAATGTCGAGATTACAAAAAATTCCAGCTCTCTTTGAGTTGGTTTACAATCCAATCGTAAAAAAATATATCGAATTGTATACCCTCCGTCGTCGTAAACAGATGGAGTATATGTTGGGTGTTAGTAACTATTATTTCCCTATTTTCGAACAAGCGTTGGATGCAGCGGAACTTCCAATGGAACTGAAATATCTTCCTGTGATAGAATCTGCTTTGAATCCGCGAGCTTTCTCTCCTGCTGGTGCATCTGGTCTGTGGCAGTTTATGTACGGAACAGGTAAATTGTACGGCTTGCAAGGAAATAGTTTAATTGACGAACGTAGGGATCCGATTAAGGCAACCACTGCTGCTGTTCGCTATCTGAAAGATCTTTATCGTATTTACAATGATTGGTCGCTCGTTATCGCAGCTTACAACTGTGGTCCGGGTAATGTGAACAAGGCTATCCGTCGTTCTAATGGTAAAAAAGATTATTGGGCTATCTACCCTTATCTTCCAAAAGAGACAAGAGGTTACGTGCCTGCTTTCATTGCAGCTACGTATGCTATGACCTACTATAAGGAACATAAGATTTGTCCAGCTCGCGTGGAATTGCCATTCATCTGTGATACCATCCGCTTAAATGAACGTCTTCATTTGGCTCAAATTTCTGAAGTGATGGATATTAACCTTGAAGTACTGAGAAACCTTAATCCTCAGTATAGAAAAGATATCATTCCTGGAAATGGAGAGACCTACACATTGTGTCTTCCTCAACGTAAGGTGAATGATTTCATCAGTTTAAAGGATTCTATTGCTGCGTATAAGGCAGACTCGTTTAATGTTATCACGCGTGTTCAAGTATTGCCTGCTGCTGCCGATCCTTACTTTAGAGCTCCTGGTGGAGGAGGAAAGGGTACGTATGTTGTTCGTAAGGGTGATACGTTGTATTCCATCGCCAAGAAAAAGAAAGTGCCTGTAAGTAAGATTAAGAAATGGAATAACCTACGTTCAGACCATATCTACATCGGTCAAAAGCTGAAGATTTATTAATGATTATAGATACCTAAAACGAAAGGGGAATGCTCGGTTGAACATTCCCCTTTTCGATTATGTTTTGTCTTAAAACTCTATTTCGTTGGATTTTAGTCTTGTAGGGACGTGGCGTGCCGCGTCCGTTTCATCCTCATCTGTTGCTGTACCTTACGCCAACGCCTTTACAATCTCCTTAGCAAAGTCGGAGAGCGTAGTGTCTCTCGCTCCCATAATCAGAATGACATCACCGCTTTTGGCGTTTTGTTGAAGGAACGGAATCATATCTTTCCTGTCTGGAAAGTAGATGACTTGCTGACTCTTCTTCTCCATCTCTTTCACCACATCGGCTGTGGTTACTTCTCTTGTGACTGTTCCTCCTGCATAATAGACATCAGAAAGGATCAGTGCGTCGGTAGGACGTAGGACTGTGATGGTCTCTGTTTCCAACTCTTTATGCATGAATTTCAGCGGACCAAATCCGTGAGGTTGAAACCATGCGAAGACTCTCTCACCAACTGTCTGACATGCTTTGATGGCGCAGACAACCTCTGCTGGATTGTGGGCGAAATCGTCGATCACCGTTATTCCATTAGCCGTGCCTGCTAATTGCGTGCGGCGGTAGATACCTCTGTAATGACTTAATGCTTTGGCACAATCGGCAATGCTGACGCCAATCGACTGACAACAAGCTATGGCTGCCAATGCGTTCTCCATATTGTGCTTTCCAATAACGGGTATTGTTACCTCCTCTCCATTACATTTGAAGGAGATGGAAAAACCTTCTTGCTTGAAATCTGTTCCGTTAAATCCGCAGGAAACATTGACTCCAAAGTCATATTGCTTGTCGACAGACAACTCCTTGCTTTTCGGATGACTTTGATTGACGATGAATCGTTGTGTGGTATGGTCGCGGAAGGTCTTAAACAAGGCTGTCAGTTCGTCATACTCCTTGTGGTCGCGGTCCATGTTCAATAAGAGAGCAATCTCAGAAGTGTAGTTGACGATAGAGCCATCCGACTCGTCGGCTTCGATCACCAACCAATCACTTTTGCCCACCCAAGCATTGCCAGGTAATCCTTTCTCTTGTAGAGAGGTGAGTCCGGCACCGCTCATGATAGAGGGGGAGACACCATTCTCTTCTAAGATATGAAAAATCATGGCAGTAGTGGTGGATTTGCCAGATGTTCCACCCACCGCAATTGTTCGCTTTGTTCTTGATATGGAAGCCAACAATTCAGATCTTTTTATGATGGGAATGTTTAATTCTTTCGCTTTTTGATATTCAATGTTTGTCTCTTCTATGGCAGTGGATACAACTAGAACGTCGACGTCTGGTGTGACCCCTGACGCATCCTGAAAATAACATTGAATGCCTTGTTGTTCGAATTGCTCTTGAATGAGCATTTTATTCTCTTTGTTGAAGAGTCTGTCGCTTCCAGACACCTTCTTTCCTGTGCCTCTCAGATATTGAGCGATGGCACTCATGCCTGTACCGGCAATGCCCACGAAGAAGAAATGTTGGTGGACTTGGTAGTCATATTGATTCGTCATTGTTGTTTACTTTTGTTGTCTCTTTGTTGATGATGGGTAATATCAATGTACATAAGAAACCGAATACGCAGAAGAATACGATTTCTATGACGTGTGCGATAGCAGCGAAGGTGCCCGCTTGTGATTGCGTAATGCCATACAGCATGAGTGCTTGTATCGTCATGTATTCATAGGCGCCGATACCTCCTTGAGTAGGAACGATCATACCCAGTGCGCCAAACACGTATGTCACCAATCCAGCCTCCATAGATAGGTCTTTGGAGAAGTCGAACAGCCAGAAGGTGGTGTAGAGCATCAGATAATACATGAAAAAGATGAGAAAGCTATAAAGTAGGAACAATCCCTTCTTTTTTATCTTCGTGAATGATTTGAGTCCGTTCCAGATACCCACGCCCACACCTTTGAATTTTTGGAAAAATTTCAATTGTGCAATTTTCTTTCTGAAAAAGATAAAGATGATGGCGAATAAAAGGATTACCCCCCATAGATAGGGGTTGGTAACTAAATTGACAAGTTTGTCTAACAAATGAACATTGGCTAAAAAGTTAGCCATGACATCATATTCAAACAAGGCGGCAAGGAAGACAATGGAGAAGGTGATGATTAGGTCGAAGGCGCGTTCCGTTATGACGGTTCCCACCAATTCACTCATCGGAATTCCTTCGTATTTAGTGAGGACACCACAGCGAGCAATCTCGCCCCCCCTTGGTATGAGGTGATTGACGAAATATCCGATCATCACAGCCACGAGTGTATTCTTTGTTTTGGGTACTTTGGCAACAGGTTCAATTAGCATATTCCAACGTAAAGCACGAAACCAGGTGCTGAGAAAACAGATGATGATGGGAAAAATAATAAATCCCCAGTGCGCATTTTTTAGGTTCTCCTTTACATCATTAAGATCAATCTGTTTATATACGAGATAAAAAATTAGGATACCTAATCCTAATGATATGATTATCTGTATGGTGTTTTTAAGCTTCTTATTCATCTTTATTAATCAAATAATATGCAAAGATACTTTTTTTTTCATTCGATTCGAAAATGTGGCATTCAAGATGGTATTTTTTTCGATAAAATGGTTCGTTTTTAAACCTTTTTATTACCTTTGCGTGATTATAAATGTGTCAACTCTAGTTAATCAATGGAAGATGATAGTTACGCCCAAGAAATTCTTAGGGCAACATTTTTTGAAAGATCTGAATATTGCCCAGAATATTGCCGATAGTCTGGCTGTAACGGGACCTACGAATGTACTTGAGGTGGGTCCTGGAATGGGTGTTTTGACACAATTCTTATTAAAAAATCCGCAAATCAATTTAAAGGTCGTTGAGTTAGATCGGGAGTCTGTTGTCTATTTAAATGAAAATTTCCCAGATCTGAAGGGACGAATTTTAGCAGAAGATTTTCTGAAATTAGACATCTCCAATTTGTTTGGAGGTGAATCGTTCTGTGTCATTGGCAATTATCCGTATAATATCTCTAGTCAGATATTTTTCAAGGTGTTGGAACATCGTGATTTAGTGCCAGTGTGTTCTGGAATGATACAGAAAGAGGTGGCGGAGCGGATTGCAGCCAAACCGAATAGTAAAGCTTATGGTATATTAAGCGTGCTGTTGCAGGCTTTTTATGATATAGAATATTTGTTTACCGTACACGAGCATGTATTCGACCCACCTCCGAAGGTGAAATCGGCGGTGATTCGAATGCGTCGGAATGGTGTGCAGCGGTTGGACTGTGATGAGTCGTTGTTCATAAAGGTGGTCAAGACCTCGTTCAATCAAAGGCGTAAGATGCTCCGAAACTCAATAGCGCCGTTGGTTCCCAAAGATTCTTCGTTGTTGCAAGACCCAATTGCCACGAAACGACCGGAGCAATTAAGTGTGCAGGAATTTGTTTCTTTGACGAATCGAATAGAAAATGAAATGAAATAAATAATTTGTGGTACTGACTATGTGGTTGTCAAATGACGGCACAGACAAAATAAAAAGTAAGGTATGCAACAAAACACACAACAAGTCAGATTGTTTTACTTTGATAATAACAGATTGAAGATAGCAAAGGATATTGAAATTTTAAAAGAGATTCCTTTGAGTAATTTTGTATGGATTGACTTGAATAATGTTGCTCCGGAAACAGAGTCGGAATTGGAGCAATTCCTGAAAATTTACATTCAGGAGGAAGAGGAGATCGAAGAGATTGAGATGTCTTCTCGTTACATTGAAACGGAAGATACCATGGTTGCAAACTCCAACTTCTTGTTAGATTCTTATGAAAAGGAGCCCGTCTCTTTCATCTTGAAAAATGGCATCTTGG